>JAFZSD010000047.1 GCA_017619535.1 Oscillospiraceae bacterium | reverse complement strand
GTGCCGGAACGACTGCGTCCCTCGACGTTATGAACAAGTACTTCACCATATCCAATATGCCTCTGGTCTCCTCAAGCTACTGGAACATGGTCCACGGCAACAGCCCCGAAGAGGTGCGTCAGGACACCGAGGGACTTCAGACCATGAGAAATCTCGGAAAAAACATGGCGTGGCTTTTAAAGTGCATCGAAGCCGGCAGAGCAGCGGGTATCGGTGAGCCTCAGCTCGATTCCGGAAACCGCACGAATTTCATAAGATAGCGCGGTCCTCCCGTTCAGCAACCATAAAAGCACAGGGTGCGAAGCTCCGTTTACGGACGTTTCGCACCCTGTTTCTTTTTTGACCTTATACACAAACCGTCACGACAGCAGCTTCTTGAGTCGTTCAGCAGCCTCTTTTGTGTCCTCGGGGCTGCCGAACGTTGAAAACCGGAAGAAGCCTTCGCCGCACGCTCCGAACCCCTCGCCGGGCGTTCCGACGACCTGGACCTCGTTTAAAAGATAATCGAAAAATTCCCAGCTCCCCATGCCGCCCGGACATTTCAGCCAGATATACGGCGCGTTTTTGCCGCCGCAGTACCAGATGCCGATTTCGTCCAGAGCATCCGTCAGTATCTTCGCGTTGTTCTTATAGACGCGGATATTTTCCTGTATCTGCTCCTGCCCTTCGTCGGTGAATACCGCCGCTCCGCCTTTCTGAATGATATATGAAACTCCGTTTGTTTTGGTCGTGCGGTTTCTTATCCACATCTCGTTTAAGCACATCCCGCTTCTGACGAGGGCTTTCGGGATCACGGTATAGCCGAGCCTCGTTCCCGTAAAGCCGGCGGTCTTCGAGAGTGAGCATATCTCAATGGCGCACGTCTTGGCTCCCTCTATCTCGAATATGCTGTGGGGGAGAGTCTCGTCCTCGATAAACGCCTCATACGCCGCGTCGAACAGTATGACCGACCCGTTTGAGTTGGCAAAATCCACCCATTTTCCCAGCTGCTCTCTGTTGAAAACGGCGCCGGTGGGATTGTTGGGAGAGCAGATGTATATTATATCCGCCTTAGCCTCATCGCACGGTTCGGGCAGAAATCCGTTGTCCTCGCCGGAGGGAAGATGGATTATCCGTCTGCCCGCCATCACGTTGGCGTCCACGTACGCGGGATAAGCCGGCTCTATAACGAGCGCCGAACTGCCGCGGTCGAACAGATCGAGTATATCCCCCAGCTCGTCGCTGGCTCCGCTTGACACGAACACCTCGTCGTCGGCTATGTCCACTCCCCTGCCGCGGTAGTGGCGGGCTATCGCCTCCCGGAGAAACGGAGCGCCGCATTCGGGCATATACCCGTGGAAACGGCCTTTGTCCGCCTGGTCGTCCACCGCCTCGTGGAGCGCCTTGATGACAACGTCGCACAGGGGCAGCGACACATCGCCTATCCCCATGCGATAAAGATGCGTCCCGGGATGGTCCTGCAGATATCTATTAGTCTTCTGAGCTATATTGTAAAAAAGATAGGAATCTTTGAGGTCAGCGTAATGCATATTTGGTGTGATCATATTATTACCTCTCCTTCGTAAACGGTTACCGCGGGTCCGGTCATTATCGCTTCCCCGTCACCGGTAATGCTTATTTCAAGATCTCCGCCGTCGAGGGCGACGGTCACCGGCGCGTGAGGGCTGCAGAATCCCTTTTTCACTGCCGCCGCCGCGCTTGCGCAGGCGCCGGTTCCGCATGCCATCGTCACTCCGCTGCCACGCTCCCAGACTCTCATACGGAGCTCGTCCCGCCCAACGACCTGGACGAACTCTACGTTCACTCCTTCGGGAAAAGACTCGTGCTTCTCAATCACCGGACCGAGAGAGTATAGCGGCGCTTTCTCCAGATCGTCAACAAAAATGACGAAATGTGGATTTCCCACGGACACCGGCGTTCCTGTCACCTTACTGTCCCCGGCAGTGATCTCCATTTCGTCGCCGACCTCGGCCGGGCCCATGCCGACGGTGACGCCGGATACCTTGCCGCATCTGAGCTGCATCTTCAGCGTTTTGATCCCGGACAGTGTCTCGATCCTCAGGCAGGTCTTATCTGTGTACCCTTTGTCGTACACGTATTTTCCCACGCAGCGTATCCCGTTGCCGCACATTTTGCCCTCGCTGCCGTCAGCATTGAACATACGCATCCTGAAATCGGCGATATCGGAAGGGCTGATGTATATCATGCCGTCCGAGCCCGCTCCGAAATGGCGATCCGACAGCTTTCTCGAGAGCTCGGCGATATTCTCCGGCACCTCTCCGTAGACATACAGATAGTCATTCCCAAGTCCCTGCATTTTTGTAAATCGCATTATCATTTCTCCTCTCTTTCGGCATCGATCGTAGATACCCCAAGTGTTACTTCCTCCAGAACGTCCAGCAGCAGGCGGACCGTATCCAGAGATGTCAGCATCGTAATATTGTTCGCCGCCGCCGCGCGCCTTATAGCTGTGCCGTCACCATAATGCACTCCGGACAGTATCGCCCTTGTGTTGATGACATAGCTGACATATCCTGCGCGGATGAAATCCAGCACCTCTTCGCTGCCCTCGCTCGGTTTCCGCCTGATCCTGGTGCGTATACCGTTGGCTTTAAGCATCCTGCCGGTAAGGGGCGTCGCCTCTATATTGAAGCCCATATCGTAAAACCGGCGGATAAGAGGCACAGCCTCCTCCTTATCCTCATCCGCGACGCTTACCAGAACCGTTCCGTAATTGCGGAGCGTCAGTCCGGCGGCGGTCATCGCTTTATATGCCGCGCGGTGGATCTGCTGGTCATAGCCGATCGCAGATCGGAAGAGCACACGTCTGAACTCCAGTCACAACGTGATATCGCG
>JAFZSD010000046.1 GCA_017619535.1 Oscillospiraceae bacterium | reverse complement strand
TTCGTGAAGAACATACATGGACCGTCAGGAGCTCCTCCTGAACCGCGCAGGCGTTGAGATCCGCAAGAACGTCACAGTGACTCCCGAATATGCAAAGACCATCGGAGCCGATGCGATAATCGCCGCTCTCGGCGCGACTACGATCGTGCCCCCGATCCCGGGGATCGACGGCAAGAACGTCATGAGCTCCGAGTACGCCTACGTACATCCCGACGAAGTCGGCGAAAACGTCGTCATCCTCGGCGGCGGTCTCGTAGGCACCGAACTCAGCATCTACCTCTCCATGCTCGGCAAGAAGGCGACCGTCATCGAGATGCTGCCCCAGATGAACGACGGCGGCAACGCAGGCCAGCAGAACGCCGTGCAGGTGGAGATGCAGCGTCTCGGAGCAAAACTCGACTGCAATACGAAAGCCCTTGAGATCACCGACAAAGGCCTCCGCGCTGAGAACCCCGACGGTGAGATCTTCTATGAGGCGGATACCGTCATCTACGCGGTCGGCCTCAAGCCCCGCTTTGAGGAAGCTAACGCTTTCTATGACTGCGCTCCGGACTTCCATCAGATCGGCGACTGTGTCGCCGCGAAGAACATCCAGTGCGCGACGATGGCCGGCTTCACCGCTGCGAGAATGGTCGGCAAGATCTGATCCTCAACAACTCCGTTAAACTTAAGGAATCGGCATCCCGCCCGGGATGCCGATTCTGCTTGTAATAAGGCATGCGTTGTGGTATCATTGCATTGCATCTATATCTATGCTCACAGGCAAAGACCGGCGAAAGGAGCCGACCAATGAGAATTAAGGTATCTGCCGACAGTACGTGCGATCTCCCGAAAGAGATAATCGAAAGATATAATATAAGCATCATTCCGCTCTATATCATCAAGGACGGCCAGGCATACAGGGATGGTCTCGAGATAACCCCCGACGAGATCTTCAAGTATGTCGACAGCGGCGCAGGCATATGCAGTACATCCGCAGTCAACATCCCCGACTATCGCGACTGTTTTTCCGAGTATCTCAAGGAATACGACGCGGTAATACATGTCAACATCAGCAGCAAAATGTCCACCTGCCATCAGAATGCCCTTGCCGCGGCCGAGGAGTTCAAGAACGTGTACGTCGTCGACTCCAGGAACCTCTCCACCGGAAGCGGACACCTGGCGATTGACGCAGCGCAGATGGCGGAAGCCGGCATGGATCCCAAGGACATATTCGACCGGCTCAACGAAAGCGCCGGGAAGCTCGAGGTCAGTTTCATAATCGATACCCTCAAGTATCTGTATAAAGGCGGCCGCTGCTCGGCCCTTGCGGCGCTGGGCGCGAACGTGCTGAAACTCAAGCCCTGTATAGAAGTCAGGGACGGAGCGATGGGCGTAGGAAAAAAGTACCGCGGCAACTTCGACAAGGTCATCATACAGTATGTACACGACCGGCTCGCAGGCAGGACGGATATCGATTCAAGAAGAATCTTTATAACGAGCACTACAGGCGTATCGAAAGATATCATCAAAGCCGTTCGCGACGAGGTCAACGCCTGCCAGAAGTTCGACGAGATCTGCGAATCGTACGCGGGCTGCACCATATCCAACCACTGCGGGACGGTATGTCTCGGCATACTGTTCTTTACCAAATAACTGACAGTCTCAATTAATTGATACGGATATAAACCGGCCGGGAAGCACCTGTGATGCTTCCCGGTCTTTTATCCATGTATCCGGCCTCAGCCGATGCTCTCGGCGATCTCAATTATTTTGCGGATCCTGTGATTGAGGCATGATTTCGTTATTGGCGGAGCGTGAGCCGCAGCCAGTTCCGACATGCTGTATTCGGGGTTCTCCATACGCAGGAGGGCTGTCTCCCGCAGCCGTTCAGGCAGGCTCTCGATACCGCTGTTCTGGCCGATCTTCCGAATGGCCTCCAGCTGCCGCTGGGCCGCGTCGACGCTCTTCAAGACGTTTGCCGTGTCGCAGTTGACCTTACGGTTCACGCTGTTCGTCATTTCCTTTTCGATCTTGGCTGACATGACGTTCATGGCGGACACCGGCGCTCCGAGAGTCGTCAGCATGTCCGCGATGGCTTCGCTCTGCTTGAAGTATACGATATAGTTCCCGCCCCGGGAAGTGCTCTTCGGTTCGAAACCCATGTCGAGCAGCATCGGAAATATCTCCCGGCTGACGTTGTAGTGGTCGGTCACGAGCTCCAGATGATAGCGTTTCATCGGATCGGTCACGGATCCGCCGGCCAGAAACGCCCCTTTAATAAAACTCACTCTGCAGCAGTCTTCTTCCAGCACACTGAGGTTTATATGGTGCGCCACGAGGCTCGACCCGCCGTATCCGTAAGTGTCGAAGATACGCGCCAGCTTAGCCGGATCGCTTATCACGAAGGTCACCTTTCCGCGTTGTTCAGATATGTCCGGCAGCACGTCGAAGGTTATCCCGAACGCGCGTCTGAACAGTCTCGGGAGCACACCCGCAAACTCGCGGCTCTCCGTGATTATCCTGATCTCCTTCGATGAGAATGTATTGCAGTACAGGAGTATCCCGTAGCATTCGGCGACGCTGCAGCACTTTCTGTTAGTGAGTTCTCTGCATATCTCCTCTTTTACACTGGATGAAAACGACACGCCGAAACACCTCCTCCCGGCGCAGGCTCTCAGGTCACTTGTCTATATCCCTGTGGAAACACTCCGCAGGATATCCCAGCTCGTCCGCGATGGTCTTCACAGCCTCGGCGATAGCCACGGACCGGTGACGTCCGCCGGTACATCCGACGGCGATAACGAGGCAACGCTTTCCCTCCTCGACGTAACCCGGCAGCAGAAAAGCTATCAGCGGAGCAAGTTTGTCCAGAAAAGCGTCCGCCTGGCCGGATGAGAAAACATAATCACGAACGGCAGCGTCCTGGCCCGTTCCTTCCTTCAGTTCCGGCACGTAATACGGATTCGGAAGGAAACGCGCATCGAGGACCATGTCCGCGTCTATCGGTATCCCGTATTTGTATCCGAACGATACTATACTGACCGTTATAGGCTGCTTGTCATGCCTGTCTGAAAAGAGCTTGTAGATCCGCCGCTGCAGTTGCCCGAGCGTAAGATCGCTGGTATCGACGATATAGTCAGCGCGCTGTTTTACGGGGGCCAGCATAGCCGCCTCGCGTTCGACTGTACCGGCAAGATCGGCTCCCTCAGTGGAAAGCGGATGCCGCCTGCGGGTCTCCTTGTACCGCTTTACTATCGTTTCAACGCTCGCTTCCACGAACAGGATTCTCGGGGGGCAGCCCATCTGCCCGAGATCGTCGCACACCTTGAAAAGCTCTCCGAAATCCTTGATCGTGCGGACGTCCGTAACGAGCGCCACGTGCTCATAGCGTCCGCGCGAAGCTATGCAGAGTTCGGCAAATTTCGGCATCAGCGCCACAGGCATGTTATCCACGCAGTAGTAGTCCAGATCCTCAAGTATCCCCGCTACCCGGCTCTTTCCCGCGCCGGACAGTCCCGAAATGATCAGTATATCCATGAATACCGTCTCCTTCCGGTCAATCGGCGCCCCAGCTGCGCCGGATTATTTTGACCTCCGGCTCCAGTTCCGCGCCGTATTCCCTTAAAACGCGTTCCTGAACTATCTCTATAAGACGGATCACGTCGTCGAATGTCGCACCGCCCGTATTCACTATGAAGCCGGCGTGTTTCGTCGACACCTGCGCGCCGCCTACCGAACAGCCTTTCAGACCCGCTCCGTCGATCATGGCGGCTGCATATCCGCCTTTCGGTCGCTTGAAAGTGCTTCCCGCACTTGGCATGTCAAGCGGCTGGCTCGCTCTGCGTTTTTCCGCCAGCTCATCCATCCTCGCCTTCACCGCGGATGCGTTTCCCGGTTCAAGACGTATCGCAGAGGAGAGGATAACTGAATCCGTATCTGAAAACACGCTGTGCCTGTAGGAAAAATCGTGTTCTTCTCCTCTTATCTCATACACGCCACGCTCCGGGCTGAAGGCGAGAGTCGATGTGACGACATCTTTCATCTCTCCGCCGTATGCTCCGGCATCCATGGATACTGCACCGCCAAGCGTGCCCGGTATGCCGTGAGCGAATTCTAAACCTGTCAGTCCGTTCTGCTGGGCAAAAACGGCAAGACGTGAGAGGAGCATACCTGCCGGAGCGGTCACCTCCGCATCGCCGGATATTCTGGCAATGTCGTTTCCGCTGACGGTCTTAACCACGGGAAATCCAAGATCCCCGTCCTCTATAAGCAGATTGGTGCCGTTACCCGTGATAAAAGGCCGCACTCCCCTGTCATTCAGCGCGGAGCACAGCTCCGCCAGAGCCTCCGGTTCTTCGGGTACGAACATGACCGGTGCTTCGCCGCCGATACGGAACGAGGTGTGTTCACTCATGTGAACGCCCTCAAGCACACGGACGCCGGAGACGCTTCTGCGGATATCACTGATAAGCGGGCCGTATTTTCTCATTTATTCTTCCTTGTTATCCGATTCTTCAAAGTGGTTGTTGATCTGATCCGCCAGCTCCTGGGCAGCGTTGAAGCCCATCATCTTCTGCCTGTAGTTCATGGCGGCCACTTCTATTATGATGGCTATGTTTCTGCCGGGCCGCACCGGCACGGTATAGGATACCACGTCGACGCCGAGGATATTCTCATAGCTCTCGTTAATTCCGAGACGGTCGAACACTACGCCCTCTTCCCAGTTCTCGAGCTTTACAATGAGGTCTATGTCCTGCGACATCTTGACGGCACCGATGCCGAACGTCCTTCTGACGTCTATGACGCCTATACCGCGAAGCTCAACATAGTACTTGATTAGATTCGGCGCCGAGCCCTCCAGCTTGTCTACGTCGACACGCTTTATCTCCACCGCGTCGTCGGCTATGAGTCTGTGTCCGCGTTTGAGAAGCTCTATAGCCGTCTCGCTCTTGCCTATGCCGCTCTCCCCGAGGATGAACACGCCTGTACCGTAGACTTCCACCAGGACGCCGTGTCTTGTGATACGGGGCGCCATTGCAACGGTCAGGAGCCTTATCGCTTCCGCGATCACCTGCTGCGGGTCACGGGCGTCGCTCAGAACGGTGACGTCATACTTTTCCGCAGCGGCGATCAGCTCCGGTCCGGGATCCCTTCCGTGGCAGATGATGATGACGGGTATCCCCTTTGAGAACAGTTCGTCCCATTTCTGTTTTCTTACCTCATACGGGAAGGAAAGCATATAGGCGAACTCTATGCCTCCGATGATCTGGATGCGGTCCGCGAAGAAGTAGTTGTAGTAGCCGGTGAGCTGCAGGCCGGGCCTGTGCACGTCGGCGTTTTTAAGGCGTTTCGTCTCGTAATCCGTAGATCGGTAGAGTATCTTGAGCTTCATCTCGTCGACGAGATAGCTCAGTTTAACGGTCTTATAGTCATCCATATGCTCTGCCTCCGGTAATCGTATTTCTGGGTACGGTCCCTATAAAGATGATTTTATCTAAAAGTGCCCTGTTTTGCAAGACTTTCGCCGTCTGTAAAGATTTAAACATATTATAAAAATAATGCTTGCATTTTGGATATGATTCTGTTATGATAATCAAGCTATTCGATAATTAATGTCACGCAAGGAGGTGCAGCAGATGGCTAAGTGTGATTTTTGCGGCAAGGGTGTTACGTTCGGCATCAAGGTCAGCCACTCCCACAGGCGCAGCAACAGGACTTGGAAGCCCAACGTAAAACGTGTTAAGGCTATCGTTGACGGCTCTCCCTGCCACGTATATGTCTGTTCCCGTTGCCTTCGCAGCGGCAAGGTGACCCGCGCAAACTGACAACCGGCTGATTCTTATGCTCACAGCTGACCGCTGTGAGCATAATTTGTTTTTAGGATGATCACGTCTCCCTGCCGGAAACGGCAGGCAGACAGCAAGGAGGGTCACAATGAAGATAGGAATAATCGGTCTGGGAAACCTCGGGCGATCGCTATGCTCCGGGCTCGTCCGCTCCGGCGTCTCGCCGGAGGACATAATCGCATATAACCGCACCGCATCGGTATGCGAATCGGCGCGCGAACGGTTCGGAATAGACGCTTCCGGCGATCTCTGCCGGACGGTAGCTTCCTCCGACGTCGTTTTTCTCGTCGTCAAAGGCTATGTCTACGAGGAGCTGGCGGAGCGCATCCCAGCCGGAGCCTATGACGGAAAGACCGTCGTCAGTTTTATGGCGGGAGTCGCACCGGAAAGGCTCGAAGTCCTCTGCCCCGGAGCTGAGATCGTAGTCGCCATGCCGACCGTCTCTATAGCCGACTGCACAGGCATCATAGCATATACCCGCGCACCTGCTCCGGTGAGCGAACTTCTACAGGACCTCGGTTATTCCTTCGAGACCTCCTACGACGGCGTCGTAAAAGCCGCCGCCTATGCCGCTTGCGGGCTTGGCTTCGCAGCATATCTTCTGGGAGCGTATGAGGACGCCGGCCGCTCTCTCGGCTTCTCGGCCGACGACTGTGCAAAGATAACCGATATGCTATTCTCCACCGCCCTTAAGCGGGGAGATTTCGGAAAGATCGTTTCCGAGGTCGCCACGAAAGGCGGCGCAACAGAGCGCGGCGTTCTCCATATGGACGAAACGGGCGTTCCGCAGGCAGTCTCGGACGCCGTACGCCTCGCTTATGAAAAGATGTCCTGATCACGATAAACGATGAATATGTAACATCCCCGGCGCTGTGCGCCGGGGATGTTTGCTGTATTCGGGAATATGCCGGGTCACTGCTCCTTGTCGCCCTTCTGCCTGATGATGAGTCTTATAGGCGTTCCTTCAAGTCCAAAAGTGCCGCGTATCTGGTTCTCCAGATAACGCTGGTATGAAAAATGGAACAGGTCTGCGCTGTTGCAGAAAGCCACGAACGTGGGCGGCCTTACGCCTGTCTGTGTCATATAGTAGATCTTCAGCCTGCGTCCTTTGTCCGTAGGCGGCTGTACGCGGGCGGTGGCGTCGGCAAGGACGTTGTTCAGCATGCCTGTGGTTATGCGCATCGCTGACTGATCGTTCACGTAGTTTATGAGCTCGAACAGGCGGTCGACACGCTGTCCCGTAAGTGCGGATATGAACAGTGTCGGCGCGTATGTCATGAATGCGAGATCCCGGTATACGTCGGCCCTCATCTTGTCCATCGTCTTTCCGTCTTTCTCAACGAGATCCCACTTGTTTATGACGATTATGCTGGCTTTGCCCGCTTCATGGGCCAGGCCTGCGACCTTGGTGTCCTGCTCCGTCACGCCTTCACGGGCGTCGATCATGATTATGCAGACATCAGCCCGTTCTATTGCCATCTGCGCCCGCATCACGCTGTACTTTTCTATCCTGTCGTCTACCTTGGACTTGCGTCTTATACCCGCGGTGTCGATAAAAACGTAGCTGCCGTATTCGTTCTCGAACCTGCTGTCGACGGCGTCTCTCGTCGTTCCCGCCATATCGCTGACGATGACGCGGTTTTCTCCCAGGATGCGGTTCACCAGCGAGGACTTGCCTACGTTCGGCTTGCCGATAACGGCCACCTTGATCGCGCCGTCGTCGGTCTCGCTGTCGTCCTCAGGCGGAAATGCTGCGACGCATGCGTCGAGCAGTTCGTCCGTACCGTGGCCGTGGGCCGCCGAGAGGGCGATAGGGTCTCCGAGCCCGAGGGTGTAGAATTCATATATATCAGGGTTTACCGGTCCTATCGAGTCCATCTTGTTTACCGCCAGCACGACAGGTTTCCCGGACCGGAGCAGCATGTTCGCAACCTCGTGATCGGCCGCAGTCACGCCTGTCGTGATATCCGTAACGAATACGATGACGTCCGCATGATCTATCGCCAGCAGCGCCTGTTCGCGCATGAACAGCAGTATCTCATTGTCGGTGCGTGGCTCGATGCCTCCCGTGTCCACGATATCGAAAGACCTGCCGTTCCAGTCAGACGATGCGTAGAGCCTGTCGCGGGTGACGCCCGGCGTATCCTCCACTATGGCAAGGCGCTGACCGGCAAGCCTGTTGAAAAGACGGGACTTGCCGACATTGGGCCTGCCGACTATTGCGATGAGCGGTCTTGACATATGTCACACCCCCCTTTCAGTTTCCAAAGATGGCATCGGCGAAGTCGAAGCCGTCCTGTTCGACGATCCTGATCGGGACGCCGAGCAGACCGGACAGTTCCTCCACCGTCATATCGTCCAGGAACATCGTCTCGCCGTGCCGCAGCATGTTCCGCGGCAGCAGGAGCCTTTCGCCCAGCGGACGCCCGCGGAGCTGGTTTACTATGTCTCCCCCCGTGACCAGTCCGGCCACGTCGATCGTGTGACCGAGGAAATCGTTTTCAATTGCGTATACGCGCCCGTCGATCCCGCGGTAGCGTGTCGCCGCGTCTTCTATCATAGACTTCATGAACGGTGCCGCCGAACAGCCCGAAACAGCGGAAAAAGGCTTTCCGTCCGGTTCGTCGGGCATGTCCCTCATCGCCGCGGAGAACTCGGTCATGAACAGCCTCAGCATTCCCACCCCGTTCTCCAGTTGCGGGTACTCCTCGTAGTATTCGTCGGGCGGAAGCTCCAGCCCTGCTTTGAGATAAAGCTCGTCGGCGCAGAAGAAGATGCGCGTTCCGAATCTGCCTATGCATTTCTCGCCGAAGGAATCCACCGCCTCCACCGTCTCGAGAGCCAGAGCCCTGTCGAAGGGTCGGAGCGGGTAGAGGCCGTCCCGATGCCTGGTCAGGCCTACCGGCACTATGGATACGCTTGCTACTCCGGGATACATTTCAGCCAGATCGGACATGCTCCTCAGAAGGTGCTCCCCGTCGTTGAGACCGGGGCAGCAGACGATCTGACAGTTCATCGTTATGCCGGCGCCGGCGAATTCCCGCATCAGTTCGATCCCGCGGCCGCCGTTCTTGTTTCCCAGCAGCATAGAGCGAAGCTCCGGCTCTGTCGAATGGACCGAGACGTTTATCGGGCTTATGCGAAGATCGATTATCCTGCGTATCTCTCGCTCGGACAGATTGGTCAGAGTGATGTAGTTGCCCTGCAGAAAGCTGAGTCTATGGTCGTCGTCCTTGAAATAGAGCGTGCTTCGCATGCCGCGGGGCAGCTGGTCGACGAAACAAAACACACATTTATTTGCACAGGCGCGGGCCGTGTCTATAAGGTATGATTCAAACTCGATCCCCGCGTCATCGCCCTCGGGCTTTCGGATCACCGCGCGCTTCTTCTGACCGCTGCCTGACAGCAGGTCAACGGAAAGGCGCGCGTCGTAGGAATAATACTTATAGTCGAGCACGTCATGTATCTTATGCCCGTTTATAGTCAGAAGCCTGTCTCCTGCAGAGATCCCGGCCTTTTCGGCCGGACTGCCACGGTCGACAGACTTTATGGTGTTGTTCACTGCGGCACAGCCTTTCTGTTCAGCCTTACTAGTACAAAAGGCGGGGATGCTTCCCCGCCTTTGCATGAGCGATTGTTACTCCTCTACCTTGAGGACTTCGCGCCCGTTGTATGTGCCGCAGGATTTGCAAACCCTGTGAGACACACCGAGCTCTCCGCACTTGGGACACGCCACAAGATTAGGAGCGGTGAGCTTCCAGTTGGCAGAGCGTCTCTTATCTCTTCTCGCCTTCGATACTTTCCCCTTCGGAACCGCCATGATGACACCTCCTGTGCTTATTTTTCCAGGAACTGTCCTAAGACAGCCAGCCTGGGGTCGATTTCCTTAGTGCATGAACACGGGCCGTCGTTCAGATCAGCGCCGCACTGCGGGCAGAGACCTTTGCAGTCCTCCCTGCAGAGCCAGCTCTCTTCTGCATTCAGCAGAAACGCGGTGACGACTATCTCGTCGATATCCGCGAAGTTTCCGTACAGCGGAAACATCTCCGGATCCTCGCTGTCCTGTGCATTGTCGGCCAGTGTTGCGTTTATGTCGCGGTGTATGTGTCTCGTCTCCTCCCGTAGGCACCGGTCGCAGACGAATACTGCGTCCAGATCCAGCTGCGCCGTCAGAGTGAGGACTCCGGCGACATTCCTGATGCTTCCCGACACTTTTGCTGGTCCGACGATCTCTTTTATCGGGGGATCAGCACAGTCTGAAAGGTCGGTCTCATAATCGAATCCGACCGATTCGCCGGGTATCTGGATGATATCTCGCAAGTCAAGACGCATGGTACACCTCGCACAATTGCTTGAACATTATAATCTATGCATTTCCTGTTGTCAAATACTTTTTTAGGAATATTCGGCATATACCTGAGAACGCCGAAAAGGGTCGCCGTCAGCGGGCGTATTCGAACTCCAGGTCGAAAATGCTTACCGTATCCCCTTCGTTGATGCCCAGCTCCTCGAGCCTGTCGTATACGCCTGAATTACGGAGCATCCTGTCGAAGAACATCCGTGATTCGTAGTCGGAGAAATTGACATTGCGCACCAGCTTTTCGAGCCACGGGCCTTCGAGGATCCATACGTCGTCGCACTGCCGTATCTGAAGATCCTCCGGCGAGAACGTCTCAGGTATCTTTTCTACGTACTCCGGCTCATATACCGTGACGGGCGGCAGACACTTTAGCATATCCGAGGCGGCCTGTATGAGTTCCCGGACGCCTGTGTGCGCTGCGGCGGATATCTCATACAGCGGTACGTCCTTCTCTGCGATGTATTCGCGGAAAGCTTTCAAAGCCTCTTCGTCGGATACTATATCGCACTTGTTCGCGGCTACTATCTGGGGCCGGGATGCAAGTTCCGGACTATAGTTCTCCAGTTCCGCGTTTATAGCTTCGTAATCCGAGATCGGGTCGCGTCCCTCACTTCCAGACACGTCCACGACATGGATGATCAGCCTGCATCGGTCTATGTGGCGGAGAAAATCGTGTCCGAGCCCCGCGCCCTCCGATGCACCTTCAATGATCCCGGGGATATCCGCCATAACGAAGGAGGCGCCCTCCCCCGCGTAGACGACTCCGAGATTCGGATAGAGCGTCGTGAAATGGTAGTTCGCTATCTTTGGATGGGCTTTCGAAACCACGGACAGAAGAGTCGACTTGCCGACGTTCGGGAATCCGACGAGGCCGACGTCCGCCAGTAGCTTGAGCTCCAGCGTGACCTCGCGCTCTTCTCCGGCCAGCCCGCTCTTTGCAAAGCGCGGAGCCTGACGCGTGGGGGTGGCGAAGTGCTTGTTGCCCCAGCCGCCGCTGCCGCCGCGGGCAAGCACGAAAGGCTCGCTGCCCGACATGTCCTTGATTATCGCTCCGGTCTCCCTGTCGCGCACCAGCGTCCCGTTGGGCACTTTGATGATCAGATCCTCTCCGTCTTTTCCGGAACAGCGTTTTCCGCTTCCATCGGTGCCGTTTTCCGCAACGTATTTGCGCTTGTATCTGAAATCCATCAGGGTGGACATATTCGGATCCGTCTGCAGTATGACGCTTCCTCCCCGCCCTCCGTCGCCTCCGTCGGGACCTCCCGCGGCGACGTACTTCTCCCTGTGAAAGGCGACGGCGCCGTTGCCGCCGTTGCCCGCCTTTACTTTTATCGTGGCTTTGTCAACGAACATGACCGTTTCCTCTCATGCAGAAATGACATGCCGCCGCGCGCCTAACGCGGCGTTCTTCCCGTATGATTATATCAGCAAAGCACCCCTGTTGCAACGATATCGTAGGCAGACAAAACTATTGAAATAGAAAGGCATTTAAGGTAAAATATAAGTTACGATATTATGAGCAAAAATGCGTTAAAGGCGGCTTACGATGGAGAACAGCGGCAAAAAATCCGTTAAGGCGATAAGTCTTGTCATGGTGCTCACTCTGGCCGGCAAGCTTCTCGGCCTTCTGCGCGACCGTCTCCTGACCGTGAATTACGGGAGCGGAATGGCTACGAACGCCTTCCTTACGGCCAGCAGGATACCGCGTGTCTTTTTCGACGCGGTGTTCGCCTCCGCCATCGCTGCCAGTTTCATACCGGTATTCAACGAGCTCTCCGTCAAAAAGAACCGGCGGATAGCCGACGGATTCGCGGGTAACTTTATCTCCGTCATGGCGCTCATAACCCTGGCGCTGACCGTGCTGGGCGCGGTGTTCGCGGAGCCTCTCGTCTCGCTGTTTGCAGACGGGTATGACGCCGAGACGACTGCTCTCTGCGTGAAGCTCACCCGGATAATGTTCCCGACCGTGCTCTTCACCGGCATCGCGTACTCCTTTGTGGGGATACTGCAGTCTCTTGATGAGTTCAACGTTCCCGCGCTCATAAGCGTAGTGTCGAATGCGCTTATCATCCTTTATTTTCTGATCTTCAACGACCGTTTCGGGATAACCGGTCTCGCTGTCGCGTTCCTTATAGGCTGGCTCATGCAGGCGCTGGTGCAGATACCTTCCCTGACGGCAAAGCGTTTCTCCTTCCGCCCGAGCCTGTCGCTGCGAAGCGAGGGCATGAAAAAAGTGTTCGCTCTCATGCTGCCGGTGATGGTCAGCACCTGGGTGCAGCCCATAAACCTCACGATAAACTCCAAATTCGGTTCCC
>JAFZSD010000045.1 GCA_017619535.1 Oscillospiraceae bacterium | reverse complement strand
TCGCTTTCAGTTTAGCTTTGATTTCTTCCACGCTATAACCTCCTTCTATGGGTTCTGAATAATTCAGAAAGTATAAACTGAACCCGTTCATTAAAAGTATAAATCCTGAACTTCCCTATGTCAATATTCTTTATATAGTATAATACGGAAAAGTTGTTATATATTTTGACGGAAAACGGATAAAAACCGCCGCGGCGGATGCGTCGGATTGCATGTTTCCGGCAAAGATGTTAGAATGTTCCGCGGACAGAATAACGGCGCGTCCGGCGGACGCGGAGAGAGGGTAGTACAATGCGCCTTTTGGAAGAGCGGATAGCAAAGGACGGAATAGTCAAAGCGGGCGGCGTGCTGAGGGTGGACAGCTTCCTCAATCACCAGATGGACGTCACGCTGTACGAGGAGATGGCGAAGGAGTTTTATCGCCTTTACGAAGGCTGCGGCGTGAATAAGATACTGACGATCGAGGCGTCCGGCATAGGCATCGCGTGCCTCACGGCATGGGCCTTCGGCTGCCCCGCGGTCTTCGCCAAGAAGAGCCGCACGTCGAATCTGGCAGACGACGTCTACACGGCGAGGGTCAAGTCCTTCACCCACGGCGGCGAATGCGACATCATGGTGTCGAAGGACTATCTGCACCCGGAGGACAGGGTGCTCATAATCGACGACTTCCTCGCAAACGGCGAGGCGCTCGCGGGACTGATAAAGCTCGTCCGCGACGCGGGCGCGACGGTGGTCGGCGCGGGCATCGCGATCGAAAAGGCGTTCCAGCCGGGCGGGGAGCGCATCCGCTCCTCCGGCGTGAGAGTGGAGTCGCTCGCCCGGATAAAGTCGATGAGCCCGGAGGGCGGGATCGAGTTCTGCTAAGGCACGTTTTCCGCGTTCGGGGAACAAACGGCGGTGCCGACCGTCATACAATAAGAAAGAACGCGCGCGACGGCGGAGCAGGGAGCGGGACACATGAAAAAAGCAAAAACGAAAACGGGACGCGTTCTTCGCGCGGCGATCCTGATAGTCGTCGCCGCCGCGCTTCTCTGCGTCGCCGCGGTGCTCATCGTGAACAAACGCGTCATGGCCTCCGCGGAGGGGCGGATACTGCCGGAGCAGGAGGCAGCCGCGCTCGATGCCGACTGCATCCTCGTCCTCGGCGCCGGCGTCTGGTCCGGCGGAGTGCCGAGCCATATGCTCGCCGACAGGCTCGACGAGGCGGTACGGCTCTACGAGCTCGGCGCGTCGGGAAAGCTGCTCATGAGCGGCGACCACGGCCGGGAGGACTACGACGAGGTCAACGTCATGAAGAGCTACGCGATCGACGCGGGCGTCCCCTCGGAGGACGTCTTCATGGATCACGCCGGCTTTTCGACATACGAGAGCCTCTACCGCGCGCGGGACGTCTTCAAAGCGCAGAGAATCGTGATAGTCACGCAGAGGTACCACCTGTACCGTGCGCTTTACGTCGCGGAAAAGCTGGGGCTCGAGGCGTACGGCGTCGCCTCCGACCCGCGCGAGTACCGCGGTCAGGAATTCCGCGAGCTGCGCGAGATCCTCGCGCGTTGCAAGGACTGGGCTTACACGATAGTTCAGCCGGAGCCGACTTATCTGGGCGAGGCGATCCCCGTGTCCGGCAGCGGCGACCTGACGAACGACAAGGCGTGACACGCGGCGGGCGGCGGGTAAAATGTTGACTATCGCGCCGTCCGTGGTATAATAAGAGTGTAAGAGCGCGGCGCCCTCCGCGCAGGGCAAAAGACAGTATTGTTTATCTCGCATGGGTCAGTACAGGGTTCGACAGGGGTACTGAGACCTGGATAGCAGGAGGCGGCGCCCGGCCGCCATAAAACGGGTACTATAAATTAACTAACAACAACAATACTGTTGCTGTAGCCGCATAAGTCGGCTGCCGTCCGAACCGGAAGGGCCACGAGCCGGGGAGGGCGTCGATTCAGTGGCGTCCGTGAGTGCGCAAAGCTTTGAGCGCACCATGAACAATGAAGCTACCGAGCCGCGAAGTGCGTCGGTCTCACGGCGCGGCGAGGGAATGCAAACGGCCGAATAATCCTGTAGAAGTCCTTGAGGATGTGCTTTTGGACGCGGGTTCAATTCCCGCCTGATCCACCACACCGGAGAAACCTCTTTTGTCTGTAGTGGCGAAAGAGGTTTCTTTGGTAAATGAGATTATTAACGATAATAAAAGGATATGTGACTATGAAACGTTTTGTTGCTGCTTTGCTTGCTGCGCTGCTGCTTTTCGGCCTTGCCGCCTGCGGCGCGCACTCAGCCGAGCCTGATGATACCGCCCCGGGACCGGCGCCGAAGGAAGACGTACCGGAGCCGGACCCGAAGGAAGACGTGCCGGAGCCTGCACCCGATGAGCCAGCCCCTGCTTTTTCGGCGTTCAGCGGTTTTAAACGTGAGGGGGAATTAAGAGCGATCCTCCCGGTCGATTCCGGAAAGGCGCTGATCGTGTACGGAACAGTGAAAGATTCGGATAATCCGATGGAAAGCTTCTATGTTCTGGAATATGCGATCTTTGACACTGAAAAGGACGAAGTGCTGTATGAGACGGAGGCGCAGGCCGGTTTCAATGAATACCTGATTGGCGTGCGTGAAAACGGAGAGGTCCTGATTTTTAACTGGTTCGAAAGACAGCTGGGCGTCTACGGTGCCGATCTGTCGTTCGACCGCGCCATACCGATGCCTGAGGGATGGTTCGGCACGGGCATCTACTATGGCCGCGAAAAAGACTGCCTGTATTACAGTATACGGAACGAACTCTATGAAATGCCGTTGGACTGCGGCAGCGAGACGCTACTGGCTTCATTCGATGAGGGCAGTTTCGTAACCGCGTTAGATCCGGATAGCGGGCTTGCCGCCTGCCTGAGACCGTACGAGGAAGGAAAAGCATACCGCGAGCTCACGCTGTACGACACGACGGACGGAAGCGAAGTGCTGACCGCCGAAACGGGAGCTGACGAGATATTCCTGCGCGACGGCAAGATGACTATGTGCACGGCACGCCCGCTCCCCGACGCAGACGGTGAGAGCATCTCAAATCACTACGTCGTGGCGCTCTACGATACGGATCCCGTATCGGCAAAGGCAATAGATCTCGGCGCCGGGGCGACTCTGTCATGGGACAGCGACTGCATTCCGTACATTGTAGGAACGGATTACAGTTCAGACGGAGCGGCCACGCCGACACTTATCGATTTTGCGGCAGGGAAGAAAGCGGTCCTGCCGATCGAAGACGGTGAGGTCTACGATCTGAAGCACTGCTATTTCCCGGAGACCGGAAGGTGTCTTATAGCGGCGACCATCTACGAAAACGGTGAGCCCGGGCCGAACGGAATGGGGTATGTCCAACTGTATGATGCGGATCCTTCAGGCCTGGAATTTACAGAAACGCTCAGGGAAGAAGCTCCGGACAGCGAAGAGGCCAGCGTCAGGCAGCGTGATGAGAACAGGCAGACACTGCGAAGGATGGCTGACGGCATAGAAGAAGACTTCAATGTTAAGATCCTGATCGGAGACGAGTGCCTGGACGTCGCTCAGTTCGGTAACTACGAATACACATCGACGGATGCGGGAGACATTGACCGGTCAAAGACTGTGTACGGGATGCTCAGGAACCTGCGCGAACACCTTTCGCTCTATCCGGATGGATTCTTTGACACATTCTATGACGACGAGGGAGAAGGCGGCCTGGAGATCCTTGTGGTAGATTCCCCAAGAGATGTTTACAATTCGGAGTTTTCACTCGGCGGATTCGCATATCAGGTCTATTCAACGTATTACGTCGTGGTGGATGCAATGCTGAACAGTACGGCGGAAGCTATCGTTCCACATGAGTTGTGGCACGCTGTCGAACAGCGCATTTGGAACGATTACCCGGCCTCGTTCGACTCATATACCTGGTCGGAGGAGTGCAATCCGCCTGATTTCGAAGAATACGTTTACAGTCTCACCGAATACGATGCGGAAAGCTACAAGTGGGACAGATATATCTTGCAGGTAGGCGGTGAGGATCCGTATTTCAATAGGTCGTATTCGCTTGTAAACGACAAGGAGGACCGCGCCACGCTGGTCGAACTGCTTTTCAACCTGACTCTTGGAGATACGCCTGCGGATTCCGCAGAGACTCTTCGGGATTATCCGCACCTGCGGGCTAAACTGGACTTCATGGCGGAAAGGGTCAGAGAAGTCTTCGGCACAGTATACTGGGAGGAGAACGGCTGACAGATGAAAACGCCCGGCGGCGGGAACTATTTCCGCTGCCGGGCGTCTGAAGTATATAAGATACTTTCGGGAGGCTTACGACTTTGAGAAAAACAGGAACATTCAAGAAACTGCTTGCTGCTTTTCTCGCGGCATGCTGCTGCGTATCTCTTGCGGCATGCGGCGAAACACCGACGGGCGACGCCGGCAGCGGAAGCGGCGGGAACGACCAGCCTTCCGGGGCGGGAAGCGCCCGCGCCGTCGCGCTCGCATCATATCCCGAGATGGCCCCCTACCCGGATGAGAACGACTACATAAAGACGAACGGCGAGATCAAGGATTCATTCAATGACGCGTATAAGGCGTGGGTCGCGTCGATGCGTGCCCAGCGCGATCAGCCGGAGGGATACGCCGACGGGCTGGACGGTTTCTTCATGAGCAGCATACGCAAGTTTCTCAAAGACGGCGACAGCGGCAACACGGTCTATTCGCCGCTCAATGTCTACATGGCGCTCGCCATGCTGGCTGAGGTGACTGACGGAGAGAGCCGCGCGCAGGTGTTGGGACTTCTCGGCGCCGACAGTATCGAAGCTGTTCGTGAGCAGGCCGGATCTCTGTGGAACGCGAATTACCGGGACGACGGTCTCGTGACCAGCGTGCTCGCAAGTTCCCTGTGGATGAATGAAAAGATTAATTACAACCAATCCACCCTGGACACGCTTGCGGCGGATTATCATGCCTCTTCTTTCAGCGGGGAGATGGGTTCCGCTGAGTATGACAGAATGCTCCAGGAATGGATAAACGAGCAGACCGGCGGCCTGCTGGAGCAGCAGGCGTCAGGGCTCGAGATGGATCCGCAGACGATCCTGGCACTGGCGACGACCATATATTTCAAGGCGCCGTGGGCGGACAAGTTCGGCGAGCAGAACACGAAGCCCGGCCTGTTTGAGACCCCTGACGGCACGATAAAGACCGATTTCATGCACAGGAAATCTCCCAACGACTACTTCTGGGGCGACAGCTTTTCCGCAGTCGGAACGGGCCTTGAAAGCGGCGGAGCGATGTGGTTCCTGCTGCCGGACGAGGGCGTTTCGCCCGATGAACTCCTTGAAGACGGAGAGACGATGGAGTTTCTGCTTCTGAAAGACAAATACTCCTGGGAGAACAGGAAGCACCTTATGGTCAATATGGCGGTACCGAAGTTCGACGTGTCGTCAGATATCGACCTGATACCGGGCCTAGCAGCTCTCGGTGTGCGCAACGTTTTCGATTACACGGTCTCGGATTTCACTCCCTTGACGACGAACGAGGATGAGATCTATGTCTCAAAGGCAGAGCACGCCGCGCGGGTGATGATAGACGAGGAAGGCTGCACGGCTGCTGCATATACCGTAATAATGACAAAAGCAGGCGCCGCGATGCCGCCGAACGAAACGGTGGACTTCATCGTTGACAGGCCGTTCGTATTCGTTATAACGAGCGCTGACGGACTTCCGCTCTTCGTCGGAACGATGAACAGTCCGGTGAGCGCCGGCTGACAGGACAATGAAAAACCGACGTGCCCGGTGCACGTCGGTTTTGATATAATTATGTAAACTTTTCGGGTCACTTTTTCAGGAATTTGTAATAGAAGGAATAGAGAGCGTTGAGAGGCGCGTGGCCGAGGAGACGGTCTTTGACTGCGACGACGGTCACAGGGCCTTCGATGTATTTGAGGAACAGGGAGTCGTGCCCGACGCAAAGGCCGAGCATGAGGTTGAGGTCGCACTTTTCTTCATTTAAGATTAGCGCCTGCGTTATCGGGTTGCACATGGGCTCCATGCCGGGAAAGATCTTTTCCTCATCGGTAAGCCCCATGAAGCTCTTATCAACGCGCCCGACCTTGCAGCATACGGAGACGACTTCGAATCCGTGGCTCTCCAGGATTTCGGCCAGCGCCTTCGCCTCTGACCAGAGCGCAAGACAGAACGCGAGTCCCAGGCGGTGATAACCCATCCGCTGGGCAAATTCGATGGTCTCCATGATGCGGGGCTTCAGCGGCTGACGCTTCGACGGATCGTAGGGAGAAACGCCGTAGCAGGCGGCCTCCTGCAGAGAGGCTTCCTTGGCGAAACGCATGAGTTCGGCGTCGTTTTCCATCTCTGCACAGGCTTTTGCATTGAGCTCCGGATACAGGACTGTGCTGCAGCCCTCTTTCGGGGCTTTTCCGTTTTCCGCCCTGCAGATCCTTTCGGGTTCACGGAAGGGGCATGATGCGCAGGAAGCGTGGGAAGATCTTTTCATTGTTGTCACCTCGGCTGAACTCTTCGGGCGGCGTCCGCATGAGCGGCGCCGCTGTTTAGATGATATATAGGGGTTCAGGGATTGTCAAGAAAGCCGGGTACAGAAAAAAGTAAATTCGTACCATTATTTAAGGTCGATTTAAGACTTGAAGGTATAATAAGTCTCAGCTGGGATAAATATCCGAAAGGAGAATGCAATGATGGCCATAGAAAATGAGAACATTTCCGCCTGTGGATGCAATGAAAGGCCCGAACCGCCTAAAGACGAGAACGGCAACCCGATAGCGCCGCCCGAAGGCTTCAGACCTCCAAAGGGCTTCAGACCGCCCGAGCCGCCGAAAGACGAGAACGGAAATCCGATAGCACCGCCGGAGGGCTTCACGCCTCCGACCGATGAAAACGGCAAACCGAAGGCTCCTCCGTGCTGCTGCGGAGGACCGAGAGGCGGCAAGCGCCCCGAGCCGCCTAAGGACGAGAACGGCAACCCGATAGCTCCCCCCGAAGGTTTCAAGCCTCCGAAGGGTTTCAGACCTCCCGAGCCGCCTAAGGATGAGAACGGCAATCCGATAGCTCCTCCGGAGGGATTCAAACCGCCCGAGGGGTTCAAACCGGCTGAGGCCGCAGAGACCGAAGCCGCCGCTGAATCTGCAGAAGCCGACAAATAAGAATAAAGTAAGCTGTCTCCACCCGACAATGCCTCCGTCGGGTGGAGCTTTTTTGCGGGGATGTGGAGCCGGGCGGCTGAACGCTTGCTTATGCTGACCCGGCATAGCCTGTATTCAGCATAATTATGCGGTTTTTTCGATAATCGCGTTGACTGCCTCCGAACGGGTGTGATATTTTATAATCAACCAAATGTCTGGCAGGTGCGATATGCTGGAAAGAAGAAAACGCTTCCTCATAAACATACTGTTCTGGGCCGCTATCATTGCTCTGGTCTACGTCATCTTCAAGTATCTTCTGCCGTTTCTGATGCCGTTTTTCATCGCAGCACTGATCGCGATCTTTACGAGACCCCTTGCACGTATCATCTCGAGGAAGACACATATCAAACTGAATATAGTGGCGCTCATATGCACGCTGGTATGTTTCATCATCGTCGCCGGGCTTATCGCAGTTATCGTCATACGCCTTACGGGGTGGGCAACGGAACTGTTCTCTGCGCTGCCGTCCATCTATACCGATACGATAGAGCCGGCGCTGACGAATTTCTCCGAACGCATCGCGGAGCAGATGGGCAGACTGAACCCGGATACTCTCGCAGTCCTCGAGCGCGTGTCCGACAAGCTGATAGATTCTCTCGGCGACGTCGCCATCAGGCTCTCGAACTGGACGGTAAACGGCGTCAAGAACATCGTCACGGGACTTCCGAACTTCCTGCTCTCATGTGTAGTCTGCGTCATCGCCGCGATCTTCATAACGCTCGACTATGAAAAGATCAAGGAGACCGGCAAACTCATCATGCCGGACCGCACGATCAAGGTCATCATGGAGAGCAGTTCGAACCTGAGAAAGATCATCGGCAAATATCTGAAGGCCTACGGCGTCATTATGCTGATAACCTTTGCGGAGATCGCGATCGGCCTTCTTATCATCGGCGTCAAGAACGCGATCCTGATAGCCGTGCTCATCGCGATCTTCGATATATTCCCGATCGTCGGTTCCGGCATGATCCTCCTGCCGTGGACGGTAATAACGCTCATCCAGGGCCATATCATGCGCGGCATAGGGCTCGGCATCCTTTATGTCATCGTCATCGTCGTGCGACAGTTCCTCGAACCGCGAGTCGTCGGAAAGCACGTCGGCATGCACCCGCTGCTGACGCTCGCCTGCATGTTCGTCGGCGCTCACCTGTTCGGCGGCATCGGGCTGTTCGGCGTTCCGGTGACGGCCGCCGTAATACTGAGCCTCAACGAAAACGGCGTCATAAACATCTTCCGAACGACCGATACAGAAGGGTGGACGGAGACCCCTCCTGATCTCGAAGATCTTGCCGAACCGGAAGGCCCGCCCGTTGATTCGCCGGAGGATGACGGAAACTCCCCGGAAGATGAATAAACGCATTACAAAGAACTGCACAGGCGCTCTCACGATCGGTGAGGGCGCCTTTCCGCATCCCGTCCGGGGGGCGTATTCAAACAGTTGTAATACTTATCCGTATTTGATATAATCATTTAATTAGCAGAGTTCACGGAGTGATCTGAATGTTCGCTTTGCTTGCAAGACTCTTAATAAAAAACAGCGCGGATACGGGGAATATGGAAGTACGCCGGTCATACGGCATGCTGAGCGGTATCCTCGGGATCGCGCTCAATATCGTGCTTTTCGCGGGAAAACTGTTCGCGGGCACCGTCAGCGGTTCGGTGGCCATCACTGCAGACGCCTTCAACAACCTTTCTGACGCGGGCTCGTCGCTCATAACGCTTTTCGGTTTCAAGTACGCCGGCAAGCGTGCCGACGCGGAACACCCCTTCGGACACGGGCGGATAGAGTACGTTTCGGCCATGCTGGTGGCCGTGCTCATAATGTTCATGGGATTCGAGCTGCTGAAGACTTCGGTCAGGAAGATAATCGATCCTCAGCCGGTGGACGCTTCGCTCCTTCCGATGCTCATACTGGTTGCGTCCATAATCGTCAAGCTGTACATGTACTTCTATAACCGCAGGTACGGGAAGCTTCTGGATTCCCAGTCGATGCGCGCCACGGCGACCGACAGCATAAGCGACGCCGTTTCCACGACGGTCGTTCTGGCAGCCGCGATCCTGATGCGCTTTACCGGGATCAAGATCGACGGATGGTGCGGCCTACTGGTGGCGCTGTTCATACTCCGCGCGGGATTCCTGACGGTCAAAGAGACGGTCGGTACCCTTCTCGGATCGCCGCCGTCCAAGGAGATGGTGGACCGGATAGAGGAGATAGTCTGCTCTCATGACTGCGTTCTCGGCATGCACGATCTGGTCGTGCACGACTACGGCCCCGGAAGGCTCATTATCTCACTGCACGCAGAGGTGCCGTGCAACGGCGACCTGCTGGAGATGCACGACGCCATAGACCACATAGAAAACGATCTGGCAAATGAGCTCGGCTGCGAGGCCGTGATACATATGGACCCCATACAGTCAGACGACGAGGCGGTTTCCGGGACCCGGGCGTCTGTCGCCGAACTCGTGGCTTCTATAGACAGCCGCATGACGATCCACGATTTCCGGATGGTGCCCGGCCCGACACATACGAACATCATCTTCGACGTAGTCAAACCGTTTGATCTGCCCATGAGCGATGAGGAGCTCTCGGCCGAGATACAGCGGCTGGTCAGCGGACGGTGGAAGGATTACTACTGCGTCATGAAAATAGACAATCCATATACATAATACATAGATATTTATATTTATGTAAACAGGGAGAACGCAATGAGGATCATCGACGTACACGCGCATATCTATCCCCCGAAGATAGAACACAAGGCAACTCAGGCCATAGGCGATTTCTACGACCGGCCGCAGATGCTGCACAACGGCTCTCCGGAAGAGCTTCTGGAGTCGGGCATGAACGCGGGAGTGACCGATTTTCTGGTCTTCTCAACGGCTACCACGCCGCATCAGGTCGAGAGCATCAACGGATTCATAATCCGTCAGTGCAGGGAACACCCGGAATTCGTCGGGGCAGGAACGCTTCATATCGATTTCACGGATTACGAGAAGGAGATCGACAGGATGTATGCCGCCGGACTGAAGGGCGTCAAATTCCACCCGGATTTCCAGAAATTCAGGATAGACGACGAAAAACTGTTCCCAATGTATGAAAAGCTTCAGTCAAAGGATATGTTCGTCATCACCCACAGCGGCGACCCAAGGTACGACTTTTCGCATCCTGAGCGCGTGGCGAGAGTAGCGAAGAACTTCCCGAGGATGCGCGTCATAGCAGCCCATTTCGGAGGGTGGATGTCCTGGGACATCGCCAGAGGCTGCCTGAGAAATCTTCCGAACGTCTATTACGACACCAGCAGCACTTACGGTTTCGGCGGCCTCGAACCCATGAAGCTGGGGTTCAGGACTTTTGACAATACACATATATTCTTCGGATGCGATTTCCCGATGTGGGATCACGCGATCGAACTCAAGACCCTGGATATGCTCGGCCTGGACGAGCAGACGATGGAGAATGTCCTCTTCAACAATTTCGCGGATTTCTACGGACTCGAAAAATAACGCGGCGCACGCAGACTGGAGGTTCGTCACGATGGCTGCAAAACGCGAGAAGGGGCAGGGAAGACACAGATTCGTATGGAGACTGGTCCGCTGGCCCGTCATACTGCTTCTGAAACTCAAATTCAACTATACGATGGAGACCGCTCCGGATATAGGCAGGCCGTATATCGTCCTGTCTAATCACAACACGGACTGGGATCCGCTGCTCGTGGGCTGCGCGTTCAAGAAACAGATGTATTTCGTCGCCAGCGAGCACATCTTCCGCCGCGGCTGGATATCCAAACTGCTGTACTGGCTCATGGCGCCCATAGCCCGCACCAAAGGTTCCACTGACGGCGCCGCGGCAATGTCCATACTCAGGACGCTGAAGCGGGGGAACAACATATGTATCTTCCCCGAGGGGAACCGGTCCTGGAACGGCGTGACCGGACCGCTGCACCCGACGACAGCGAAGATAGTGAAGGCGGCGAAGACGGCTCTGGTGACATTCAAATTGACCGGCGGCTATCTTACCAGCCCCCGCTGGTGCCTTTCGAACCGGAAGGGCAGGATGCACGGCAGCGTAGTGAACGTTTACACGGCCGAGCAGATCGCCGCGATGTCAGAGGAGGAGCTCATGTCCGTTATCGAACGCGACCTGTACGAGGACGCGTTTGAGACCCAGCGCAGCGAGATGGTCCCGTTCAAGGGGCATGTGAGAGCCAGCAGACTCGAGACTGCCCTGTACGTGTGCCCGCGGTGCGGGGGACTGTGCACGATGCACAGCGACGACACTCGCTTCTACTGCAGCGAATGCGGCATGAGCGTGATCTACAACCCGTACGGTTTCTTTGAAAACGGCAACAACGACGAGACTTTCCGCACCGTATACGAATGGGACGTATGGCAGGAGCAGAAACTCCGCGAGATGGATTTCGGAAGCGGCCCCATCTTTTCCGATGAGGATCAGACGCTGATCGAGATAGACAGCGACCATACTTCGAAGGTGACCGCTGAAGGAACGATGACGCTGTATCCGGACAGACTGGAGATCGGCGAGTTCAGCGTTCTGCTCCGGGACATCTCGCAGATGGCGCTGCACGGGCGCGAGACCATCGTGTTCTCGTCCCGGGGAATAAACTACGAGATCGACTCGTTCAAGAGCCGCTGCGGCCGCAAGTACGTGACAGTCATCGGGATCCTTACGGAGCGCGCCGCTGCCGCTGCCGATGCTGAGGAGAAGAGCGATGAGTGAACGGAGATTCAACACGTTCGGATCGACAGCTCTGTGCGGAGCGCTGCTCGCGATCATCGGTTATCTGAGACTTGACGGGTACCCCACGCTGGGCATAACGCTCATCGTTCTCGGACTTGTACTGTTCGTCGTGTCGTTCGCAGTAGTGCTCTTCACAAAGCCCTACGTCTGCCCGAACTGCGGCTCGAAAGAGCACAGGATACTCCAGACGGCCAGGACGAGAAACGGCAGCTACAGATGTCCCGTATGCGGGTTCATCTCCCATCCGAAATACAAACAGTGATGTCTGAATGATGCAAAAGGCCCCGATCGTTTTCGATCGGGGCCATAGTTTTCAGCCGGCGGAGGAAAGATTCAGTCAGCGGGTTTTTCCGCGACGGCCTCTCCTACTTTGTAGATGTTACCTGCGCCTACCGTGAGGATGAGATCTCCCGGGGATGCCAGTTCTCTGATGCGGGCTTCCATCTCCTCGAACGTCGGGTAGAACTCGGCGCCAGGTATGCGCTCCGCGAGATCCCTGGAGGAGATTCCGAAGACGTCCTTCTCGCGGGCGGCGTATATCTCTGCCAGGAGCACGAGATCGGGTCGGGAAAGTTCTTTTACAAAGTCTTCAAACAGGTTTTTCGTACGGGAGTAGGTGTGGGGCTGGAACGCCAGGATGACGCGGTCGTAGCCCAGGGAGCTGGCGGTGTCTATAAGAGCCCGGAGCTCGCCCGGGTGGTGCGCGTAGTCGTCATAGATCCGGGCGCCGTTCAGCGTGCCCTTGAACTCGAAACGACGTCCGGCTCCGGTGAAGGAGCGCAGACCTTCCTCGGCAAACTGGCCGGGGATCCCGAGAAGGAAAGCGGTGGCGCATGCCGCCAGCGCGTTCTTGACATTGTGCAGTCCGGGAACGACCAGATCGATGTGTGCGTACTTCACACCGCCGCAGAGGACGTCGAAGGATGATCCGTGCCCGTCGCGGACGATGTCCACGGCCCTTATGTAGCAGCTGTCACCGAGACCGAACGTGCACAGCCCGCGGCCGAGCGGCGTGAGGGCGTCCATCGTGTTCTTATCGTCGCCGCAGCATACGATATGCCCGCTTTCCGGCACCAGTGACGCGAATTTCCGGAAGGACTCCTTGACGTTGTCCAGAGTTTTGAAGAAATCCAGATGGTCGTTGTCTATGTTCAGGATGACGGCCACGGTGGGGGAGAAGCTGTGGAACGAGTTATAGTATTCGCAGGACTCCAGTATTATCGTGTTTCCGTTTCCGATGCGGTGCCCCGCCTTGATAAGGGGGAGAGTGCCGCCGATCATGACCGTCGGATCGCGCTGCGCCTGCATGAAGATGTGCGTCACCATAGACGTGGTGGTCGTCTTTCCGTGAGTGCCGGCGATGCAGATCGCATTGGTATAGGAGCGCATGATATAGCCCCATGCCTGCGCCCGCTCGAATACCGGGATGCCGGCGTCCCGGGCCGCTGCGATCTCCACGTTGTCGTCCCGGGCGGCGGCGGTG
This sequence comes from Oscillospiraceae bacterium, assembly GCA_017619535.1. Taxonomy (GTDB): domain Bacteria; phylum Bacillota; class Clostridia; order Oscillospirales; family Oscillospiraceae; genus RGIG8048. The sequence goes on along the minus strand of JAFZSD010000045.1, from coordinate 7,823 downwards.
CGTATGATGAACTGGGCCCCCTCGATGTTCTCGGGGCGGTGGCCGATGGATACTTTTATGCCGAGGGAGCGGAGATGGTCGATCATCGGCGACTCGCTGACGTCTGAACCTGTCACAGAAAGGCCCATTCCGTGCAGAACCTCGGCGAGCGGGGCCATAGAAACACCGCCGATGCCGATCAGATGGCAGTTTGCGCGGTCGGACATGTATTTGTCAAGATCGGATATATTCATAAAGCAACTCCGTACAGTTGATTGTATTTTAACCGATAAAATATTATAATACCGGCTGAAAGCAATTACAATAGCTTATTTATCGCTGAAGACCGTGAAAGGGGGAGCAGCGAGTGCCTGGAGCAGACCGCATTCCGGAGATCAGGATGCCGGGATATGTCGTGCAGACGCTTGAAAAGATCGAACAGTGCGGATACGAGGCGTATATAGTCGGCGGCTGCGTCAGGGACGCCCTGCTGGGCAGGCGGGTCCACGACTGGGATGCTGCCACGTCGGCGCCGGTCGAAGCGACCGAGAAAATGTTCCCCAGGACCGTCCTCACCGGAAGAAAATACGGAACGGTCACGGTGCTGACCGGCGGTCGTAAGGTCGAGGTCACTACATACCGCGCTGACGGCGAATACACTGATTCGCGGCATCCGGAGGGCGTGGTCTTCGTAAGCGACATAAGGACCGATCTCGAGCGCAGAGACTTTACGATGAACGCCATGGCGATGGATCTGCGAGGAGAGCTGCTCGATCCGTTCGGCGGCCGGGAGGATATCGCGGCGGGACTCATAAGGTGTGTCGGCGATCCGGAAAAACGGTTCTCGGAGGATGCGCTCAGAATGCTGCGCGCCGTCCGGTTTTCAGCGCAGCTCGGTTTCGAAATAGAGAGCGGCACTTTGGATGCTCTGCGGGGATGCGCGCATCTGGTATCCGCCCTGAGCGCGGAGCGCGTACGGGACGAGACGGAAAAGACGATCATGTCGTCCCGCCCGGAAAAGCTGTATACGGCGTTCGAAGCAGGGCTCTACGATTCGTACTTGGGACCGTCGGAAATACCGGCGGCCTTGGGAGAACGGCTGGCGGTGCTGAGTGATATGCCGTTCAGCAGACAGGTGCGCTGGTGCGGCCTGTGCGCTGTGCTTACGGAGGAGGAAGTCATCTCCGACGCCGCTGATTTCCTGCACAGGTTCCGGCTTGATTCGCGGACGGTATCCGCCGCCTCCAGGGGGTGCGGTATCGCTGTCCGGGAAATGCCGGAAGAGCGGCTGGAGCTCAAGCGGATACTGGCAGCGGAAGGACGCGACGCAGCATTTTGTGCCGCCGCTGTTGCCGACGCGCTGTACGGAGGCAGCCGTGTCCGGAGCCTGAAAGAGATTGCCGGGAGCGGAGAATGCGTCCGGAGATCGGACCTTGCCGTGTCCGGCGCCGACCTCAGGGATGAACTGGGCATACCGCCGGGGACGCGGATGGGAGATATACTGCAGGCAATCTTCGAGCATGTCCTGGCGCACCCCGAGGACAATACGCGCAAAAAGCTCCTGAAGCTTGCAGCCAGTCTGGCTGACGATTGAAGGACCGTGAATAATGATAAAAAAGAAAGGCTTCCGACGGGAAGCCTTTCTGACGTTCTGTGGAGTTTTTCAGTGCGCTCAGAGGAACAGTTCGAGAATGAACACAGTGGCGCAGCAGGAGAGAGCCACGGGGAACAGTCCTGCGCCGCACCACGCGAGCACGATGCCGACGACGAGGGCGGCCGCGCCGGCGATCGGGGACTGGGTAACTTCGACGATAGCGGGGAAAGTCATCACAGCAAGCGTAATGTACGGAACGTAATAGAGGAACGAGCGCAGGAAGCGGTTCTTTATCTGTTTCCGTACGAGCGTGAGCGGCAGGACGCGAATGGCGTATATGACCGCGAACATTATGAGGATGTAGATATATACGTTGTGTCTCATATGTCCGCCTCCTCCATGTCATCGGGCCTTACGGGGAAGAACACGGCGGCCGCAGCGGAGAGCACCAGGGTCAGTATGATTACGCGGGCGCTGTCCGAAAGAGTCGAAACGAGGGGAAGACGTGAAGCGGCGAAACTGAAAGCAAAACTCAGCGCGACGAACAGGAGCACGACTTTGTCCTGCTTCGCAGGGGGGATGATCACGGCAATGAACATGCCGAACAGGGCGACGCTCAGTGCGCTTACCACGCTGAGAGGCAGGACGTTTCCCGCGATCACGCCGAGCGCCGTGCCTATCGCCCACATGGGTATGGCCACCGCGTAGGAACCGTATGAGTAAACGGGATCCAGCGGCTTCGGCTGGGCTATGGCAATGCCGAAAAGCTCGTCCGTCACGGCGTATCCTATAAGGAGCCTGTGGAGAACGGACAGTTTCGGGTCGAGGCGCTGGCTGAGGGCAAAGCTCATGAGGAGATAGCGCGCGTTCGCTATAAGCGAGACCAGTACCATCTCAATATACGGAGCTGCAGCACCGATGACCGTCATAGCAGCGTATTCGCCGGCAGAAGCGACGCCGAACCAGCTCATGATGAATCCCTGGACAGCCGTCATGCCGATGTTCCTCGCGGCGATGCCGAGAGAGAACGACACGGCGAGGTAGCCCAGCCCGATAGGCAGGCCGTCCCGCATGCCGCGCAGGAACGCCGAGCGTCTATTCTTTTCGGTCTTCATACCGATCAACTCCTAACAGATGCTATTAATATACAACAGTATCCGCCGTCAGAAAAGCAAAAAGTGCTTATTTCCGTATTTCTTTTAACTGAACATGAAAGACAGGACCCCGCGCATCAAAGCGCGGGGTCCTGCCCTATGTTGATCATCGTATCGTTTCAGGGCCACCGCCGGCAGCCCTCATGTTCAGATCGTTATGGTCACGCACCGATCGCGGATTTCGCGGTGTCGCAGAGAGCCGTGAAAGCGGCGGGATCGTTGATAGCCATCTCGGAGAGCATCTTGCGGTTCATCTCGATGCCGGAGAGCTTGAGACCGTGCATGAAGCGGGAATAGTTCATTCCGTTCGCCTTGCAGCCTGCGCTGATCCTGGTGATCCAGAGCTGGCGGTAATCTCTCTTCTTGAGCTTGCGTCCGATGTAGGCGTACTTCAGGGACTTCATAACAGCCTGGTTGGCCATTTTGAAGTGGGTGGACTTGGATCCCCAGTAGCCCTTGGCGAGCTTCAGTATTTTGTTTCTTCTTTTACGCGTCATCATCGCGCCTTTAATTCTGGCCATGTCAGTAGTCCTCCTTATTTATACAGAATCATGCGCTTGATAGCCGCTTCATTCGTAACGTCAGCGTAGGCGCCCTTGCGAAGGCCTCTTTTACGCTTCGCTGTTTTTCCGTGTCCGTTGAGAAGATGGCTCTTGAAAGCGTGGGCACGCTTTACCTTGCCGGTCTTGGTGAGGTTGAATCTCTTTTTAGCCCCGCTGTGCGTTTTGATCTTAGGCATGGGTGTTTTTCTCCTTCCAGTTTGTTGTTTGTCCTTTTGTTATTTAGGAGCCTTTGGGGACAGGAACATTGTCATGAACCGTCCTTCCAGCTTTGCGTTCTTGTCTACGGTGGCGAGCTCGGCGCACTCGTCGGCAAATTTCGTGAGAAGTTCTTCGCCGATGTTGGTGTGGGCCATCTCTCTGCCGCGGAAACGCACGGTGACCTTGACGCGGTCGCCGTCTTTAAGGAATTTCTGCGCGTTTTTGAGCTTTACGTTGAAGTCGTTGAGACCGATGCTGGGGGACATGCGGATCTCCTTGACCTCGATGATGCGCTGGTTGCGCTTTGCGTCCTTCTCGCGCTTGGCCTGCTCGAACTTGTACTTCCCGTAATCCATGATCCTGCAGACAGGCGGATTCGAGTTCGGGGCGATCTTGACAAGGTCGAGTTCCTGCTGGATCGCAATGTCCAGCGCTTCCTTGGCGGACATGATGCCGAGCTGAGTGCCGTCCTCTGCGATGAGTCTGACCTCGCTGTCGATGATCTCTTCATTGATCTCGTGAGTAGGATTGATGATGTGAAAGCACCTCCGTTTGTGAGCACGATAAAAAGAAATACGGATGCGAACAGCACCCGTACGAAAGCTGCGCCGCCGGCATGAGCCGGAGACGAAACGATGTTGACCGCGGCGCGCCATTGCGGCCGGGTGAGGACGGAGTGCCGTTCTGCTTTGTTTGCTTGGGTATAATATCAGCGTGAGCCGGTATTGTCAACAGGAAAATCAAAAAAGTTCCCGAATACGGCGAAAAACGCCGGAAAACGGTACGTTCAGACGCCCGTAAGATCGAAATCGGGGATGTATTCCTCTTCAGCAGAGGACAGTTCCTGATAAAAACCGTCTTCGATGTCCGAAGCCTCGAGGTACGCGGTCGCCTCTTCGTATTCAGCGGGAGTAAGACGGCGCGTCAGTTCCGGGAAGTCTGCGAGATCGCCGCAGGGCGTGTACTGGCTCATGAGGCTGAAAAGCACGTCGCCCGGCCCGAATTCCGACGCGACCCAGTCGATGACTGCCCGGGTGTTGTCGAGATTGCCCGGCAGTATCAGGTGCCTTATGACGACGCCGCTGCGCAGAAGACCGTCTCCGTCCATGACGTAGGGCCCGGTCTGCCGGAACATCTCAAGTATGGCTTTCTTTGCCGTTTCCGGATAATTCACCGCGGCGGAGTATCTGGCGGCGGGTGTTTCCAGCGCGTATTTCATGTCCGGGAGATAGATATCCACGATGCCATCGAGCCGGCGGAGAGAATCGACGGTCTCGTATCCGCCGGAGTTCCATACCAGCGGTACAGGCAGCCCTCCGGAGCATGCCTCTATTATACTGTCTATGTAATGAGTGGGATTGACGAGATTGATGTTGTGTACGCCGGATGAGGCCAGCTCCAGGAATATCTCCCGCAGGCGGGCGACGGAGACGGTCTTGCCGAATCCTTCGGCGCTGATCTGACGGTTCTGGCAGAATACGCACTTCAGGGGACAGCCGCTGAAGAAGACGGCCCCGGAACCGCGCTTGCCGCTTATGCACGGCTCTTCCCACATATGGGCCGTGGCTCGGGCGAGTCTCGGGAGCACGCCCATCCCGCAGACGCCCCTTCCGGATGTCTCCGTACGGACGGCGCCGCACCGGCGCGGGCACGCATTGCATCTAACCTCTTCCATCTGTCAGTCTCCGTTTTCTGTCATTCCTGCCGCCCGACCGGCGGCTGTGTCCTATCTTATCACCGGAAGGAGCCCGATTCAATATGGACTCGCGGTGCTCCGGCTGATATAATAAATAAAGCAAACGACTTATACGCGGCAGACGCCGCGGGAAAGGCGGAAGAAATGGGCGACAGGAAGTATCCGTCCAACAGAGAGGCGGCCGAGACGATAGTCGAGGTTGGCAGAAGGCTTTACGAAAAAGGTTTCGTAGCCGCAAACGACGGGAACATCAGCGTCCTCACGGCGGACGGCTGCATACTCGCGACCCCGTCCGGCGTATCTAAGGGATTTATGACGGAGGCGATGCTCGTAAAGCTGGACCCCGAGGGGAAAGTCGTTTCGGGAAAGCTTAAGCCCTCGTCGGAGATAAAGATGCACCTGAGGCTCTACCGCGAACTGCCGGAGATCGGGGCGGTGGTACATGCGCATCCGCCGAAGGCCACGACTCTGGCCGCGGCGGGGATACCGCTGGACCGCGCGTATACACAGGAGGCGGTCGTGCTTCTGGGCGTCGTGCCTGTCGTACCGTTCGCGCTGCCGGGCTCGGAGGCGCTCGCGGAGAGCGTCGCTCCGTATTGCCGCGACTATAACGCGCTTCTGCTGGAGCATCACGGCGCCGTTACCTGGGGCTCTGACGCGATACAGGCGCTCTACAGGATGGAGAGCGTGGAGTATAACGCGGAGATATATATGAATATGCGCACGCTCGGTGTCGACCGGCCGCTGACTGAGCGGCAGATCGACGAGCTTCTCGCACTGCGCCCCTCCTGGGGAGTAACTGCGGGAGGACGCCCCAAAGGAAGAGAATGACCTCTGCAGCAAGAGGAAAGCATATGGATTACAAACTCTATCTGTTCGATTTCGACTATACCCTGGCCGACTCGGAAGAAGCGATAGTGACGTGCTACAAGCATGTCTTCGATCTGCACGGATTTCCGATACCCCCGGATGATGACATACGCCGCACGATAGGCTATACGCTTGCCGAGGGGTTCGAGATGCTTCTGGGTGAGCATGACCCCGAGGTGCTTGAGCGCTACCGCGTCGAATATGTGGATCGGGCGAACGAGATCATGGCGAAGATGACGAAGCTCTATCCGTCGGTCCCGCCTGTGATCCGGGCGCTGCATGACCGAGGGGCCCTCCTCGGAGTGATATCGATCAAATACCGTTTCAGGCTCAGCATCACCCTTGAGGAATACGGGATCCTGAATCTTTTCTCCGTGATAATCGGAGGGGAGGACGTGACCGCGCCGAAACCGGACCCCCAGGGCATCCTGAAGGCTCTGAACGTGATGAAAGTGAAAAAGAGCGACGTCCTGTATATCGGGGACAGTGTGGTCGACGCCCGCACGGCGGAAAACGCCGGGGTGGACTTTGCTCCGGTGACGACCGGCATGACGCGGGCGGAGGAATTCGGGCCTTACCGCTGCGTCAGGATACTCTCCGACCTTAGTGAGCTCATCTGAAGGCAGCGCGGCCCGGAGGAGGAAAAGCATGAAAGCAAAAAAGTTAATTTCCCTGCTGATGGCGGCGACGCTGCTCGTGACCGCGGCGGCCTGCACGGCTGAAACGCCTGTGGAGCCGGAAGAGCCTCCGTCTGCAAACGCAGAGACGAATAAGACCGAAACGCCTGAAAAGCCCGACGTGCCGGAGCCGGAACCGGAACCGGATCCCGAGTTCGGCCCTGTGGGCGACCCGGTGGGCGAGGGAAGTGCCGGCACGGTCAGCTGGACCCTCTACAGAAACGGCACGCTCGTTATAAGCGGTACGGGACCCATGGAGCCTCTCTGGGACGCGGAGGCGTCAGACGACGGCTCCTCGGCGACCTCGTTCGAGCAGCTCATGGAAAACGAGGAATTCGCAGAGCTCTGGAACTCCCTCATGGAAGATGAAGATATAGACGAGAGCCTGTTTGAGGAGCTGATGGGCGACAACTGGGAGGATACGCTTCTTGAGGAATACCAGTCGGAGGCAGGGGAAGATCTGGAAAACACCCTCTGGTACAAGTTGGCGCCGTGGGAGACGGTCTATGAAACGCCAGTACACGCCGTATACGTCGAGGAGGGAGTGACCAATGTTCCCGAGTATGCCTTCGACGACAGCCACGACCTCGTCCTGGCGGAACTGGCAGCCAGTGTAAAGACCGTAGGAGAGTGCGCGTTCTGGGACTGCGAGAACCTTAAGGACATCACGATGCCGGGAGTCACGTCGCTGGGGCAGGCGGCATTCGATGAATGTGTGGGGCTTGAGAGCGTCGAGCTTCCCGCATGCCTCACGGAGCTCGACATCAGCGTTTTCCGAAACTGCTCCGCACTTAAGGAGATATCGCTGCCGGACGGGATCGACGGGATCGGTGCGTTCATGTTTGAGTGCTGTTCGTCTCTCGAGCGCGTAAGGATACCGGATTCCGTGAAATACATAGGGCGCAACGCTTTTTACGGCTGCACGTCGCTGAAAGACTTTGAGGTCCCGAACGGCGTGGAGACTGTCGGCGAATACGCATTCACTCTGACTCCGCTGACGGACGGAACGAAGGAGCTCCTGCCGGAGACTCTCGAGGAGACCGGCGCGTCGGCTTCCGAGCTTCTGTCAGGCGTCGGACTCATCATACCGAT
>JAFZSD010000044.1 GCA_017619535.1 Oscillospiraceae bacterium | reverse complement strand
GGGCGACCTTCTCTCCGAGAAGGAATACCGCGACATGCGCGAGAAGTACGAGGACGATTTTGACGCCGGCATGGGCGCCGAGGCGGTCAAGAAGCTGCTGGCCGATATCGACTGCGACAAGCTTTCCGAACAGCTCCGCAAGGAGGCAAACGAGGCTTCCGGCCAAAAGAAGGCGAAGCTCATTAAGCGCCTTGAGGTCGTGGAGGCTTTCCGTCAGTCCGGAAACGATCCCACCTGGATGATCATCTCCGTGCTGCCGGTCATCCCGCCCGAGATCAGGCCCATGGTCCAGCTCGACGGCGGCAGATTCGCCACCAGCGACCTCAACGACCTCTACAGAAGGGTCATCAACAGAAATAACCGCCTCAAGAGGCTCATACAGCTGAACGCTCCGGATATCATAGTCCGCAACGAGAAGCGTATGCTCCAGGAGGCCGTCGACGCGCTCATCGACAACGGACGCCGCGGCCGCGCCGTGACGGGAGCCAACTCCCGCGCGCTCAAGTCCCTCTCGGATATGCTCAAGGGCAAGCAGGGACGTTTCCGCCAGAACCTTCTCGGCAAGCGAGTCGACTACTCCGGCCGAAGCGTTATCGTCGTCGGCCCCGACCTCAAGATATATCAGTGCGGCGTGCCGAAGGAAATGGCCATAGAGCTGTTCCGCCCCTTCGTTATGAAGAAGCTGGTGGAGGACGGCGTTTCCAATAACATCAAATCCGCGAAGAAAATGGTGGATAAGGGCCAGACGGAAGTTTGGGACGCGCTCGATGTGGTGATCAAGGAACACCCCGTGCTCCTCAACCGCGCTCCTACGCTCCACAGGCTCGGCATACAGGCTTTCGAGCCGATCCTCGTCGAGGGCCGCGCTCTCAAGCTCCATCCGCTGGTCTGCACGGCGTACAACGCCGACTTCGACGGCGACCAGATGGCCATCCACGTACCGCTCTCTTCGGAGGCCCAGGCGGAAGCGAGAGTCCTCATGCTCTCGGCGAACAACCTCCTTCATCCGAAGGACGGCCAGCCCGTTACCGTTCCCACCCAGGACATGATCCTCGGTTCCTACTATCTCACGTTCGTGCGCGATGACGAGGCCGGAGCAGGGAAGTACTTCGCTTCTCCCGACGAGGCTCTCATGGCGTACCAGAACGGCGACGTGCAGATTCACGCTCCCATACACGTCCGCGTGCGCAAGGAGATTGACGGCGAGATCCGCCAGAAGACCGTTGTAACGACGGTCGGACGGATAATCTTCAACGAGCCCATCCCGCAGGATCTCGGCTTCGTCGACAGATCCGATCCTGAACACGATTTCGATTACGAGGTATCCTTCCGTACCGGCAAGAAGCAGCTCCAGCAGATCATCGAGCGCTGCATCTTCACCCACGGATTCACCATCTCCGCGGAGGTCCTCGACAACATCAAGGCGCTGGGCTTCAAGTATTCGACCAGAGGCGCCATAACGATCTCCATCGCCGACATGACGGTCCCGGAGGCCAAGAAACGCCTCATCCACGAGACCGAGCAGAAGGTCATTGAGATAGAGAAGAAGTACAAGCGCGGATTCATCACCGACGACGAACGCTACCGTCTCGTCGTCCGCGAGTGGGAGAAGACGACCCACGACGTGACAGACGCTCTTCAGGACACCCTCGACGAGATGAACCCGATCTACATGATGGCGAACTCCGGTGCCCGAGGCAGCATGAACCAGATCCGTCAGCTTGCCGGTATGCGAGGCCTTATGGCCAACACCGCCGGTAAGACCATCGAGATCCCTGTTAAGGCGAACTTCCGTGAAGGACTTTCCGTTCTGGAGTACTTCGTATCCTCCAGAGGCGCGAGAAAGGGACTCACCGATACCGCTCTCCGTACCGCGGACTCCGGCTATCTGACCAGACGTCTCGTCGACGTCTCCCAGGACGTCATTATCAGGGAGCACGACTGCGGCACCCACGACGGCCTGCACGTATCCGCTCAGGTCGAGAAGGGCGTAGTTATCCGCTCCTTCGCCGAGGCGATCCACGGCAGGTTCCCGTCCGACGACGTCGTCGATCCGAAGACAGGCGAGCTCCTGTTCGACAGGGATCACATGTTCGACCATGAGGACGCGAAGGTGCTCGAGGCCCACGGCATCGACACCATCAAGATCCGCACGGTCCTCGACTGCACCGCCAAGAGCGGCGTCTGCGCGAAGTGCTACGGCATAAACCTCGCAACAGCGAGCCCTGTCTCTACCGGCGAGGCGGTCGGCGTCATCGCCGCCCAGTCCATAGGCGAGCCCGGCACCCAGCTCACCATGCGTACGTTCCATACCGGCGGCGTCGCGGGCGACGATATCACCCAGGGCCTTCCGAGAGTCGAGGAGCTCTTCGAGGCCAGAAAGCCGAAGAAGATGTCCATACTCGCGGAGATAGGCGGCAAGGTCTCTCTTGAGGAGACCAGAAAGAACGCCATAGTTGCCATCACGATCACCAACGAGGAAGAGGGAGCCACCAAGGTCTATCAGGTGCCCTATTCCGCCGGCATCCGCGTAAAGGACGGAGAAGAGATCAAGGCCGGCCATATGCTCACCGACGGTGCGCTCAACCCGCACGACGTCATGAGGATACTCGGCAAGGAAGCCACGCAGGAATACCTCATCCAGGAAGTACAGCGCGTCTACCGTCAGCAGGGCGTCGACATCAACGACAAGCACATTGAGGTCATCGTGCGTCAGATGATGCGCAAGGTGCGCGTCGAGGACGCGGGAGACACCGATCTGCTCTCCGGCACCACGATCGATATAGGCGAATTCAGGAACGCCAACGCGGCGATCCAGGAACGCATCGACGCGGGCGAGACCGAGCTCCGGCCGGCGACCTGCACGCGGCTCCTCATGGGCATCACGAAGGCCTCCCTCGCCACGGAGTCCTTCCTCTCCGCAGCGTCGTTCCAGGAGACTACGAAGGTCCTCACCGAGGCCGCCATAAAGGGCAAGGTCGACCATCTCGTGGGCCTGAAGGAGAACGTCATCATCGGCAAGCTCATCCCCGCCGGAAGCGGTCTTGCGATCTATCGCGACTACGTCAACGAGGCTGAACCCGAGCTGACCGAGGACGAGGAAGAGGACGACGGCGTCGACCTCTCCGTGCTCATCGGAAGCGGCAACGCTCTGTAAGCGGACATACTGAAATGAACAGAAACGTCAACGAAACTTTTTGTTGACGTTTCTGTTTTTATATGTTAATATGCTATCTTGCGTGGAATATGTGCATAGGGATAATTATGCGCATATTCAGGCTGGTTTTTTCCGGAATGTACAAAAGAATTCCGAAAAAAATAACAAAATAACCAAAGAAAGGAGGAAAACAATGCCAACATTTAACCAGCTGGTAAGAAAAGGCAGAGAGATGCAGACCTACAAATCCACGTCTCCGGCGATGCAGAAAGGCCTCAATACCCTGAAGAACAGGGAAACCAACCTTTCGTCTCCCCAGAAGCGCGGCGTCTGCACGGCAGTCAGGACCTCGACTCCTAAGAAGCCGAATTCCGCTCTCCGCAAGATCGCCCGTGTCCGCCTCACCAACGGATTCGAAGTAACGGCGTATATCCCCGGCATAGGCCACAACCTGCAGGAGCACTCCGTCGTTATGATCCGCGGCGGCCGTGTCAAGGATCTCCCTGGCGTGCGTTATCACATCATCCGCGGCACCCTCGATACTCAGGGCGTTACCGGACGCATGCAGGCCCGCTCCAAGTACGGCGCGAAGAGACCCAAGGCCAGCAAGAAGTAATCCCCGCATAATTCAGCTTATTGCGCTTTGTGCGCAAGGCACTGCCTTGCCATGAAGGTATATATACATTTTTTGTATGTTACCTTGAACGGCAGGCACCCACCGAGAGACAACGCTTTGCCGCGATATAGATCGGCGCCAGAGAAGCGCCGCGCTGACGGCAAGCTGTCTCGGAGTACCTTTGATTTCATTATTTGAAGGAGGGAAGTATAGTGCCCAGAAGAGGTAACGTACCCAAAAGAGAAATCCTGCCCGATCCTCTGTATAATTCTGTTCTCGTGACGAAGCTCGTGAACAGCATTATGCTCGACGGCAAAAAGGGCGTTGCTCAGAAGGTCGTTTACGGCGCCTTTGACATCATCAAGGAAAAGACCGGTAAAGACCCTCTGGAGGTATTCACGGCTGCGCTGGAGAATATCATGCCCACCCTGGAAGTCAAGGCACGCCGCGTCGGCGGTGCGACCTACCAGGTGCCTATCGAGGTCAGGGCCGACAGACGTCAGACTCTCGGTCTCCGCTGGCTCACATCCTATTCCAGAGCCCGCAGCGAGAAGACGATGAAAGAGCGTCTGGCAAACGAGATCATGGATGCGGCAAACAGCCTCGGCGCTTCTGTCAAAAAGCGTGAAGATACGCACAGAATGGCAGAATCCAACACGGCATTTGCCCACTATCGCTGGTAAGTTAAAGAAGTCTTTTTCGCACATTTCAGAAAGGAGTGAGCGATATGCCAAGAGAATATCCGCTTGAAAAGACCCGCAATATCGGCATTATGGCTCATATCGATGCGGGAAAGACAACGACCACGGAACGTATCCTGTTCTATACCGGAAAGACCTACAAGCTGGGCGAAGTCCACGAGGGCGCAGCCACCATGGACTGGATGGAACAGGAGCAGGAGAGAGGCATCACGATAACCTCCGCTGCTACTACGTGTTTCTGGAAGGATCACCGCATCAACATAATCGACACGCCGGGACACGTGGACTTCACAGTTGAAGTCGAGCGTTCGCTCCGCGTGCTCGACGGCTCCGTCACGGTGCTCTGCGCCAAGGGCGGCGTCGAACCACAGTCTGAGACCGTTTGGCGTCAGGCGGACCATTACCATGTTCCGAGAATGATCTACGTGAACAAGATGGATATCATGGGCGCCGATTTCTACAATGTCGTCGATATGGTCCACGACAGACTCAAGGCCAACGCCGTGCCGATCCAGCTTCCCATCGGGAAAGAGGACACCTTCAAGGGTATAATCGACCTGGTGGATATGGACGCGGACATATACTATGACGAGCTGGGAAAGGACATGCGCGTCGAGGAGATCCCGGCAGATATGCTCGAAATGGCCAAGGAGTACCGCTATCAGCTCATAGAAGCCATCGCGGATTACGATGAGACCATCATGGATCTCTACTTCGAAGGCAAGCACATCCCGTCGGATCTGATCCGTGCAGCGATACGCAAGGCTACCCTCGCCGTCGAGCTGGTGCCGGTAGTGTGCGGCACGTCTTACAAGAACAAAGGCGTTCAGAAGCTTCTCGATGCGATAGTCGACTATCTCCCGTCTCCTCTGGACGTTCCGCCTATAACAGGCGTCAATCCGAAGAACGACCAGGAGGTCACCCGCGCGGCGGACGACGACGCGCCCTTTGCGGCGCTCGCGTTCAAGATCATGACGGATCCTTTCGTCGGCAAGCTCTCGTTCTTCCGGGTATACTCCGGAACGGCGACGGCCGGCTCCACCGTCATGAACTCCACGAAGGGCCAGCGGGAGAGGCTGGGGCGCATCCTGCTGATGCACGCCAACCACAGAGAAGACATCGATACCGTATATTCAGGCGACATCGTGGCCG
>JAFZSD010000043.1 GCA_017619535.1 Oscillospiraceae bacterium | reverse complement strand
TCCACCCAGTCCATGTAATCGGGCAGGCCGCCGGTGTGATTCAGCAAATGCCGGACTGTGACGCCCTTAAAAGGGATTTCCGGGAAGAATCTCGTGATCTCGTCCTCGAGAGACAGCAGCCCTCTGCGCCGCAGCAGCATCACTGCCGCCGCGGTGAACTGCTTGCTGACGGACGCAAGGTCAAACAGGCTGTCCTCGCGCAGCGGAACCTTGTCCTCCAAATCGCTGAAACCGACTGCGCCTTTCGACACGATCTCGCCGTGCTCGGCGTAAAGCCAGGTCCCATTGAAACCGCCCTTTTCAAAGGCATCCCGGGCAAGGGTATCCAGAATTGTTTTCTTCTCCATGCGCATCCTCCCGTTTTTTAGCCTCAAAATCGCGGGTAAACGCTGATATTATGCTTCAACTCAGAAAGTTTGGACAAGAGGCATACCGTCTCAATGGATCCTCAGTTTCGAAACAAATCGACAAATTGGGAAAAAATACAACTTTTAATCCAGATATTTGATATAGAAATACTTGTTCAGTTTGGGATCTGAGTTGTTTTTCCTGACAAATTCCAATTCAAATCCGCACTTTTTATAGAACCCCGATGCCTGAAACCCATTGGTGCAGCAGTTCATATTATTGTATCCTTTTCCAGCATAGTTTGTTTCCACTGCTTTGATCAGCTGAGTTCCAATCCCTTTTCCTCTGTATATGTCTTTCACGACCAATTCATCAATATATATTTCAGAAAAGAATGTCGCACCAGAAACAGCACCGATGATTTGATCGTTTATCTCTGCTACAAAGCAGAATGGTGTGTAATTGCACTGGACTCCATGTTTCGCTTCGTATCTCTCTTGTTCTGTTTCAATAAAGGACGCAGTGGAGTCGTCTGATTCAATTTTGCGGATTTCCATAATTACCTCGCAAAATCCCAATTTGCGTAATTCATTTTATCTTTTTCAGATAATCAGCATTCTTCGGCTCATACGGTATTGAGATGAAGTCCTTCTTTTGGTGGTACAAGCAGCAGACAGTCTCCACATGTATCGTGCCGGGAAACATGTCGACCGGCTGGATCTTATCCACACGGTAATGCTTTTTCAGCAGGCCGAGGTCCCTGGCCAGAGACTGGGGGCCGCAGGAGATATACACGATCCTTTCCGGGCGTAGTTTCAGGAGCGTATTAGTGAATCTTCTGTCGCAGCCGCTGCGGGGCGGGTCGACCATGACCACGCTGTAACGCTTTTTGGGGCCTATTCCGCATCCCGAATCCGAGACGCGCCTGTATCTGCAGCCGTCGATCCCGTTGAGCTCTGCGTTCGTTTCCGCCGCCGAGACGGAATCGGCGCTTATATCGAAACCGTCGAGGGAGGCGCATCCTCCTTTTGCCGCTGTAATCCCCACCGTCCCGATGCCGCAGTACGCGTCGAGGACGGTGTCGTTTCTGCCTATTTGCGCGTATCCCGCCGCGATATCGTAGAGCTTTTCGGTGGCGTATGGGTTTATCTGATAGAACGACTTGGGCGGTATGCGGAACTCGCAGCCGCACAGCCTGTCCGTGATGTACCCTCTGCCTTTCAGAAGGTGTTCATCACCGTTCATCCACAGCGGTATGTCCGTATCGTTCCGGACTGCGGAGACGCAGACCACGTCGGGCGCTTTTTCCGTGAGCTCCTCAGAAAGTCCGGAGGCTCCTTCGAAAAGGCCGCCGCTGGTCACGAAGGCGACGGACACCTCGCCGGTCGCCGCGGCTCTCCTTATCATGACGTGCCTGAGGTCTCCGCGCCTGCCGTCCCAGACCTTCACGCCGCGCTTCTTCACCAGCTTTTTTATGAGCAGGAACAGCTCCGTGAGCCTGGGGTCCTCCATCAGGCAGCTGTCGACGGCGGCTATGCCTCCGTCGGAAGACCTGTACAGCCCCGCCGTGACGCTCCCGGACCTGTACCGGAAAAGATACTGGGCCTTGTTCCTGTAATGCTCGGAGGGCTCCGAGGGGATGATCGGCTCGATGTGGCCGAACCTGCCGAGGAGGTCGATCTCGCGCTTCATCTTCAGCGAGAGCTCCTCGTCGTAGGACAGATTCAGGGTCTGGCACGCTCCGCACTTTCGTCTGTAACTGCATGTCCTGCCGTTATCCATCCGCCCCGTCCCTCCTTTCTCCTAAGTCTAGACGTATTTTATGCTTTCCGGCCCTCCGCTCACTCGGTGGGATCGGATTCGTACATCGAATTAAGGCAGATCCCGAAGTGCAGGAACGGGCGTCTGACGTTCTTTATCGTCATCGGCAGGTGCTTCATGCCGGCCGGCATGAATACCAGCGAGCTCTTGGTCAGCACGTGCTTTTCACCCTCTATACTGAACTCGACCTCGGCTCCCAGGTCGTCGGGATCGCTGGGATCCGCGCTGTAGAAGGCGAGGACCTCCGGGAAGGCGTGGGTATGCTCGCCCGGCCCTCCGTCGGGTATCGGGCGGTAGTACCACGACGCGCCCATCATGAATGCTCCCGGCACAACTTCCGAGTCCATATAGACGATCAGCTTGGCAAAGCTTCCGAAGTTCTGACGGTCGTGTTCCGTGAAATAGCTCGGCACGTGTACGTGTGTTACGATGTACTTTCCGTATTCTCCGCCGCCTTCGTTGATAAATACCTCGGAACTTAACGGACGAGCCGTTTCGGGATCGGGCTGTTTATCGTCGTCGCGCGTATACTCGGGGATCGGGCACGTGCTGAAGTGGAAGATCGGCCGCTTTACTTTGCTGATCATCGGCAGAGAGTGTCCCGTGCCGGCAGGCAGGAAGATCATGGCGCTCTTCGTCAGAAGATGCCTCTCTCCGTTTATGGTGAATTCGACCTCCGCGCCCAGGTCCTCCGGGTCGTCGGGATCGCTTCCGAAATATCCCAGGAGCTCCGGATAATCATGGAAATGCTCCGGAGGCTGCCCCGCAGGGGTCTCGCCAGTGAACCAGCACGTGTTCACCTGGAAGGCTCCGGGCACCGCGTTCGTGTCCATGTACATCATATATCTGCCGAATCCCAGGAATCTTTCCCGGGCCGCCGCCGTATGATAGCTCGGTCCGGTGGGGTCCTGGATGATATACTTCCCGAATTCGCCCTCTTTGTTCATGACTGTTTTCATTTCAGCACGTTCCTTTCTGTCGTTTAATTCGGTCTCAATGTATTTGTAACTGATCTATTCGGTCCTTTTTGCCGGATATCTGCCTTCGAATGCGCGGAGTATCTCGAGAAGATCGGGAGTGAGGCGTTCCTCCGCCTTTTCCCGGAGACCGTCCGGCGCCCCGTAATAGGCTTCCGCGATGCTCCCGGCTATTGCCGCGATGGTGTCGCTGTCGCCTCCTATGGATATTGCGTTCCTTATCGCGTCCTCGAAGTCTTCCGACTCGAGGAAAGCCTCTATGGCCTGGGGCACGCTCCCCTGACAGGTCACGTCGAACTTATACCCCGGCCTTATCTCTTCTAGGGTCTTATCGAGTCTATAATACTCTTTCTCTACTAGATCCCTTATCTCTTCCTTCGTGCCGCCGCGGAGGGCAAGCCAGATGCAGGCCGTCACGGCCCTGGCGCCCTTAAGGCCCTCGGGATGGTCGTGGGTGACACATGTGACTGCGTCGGACATGAGAAGCGCGTCGTCCAGGTCCCGGGCGGCGTAGGCCACGGGGCTCACTCTCATGGCGGAGCCGTTCCCGAAACTGTTGTAGGGGTGGGGATAGTCGGCATACATCCATCCCTTGAAGCGCCCGCCGTATCCGGCGTGTGGATAGCTCCGCCCCATCAGCTGCATATACATCACGGCGTTTTCCGAAAGGTCGGACCGGTCATCTCTGGATACCAGCACCGCATTCGCTACGGCCAGCGTCATGACGGTGTCGTCGGTAAAGTGACATTTTTTCCCTCCGTGCCAGCCGAAGATGGTGAACTCCTTCTTCTTTATGTTGTTCCACTCGTATACGGAACCTGCTATGTCTCCTATTATCGCGCCAATCATAAGCATTTCTCCTCTTTCGCCCTGATCGTATCCCAGATAACGGTTGCAGCAAGTTCGGATCCCGCCGATGTTGCATGTTCCCCGTCCTTTGCATACATCCTTACGTCCGGGTGCTCTTCCTGATACTTCCACCAGTATTCGCCGACGGAGGCCAGGAGCGCGCCCGTCTTTTCGGCGACACGCCTGTGGACCTCGTTCATGGTCTTCTGCTTCTCCGGTTCGTCACTTCTCGCCCAGCATTCGTAAATGACGGGAACGGCCCCGGCTTCACGTATCATCCCGACGAGCTTTTCAGCGCCGTCCGTGAACCTCTCTTCCGGTCCGAAAGGATGGGCGTGCTCCTGCAGGACTACGTAATCGTAGTCGCCGTACAGGATATTGAAGCGCGCTTCCTTCCCATCCGCGTGCTGGTCCAGGTACATGTCCGCCCGGGCGAGCATGGCGACCCTGCACCTGTATCCGTCGTCTTCGGCGAGCCTTCTGACGAGCGCGGGCAGGTCGTTGCAGTACGTATGGCTGTTGCCTATGAACAGTATGGAGATCTCTCTTTTGTTGTCGGTGGGGCCGCTCATCTCCTTAGACACCTCCCGCCCGTTTAATTACAGTTCCTACGAAACCGCGCAGCAAACTTCTATCCGGATCATATGGCAACAAGGTTATAAACAGCTCACTAAGAATCAGAAGAGTTCCACACTGCCGAGGAGAAAGTCTGTCAGATTACAGTGGAAAAACCCGTTGTCGTCATAGTAGTAATGTGGAATATCACTGCGGATGACGATCTTCCTGAAGAAATCTCCGGTCAGTTTCAGCGATTGTAATTCCGCGCTTTCTTTTTGCTCTGAATCGACCCGAAAAGCAGACTGGATATAAATGCGCCGGTCTCCGTCATTTACGACGAAATCGATCTCACGCTGAATCTTCTCGCTGTTCTTCCGTTCCAGTACCATTCCGACATCGACAGAATAGCCCCGCAAGACCAATTCGTTATAGATGATGTTCTCCATCATGTGGCCCGGATCATACTGCCTGTAATTCAATCTCGTATTCCGAAGACCTATATCTGTATAGTAATACTTGTTGGGATAATTAAAATATGTCTTGCCCTTGATATCATACCGGCGCGCAAGGCTGATCAGGAAAGCGTCCATTATATGCGTAATATACCCCGCGACCAGACTGGGATTGATTTTTTCATGACGTAAAGAGCTCAATGAATTGGCTATATTCGTCGGATTCGTCAATGAGCTTATCTGGGAAGCCGTAAAATCCAGGATCGCATTCAGTATATCTTCCCGTTCCAGATGATTTCGCTCCATAATATCTTTTATATAAAGTTCATCGTACAGATTCGCGAGGTATTCCTTCTTCTCCATATCCTCTGTCATTCCGGCGACACGCGGCATCCCGCCATACAGCATATACAGGTCCAGTGCCGCTTTTATGTCTCCGCCGATGAAAGAATAGTATTCCTCAAAGCTCAAAGGATACACATGGATCTGGGTCGCCCTTCCCCTGAATTCAGTAGCTATATCCTTGGAAAGCATCCGGGAATTACTTCCGGTCACATACACGTCCAGGTTCTTATATGCCTTCAGTTCGTTCAGCATATCATAGACCGTAACCACGACGCCCCCGTTCGCCTCATCTTTTACAAGCCGGGCAAACTGCACTTCATCCACGAACAGGAAGAAACGATCGTTTGAATGCTTCTTAACAATGCTTTCTACATACTCACACAGCACGATCGGATCGCGAAACTTGTAGTACCTTCTCTGGTCGAGCTCCAATCTGATGATATGGTCGTCCGAGACACCCTGTGAGAGAAGGTATTCGTAGAACAGATCAAAGAGCAGGACGGATTTGCCGCACCTGCGGATCCCGGTAATGACTTTTACTTCACCGTTCCACATGCTGCGTATAAGCCGGTCCAGATAGCGATCTCGTTTGATCATCAGTTTTCACCTCTTACTTTGGGCATTATTGTCCTAAGTTCGAGTTCATTATACCATTTCTATAAGGTGATTTCAATAGGCAAAGGCGGTATTATCGAAAACTTAGGACAATTACGTCCTAAGTTTACGCTCATATGGAGCAAAAGAAACGGCTGCGAAACTCACTGGTATTACGCAGTGTTTCCGCCCAGCGCGGCGGAATATGTATTAAATGCCATGCGGATCGCCGGCTGCTGCAGACGCCGATCGGTTTAGATTCTTTCGTAATTACGAACTTTTCTAAAACAGGCTGTTCTCCGCAGGACGCTGTTGACTGCGAACCTCCTTCTATATAGAATAAAAAGGAAGAATGAGCGAAAGGAGCTCCGCCGCCATGATGACCCGGTAAGACAACATGATGGCCATTTACGGCCATGAGTCCCACGATCATATAGGCTGTCTTCTGGATACCGCCGGCGTCGGCGGCGACGGCGAGGAATTCGAAAACGGCCCCATGGGCGGTTCCGGCGGGCCGGACGGTTTCGGCGTCGTGTGGGCGAAGACGGAATCCGGAGGAGGCGCAGGGACCCCGGATCCCGGATGCATCGTGCTGCCGGACATCACCGAATGGAAAAAGGTCGTACGCTTCCCGGACGTCTCGAAGTTCGACTGGAAGGCGCTTGCCGACAGCCAGCTCGCGAGGGCCGACCGGAACACCCAGGTGATCGATTACCGCTGCTACAACGGGCCCTTCCTCCGGCTGGTGGACCTCATGGGCATGGTGGAGGGGCTGATGGCCTTCTTCGAGGAGCCGGAGGCCTGCGAAGAACTCCTCACCGCCATAACCGATTACCGTATATCCACGCTGGAATACATAAAGAAATACTTCGATCCGGACATAGTCACCATATTCGACGACTTCGCCCACGAGCGCGGTCTCTTCATCCCGCCGGACACGTATAAGGAGCTCATCGCTCCCCAGCATAAGCGCTGGTCCGACGCCGTGCGCTCCTACGGCATGATCCCGGACATGCACGTCTGCGGAAAGGCCGAGTCCGTCGTCCCCAGTTTCATAGACGAGGGCTTCGAGGCGTGGCAGATAGTCCAGCCCGAGAACGACGTGGTGGGCCTTCAGAAGGAAGTCGGAGACAGGCTGGCCTTCTTCGGATGCTGGGACCTTCAGGCCAAGTGGATAAAGCCCGGGACCTCCCCCACGGACGACGAGCTCCGGGCTAAAGTGCGGGAGGCCGTGGACCTCTACGGGCCGGGCGGAAATCTCGCCCTCATGTGCGTCATAAACAATCCCGCCGTGGACACCATACCCGCCATAATCACGATGAATCAGGAAGTCATCCGGTACGGCACCGGATACTACTGCAGGTGATAAAAATGAAGATACTTCTTACCGGTGGCTTTCTGGGCTCGGGCAAGACCAGCTTCATACTGCAGCTGGCCCGCCGTATGAAAGAAGATCCCCGCACGGGCGATATCGTTATAATAGAAAACGAGATCGGCGAGGTAAGCGTGGACGACAAGACTCTCTCCGGCGCGGGATACGAGGTGCGGACCCTCTTCTCCGGATGCGTCTGCTGCACACTGGCCGGAGCTCTCCCGCCGACCGTTCTGAAGATACAGCAGGAGCTGGATCCCGGCTGGATCATCATGGAGGCCAGCGGTCTGGCCTTCCCCTCCTCTATAAGGGAGAACCTCGAGACTGTGCTTGGCATCCCCTGCCGCGTATGCTGTATTGCTGACGCGCAGCGCTGGAAGCGGCTCCACGCCGCTCTTGAGGAGCTCATGCGCGGGCAGCTGGAGAGCGCCGATGCGATACTGGTGAACAAGGCCGACCTGGTGGACGCGGATACGCTGAAGGGCGTCCTGGCTGAGGTCCGGGAGATAAACGACAAGGCAGACGTCTTCCCTCTCTGCGCAAACGGTACGATTCCCGACGAGCTGTTTGAGGCCGTTCTCGGAAAGGAGTGAGCCGTACGGATACCATGGATACCCACGGTCACGAACATGAACACCATCACGACCGTGACGGTGTGAGCATCTCTCATCACGAGGGCTCCGTCATAGGCTCCGTGAAGGGCGTGATACGGCTATCCGACTGCGATGCGGCGGAGGCCGCTCTGGCGGAACAGATCCGTGAGGCAGGAAAGCGCATAACCGAATCCGGCGGCATCGTCGGGCACATCAAGTTCGTGCTCACCGGTCCGGGGCGCTGTTCGCAGATATCCCTCACGGACACGGAGACGAGCACCCGCCGTTTCGACGGATCCTCCTGCCGGGCGGAGGGCGCCGCAATCGTGTTCGCCGTATCTGACGAAGAGCTGGAAGCGATCCTTAAAGAGACCGTCGGAACGCTCATCGAACCGGAAGACTGACGTGACCCCTACATGTAAAGCTACAGAAAAAGCCGAAGGCTGCGATCAGCCTTCGGCTTTGCTATTTCCGGGTCCTATCTCTTTTTGTACGTGAACGCTATCCCAATTACGGAAGCCAGAAAAACAATCGGTGCGAGCCTTGCGAAGACGAATTCGAACCCGTGCAGGATCGTTGCCGCGACCGCCAGCTCGGGATCGCTGTGATCCCAGTCCAGGTATGAGCCTTTCATGGCGGCCAGGGCTGCGAAGATCAGGATTATCAGAACGCAGACCGCGATGAGTGTCCCGCGGACTGTCCTGACCCTGGCCGTTCTTCTTTCCGCCAGCTGGAGATTGATGACTTCGAGTTTTTCAGAGATCGTCCTGAGATCGTCCGGAGCGGGATCCTGCAAATCCTCCCCCAGCAGCACGCTTACGGATGTATCCAGTTCCGACGCCAGGGATATGAGCATCCCCGAATCGGGGACCGACAGGCCGTTTTCCCATTTGGACACGGTCTGCCTCACCACGTTCAGTTTTACCGCCAGCTCCTCCTGGGAGAGGCCTTTCGCTTTTCTGAGCTTCTTTATGTTTTCATTCAGCATGATCTGTGCCTCCTTGTCCCGATGGCTTCATCCTACAGTCGGAAGAGCCATTGCCGCAAGCAACACAAATTAACATCTGCCTTTATATGCCTACATCCGCGCAACGGGCGCGGGCATCAGAAGCCGGCGTAGCTGAAATAGGAGAACTCCATCTCCCAGTCCGGCGCGTAATGCCAGCTTCGGATCGTGTCGTCGTCAGCCAGTATCTCGTCGAGGTAGCAGTAATCCCATAACGGCGAGAACGTATCGTCGTCCGCGGCGTAGTCGGGATGCGGGTTGTCTTCTGAATAGAGGGACACATAGACGTATTCGTCCCTGCCGTACCCGGTGTAGTCCCGCTGTTCGTCGGTCATCATGAAATAGCAGAGCGTGCCCGGATCGCTGAGCGCGAAAGTCGGGTCAATATGGTATTCGTTCCCGTTTATGCGGACATAGCTCCATTCATGGTTTCCCCCCATGACGGTGGTCGCCTCCACGCCGGTCTGCATCAGCAGGTATGAATACGCGGGCGATATCTCGCTGCAGATGCCCGTTCCTGTGGTGAGCAGCCTGTAGGGCGACGTGTAGTCCGGGGCGGTCACATACATCAGGTCGGCAGTCTCGTAATCGTATATGTATGTTTTCGAGAAGTAATCGTACAGGGCGAGCGCCTTCTCCATATCCGAGTAGTCGTCCTCCAGCACTTCGTTGAGGATGCCCTCCACCAGTTCCCCGAATTCGGCGATACGCGCGGCGGCTTCCTCGGGAGAAACGAGGTACGTGAAGCTGGCGACGCCGTCGACCACGGAATTGCTGCGGTCGTACGCATAGTCGATCAGCTCAGGAAGTATCGGGAAGCACCGCCTCGGGAACTGCCCCATGACCCAGTCGTAGGTGTACTGGTCGGGGCATGCGAAGGTGTCCTCCCCCGCCATTACTGCGTCCACCAGGTTGTACCAGGTCTCGCACATGATCTCGCCGAAGACCTCCTCCATGAATACGGAGCAGACCTTGGGCGTGAAGACGTAGTGGCTCTCTTTTTTGGGAGGGGCGTCCGGCTGTTCCGGAGGATCGTCCGGCCCGTACGTCACGTCCGGAACTTCTATCCCTATGTAATCGAACAGATCGATGGTGCCCGCTTCGGTCTCGGTGCCCAGAATGGGGACATACTCCGTTATCCTTGTGGAACCGCCCGCCTTTTCAATGAAGAAAGTCACGACGGTGCCCGTGTAGCTGCGGAATATCAGGGTGTGCTCCGAATCCGTCTCATCCCCGGACGTCAGATATGAACCGTCATCGTCACCGCCGGTCCAGCCGTATGCGAGCCGGCAGTAGTTGCCGACCCCTTCCAGCGCCATATCCTTCGTTATCTCCGTCCCGGACTGGCCTCCGTACGTATCGTCCGTCTCCGTGTTTTCTGATGGGACGGCGCTCTGATCCTCCTGCGGGTCGGGCACGTCCGCCGTTCCGCTGTCCGGACCGCAGCCCGGCAGCGCCGCGAAGACGATGAACACAGCGATTATCATGCACAAAAGTCTTTTCATGTTTTCCTCCGGGATCATTGATCGTTTTTGCTTAAAGCGACTCTGTTAGTATCTTTACCAGGTCGTTCTCGTCAAGCGGTATCCAGGCGTTCTCAAGCCCCTCGTTCACTGCGATGTGATGCGCCATCTCTCCGATCCTGCTGCCGTCGATGCCAACGTCCCGCAGATGCATGGGAATGCCGATGGACTCGAAGAACCGGTACGTTGCGTCTATCGCCTGACGCGCAATATTGTACTCGTCCTGATCCGGATCGATGCCGAATACGTTGACGCCGTATTTCACGAAGCGGCCGACCGTCTTCCCGCTTAAGATATGCTCCATCCATCTCGGCGTGATGATGGCGAGCCCCTCTCCGTGGGTTATATCGTAGTAAGCCGAGAGCGCGTGCTCGATCGCATGGCAGGGCCAGCCGGAATCGCTGCTGCCGAGCGCGTAGATGCCGTTGCAGCCGTAGGTGCAGCAGAGCATCATCTCCGCTCTCGCCTCGTAGTCTTCGGGATCCTCCAGGCACTTCTTCGCGTTTATCATCAGGCTCTTCAGACCCGCTTCCATGAATCCGTCGTTCAGCAGAGTGGAATCCTCGCAGAAATATTGCTCCATGATGTGGTTCATGGCATCCGCGCAGCCCGCCGCCGTCTGCTTTCTCGAAACTGAGAAAGTATAGACGGGATCGAGGAAGGATACCGCCGGGAAGAGATGGGGATCAACATAGCCGATCTTGTCGTTGGTCTCTGTTCTGGAGATGACTCCTCCAGGATCGTACTCGCTGCCCGTTGCGGCAAGCGTGATTATATCCACTATCGGGAGCGCGTCTTCCGCCGTGGCCTTATACGAGATCAGATCCCAGGGATCGCCGTCATACTTCGCGCCGGCGGCGATGGCTTTGGAGCAGTCGAGAACGCTCCCGCCGCCCACGGAAAGGATCACGTCTATACCGTGTTCCTTGCATATCTTCACGCCGTCGAGCACGCTCGGATCGTATTTGGGATTCGGCTGGATGTCCGGAAGCTCATATATCTCCTTATCCTTAAGGATCTCCTTCACCCTGTCGTAGAGGCCGATCTTCCTAATACTGCCGCCTCCGTAGGTGAGAAGCACTTTTTCCCCGAACCGGCTCATAACTTCCGCAAGTTTTTCATCTACCGCTCCTCTGCCGAAGATCAGCCTGGTAGGCGTCTGGTAATCGAAGTTCTGCATCATGTTGCCTCCCTGTTCTTGTTATATCTCATGCAGTTCAGCCGTTTTCGCATGCGGCCCCGGCTTTCGCCGCCTCCGTCTTTTCCCGGATAAGGGCCAGAAGCGTTTTCGCCTCTCTGACCTCCGCACCGCCTATCTCCTCGCTGTCGTGATACCTTGCGCGTATGTACAGCTCTCTGAGCCGCTCCGCCTCGGCGGGAGCGGCAAGTCCCTCCGACGCCTCGAGGACCTCCTCCGACGTGGTCTGGCGGGAGACCTCGATCCCGCAGCTTCTGACATAGGACAGGTATTCCCTGTAGACGCTCCGGATCTCCTCGTTTCCGGACAGGCCCCGACGTTTCTTTTTCCTCCGCAGATCAAGGCGGAAGCGGTGCTGTCCCCTCTCGCCTTCCTCGATCGCCGCGGCGTCCCTCTTCCCCTCACGGCGGGCCTTCCGTATCATTTTCCAGAACCTGTACAGTATATAGATGAGGGCGATAATCGCCAGGACGGTCAGTACGGTCCAGAACACTTTGTCGGCCCGGGCGTAGGCGAGCGCGTCGGCCGGTTCCTCCGGTACGGTCTCGGTGAGCGGAACGTCCTCCGGGAGAACTGTCTCGGCTTCTTCCGGAGGGATGAGCTGCTCGTCTTCGGGGATCATCTTCCCGAGCATCCCGACGATCCAGTCGAACATGAAGGCCAGACCGCTGATCAGATACCCGACGGGCATCAGCAGTGTCTCCAGGACTTTCACAGAATGCTTCATCACCGCATACAGGAGAAGGCCGGCCAGGACGGCGAACACCAGGGCGCCGGTCAGCTCCGCGAAGCCGGCCGCCCTCAGTCTCGGGCCGGCTCCGGCGCCCATCCGCTTGTACCTGAGGACCAGCACCCCCAGGAAAAGATACGCTGCGGCGCATACCGTCGCCGCGGGGCGCAGCGGCCACCCGCCGAAGCAGATCGCGAACACCACGGCCGCCGGCACCGCCGGAAAGCCGAACCAGTATTTGTAGTCCTCGTAGCAGATCCCGATCTTTCCCGAGAAGATCAGCACCGCGAAGAACGCGATGACGACCGCCGGGGGCAGCGCCTCCGGGAGGCTCTTCGCAAAGATCAGCCCCAGCGCCGGCAGAAGCGCGCAGAGGATCCTTGCCGGCAGTCCGCCCTTTGACTTCTGCAGGATCAGCGCGGACAGAAAGCCCAGCGCGAGGACAGCGCCTATGAGCAGCCATGATCCGCTGCAGGCGCCAAATAAGGATGCGAAAGTGAATCCCAGAAGGAGGTCGCAGACCGCTTCCAGGGCGTTAACAGCCATCATGGTCCACCTCCGCTTCCAGCACGCAGATCTCATACTCGCTGTACCGCTGCAGGCGGCCCAGCGCCTCCCGCTCCTCCGCGGACATCGGAGCGCTGATTATGAAATAGCTGCGGCTCTTTTTCCGTTCTCTTATGCACCGTTCGATCAGTCTGTCGAACGAGAAATAGCAGAAGAGCGCCGAGCGGCCGAGGTTCATCATCAGCTGATTCACGTGCTTCGCCCCGAAGCCCTCTTCAAGATTGCCGGCGTCCCCGTTGGACAGGAACTGATAAGGTATCCGCTCCCGTTCGAGACGCTCGCAGACGGTGCGGACGATCTCGAGGCACTTCTCCTTCTCCGCGTCGCTGCCGGAGGCCAGGTTCAGCACCACCGCGGCGTTCGCGTCCACGGTGAAGTCGCTGTTCTTCACCATCAGCCGTCCGGTCCTGGCGCTGTGCTTCCAGGATATCTTTTTCATGGGCTCCCGCCCGGTGTAATCCAGGTACCCCACAGTCAGGACGGGGTCTTCCATGATGAAGCGCCGTACGGAGATGTCCCCTATATATCCTCCCAATATCCGGAGCACGGGCTCGTCCGTGCAGAGCTTCGGCATCACTGTTATGCCGCAGTCCAGATCCTCTGAGGTGACCCAAGACTTGAAGCCCAGGAAATCGCCGGTCTGCACGTAGTACCTGCCTCTCCTGTAAACGCCTCTCTTCGGGAGCGAGAACAGGACCGTGTGGGCGTAGCCCCGATGCGGCAGCAGGTAAATGCTGTGGGCTTCGCAGCCGCTTTTGTTTCCCGGTATCACCGCCCCCTCGGGCATATACTCGTAGAAATTGATGTAGAGTATGGGAAGGAACCAGCTGTTTATGAGCCTGCCGCTGAAGGCGACTGTCTCGCCCGGTTCGGCAAGCTGTGTGTCGAAGTCATATCGCAGCCGCAGATGCCGCGAGGCTCCGGGCGCGATCAGGAACTGGAGCAGGAGTATCACCGCCGCCAGTCCTGCCAGGATGAAAGTGATCATACGTTCTCCAGCGGCACTTTGGTCCCGATCAGGATCTTTTCCATGATCCTGGCCGTATCCTGATGGCTCCCCGGCGCGGTGAGCAGACGGTGCGACAGCACGGGGACGGCTTCTTTCTTGACGTCTTCCGGTATGACGTAGCCGCGGCCCTCCATGGCGGCGCTGATCGTAGCCGCCTTGTAGAGCGCCAGGGTGCCTCTCGCCGAAACGCCGCAGGCGGTCTGGGCGCTCCCGCGGGTCGCCTCTATGATGTCCATGATATAGGCCTTCACGTCTTCCGAGGCGGTCACGGCGCCGATCTCCTTCCGCGCGTCAGCCGTGTCGGTTGCGTCCACCACCGCCTGAAGGTCGGCGACGATGTCCCTGGCGTCGCGGCGCCCCATGAGGGATATCTCCTGATCCCTTTCCATATAGCCCATGCTGAGCTTCATGAAGAAACGGTCCAGCTGCGCTTCCGGCAGCGGGAACGTTCCGTATGATTCGATCGGGTTCTGGGTGCCCATGACGATGAAGGGCTCGTCCAGCGGAAAGGTCTCCCCGTCCACCGAGACCTGGCGCTCCTCCATCGCCTCCAGCAGCGCGGACTGGGTTCGGGGCGTCGCGCGGTTTATCTCGTCGGCCAGGACCACGTTTGAAAAGACCGGGCCCTTCCGGAAAACGAAATCTCCCTGTTTCTGATCAAAGAAATGTATGCCGGTCAGGTCGGACGGGAGCAGATCGGGCGTGAACTGTATGCGTCTGAAATCGCCGCCGATGCTCCTGGCGAACGCCCGGAGCAGCATGGTCTTGCCGGTGCCCGGCAGATCTTCCAGCAGCACGTGGCCTCCGGCCAGAAAACAGATGACGAGCTGGCGGATCACCTCGTCCTTGCCGATGATGACCTTTCCCGCGTTCTGAACGATCCTGTCTGTATACTCCTTAACTGTCATAACGGTCAGCCCCTTCCGCCTTTGCGCGGCGGCTTCCGGCCCCGCGCATGTTCTTTTATCTAAATATATCATTTTTCCGGGCAAATGGATATCTTTTTATATACGCTCCGCCGCAGCGGCGGGGCGTCACGGGCGGGAGCTTAACAATGCGCGGGATCTGTCCGTGCGGGCGAAAAAAAGCGTCTCTTCGGAACACAGAGCGTTCCGGAGAGACGCATTGTATATGCTATGCCGCTGTTCGCGTTCCTGCAGTCAGTATTCGTAACTACAAATCCGCGCAAAGCATGATACATATGAACGGTAAAAACCTTTTCAGATCGCCCCTACGATCGTGTGCGGGACATACGGCCCTTCCATGCGTCCGATCTCTTCCTCAGTCAGCACGATCTCCAGTGCTTTCACCGCGTCGTCGTAATGGTGCGGCTTGGTGGAGCCCACGATGGGATTTGCACCCTTTTCGAGCAGCCACGCCAGCGCGATCTGGCTCATGGACACTCCGCGCTCGTCGGCTATCGCCTTAACGGCGGAGATTATCTGCATATCGTTTTCCTTTGCGTGGTCGTATTTGGTCCTGCCGAAGTCGTCGGTCCTGCCCCGCAGCGAATTGGATTCCCAGGTCGGCCTGGACAGGTGTCCTCCCGCAAGAGGCGAATACGGTATGCGCGTCACGCCGTACTGCTCGCAGATAGGGATGAGTTCCCGTTCATCCTCCCGGTAGAGCAGATTGTAGTGGTTCTGCATGGTGGAGAACTTCGCGAATCCGTTGCGCTCGGCAGCGACCTGCATGTTGTGGAACTGATACCCGTACATGGCGGAGGCGCCGATGGCTCTGACCTTTCCCGATCTGACCAGCGCGTCGAGCGCTTCCATGGTCTCTTCGATCGGGTGGTCGTAGTCGAAGCGGTGGATCTGATACAGATCGAGATAATCCGTTCCGAGGCGTTTGAGCGTGCCGTCGATCTCTCTTGCTATCGCTTCCTTCGAAAGCTTCCCGTCGTTGAAAAACACCTTGGAGGCGAACACGACGTCCTCCCGCTTCACTCCGAGGTCCTTTATCGCTCTGCCCAGGTATTCCTCGCTCGTGCCTTCGGAATAGGCGTTGGCGGTGTCGAAGAAGTTGATCCCCAGAGACAGCGCGTGCTCTATCATGTTTCTCGATTCATCGTAATGGAGCGTCCATTTGTGGAAGCGTCCCTCCGAATCGCCGAACGACATGCATCCGACGCAGATGCGGGAGACTTTTATGTCCGTGTTTCCGAGTGTCGTGAACTTCATAATCCCATTCCCGTCCTTTCATACTTTTTCGGTGACGCCGCTCAGGATCGGAGCGGCTGTTTTCTTTCCGCGGCCGGGTGGCCGCCGTCCTGTCAGGCTTTTTCGAATTCGGGCGTCCACGCGGCGAACTGGACGAGCTGCTCGTCCGTCCTGTGGTAATAGCGCTCGCCTTTATCCAGCTTTGCGATCTCCGCCATCTCTTCTTCCGTCATGGTGAAATCCAGGATATCCAGGTTGTCCCTTATGTGGTCCACGTTCCTGCTGCCGGGGATGACCGCGAAGCCCATCTGGGTGTGCCAGCGGAGGATGACCTGGGCTGGAGTCTTCCCGTACTTCTTCCCAAGCTCGGCGAATACCGGTTCATTCTGAAGGGATCTGTCTCCGTGGCCGAGGGGATACCAGCTCATAAGGCGGATACCGTATCTGTCCAGCGTGACACGGAGCTCTTTCTGCGTGAAATAGGGATGCGCCTCCACCTGGATGAACTGGGGCACGATCTCCCATTCGGTTTCAAGCTCTTCGATATACCTGCCCTCGAAGTTGGAGATGCCGATCGCTTTTGCTTTGCCTTCTTTATAAGCCTTCTCCAGCCGGCGGTATCCGGCAAGCCAGTTTCCGGCGGGCTGATGGATGTAGAGGAGATCCACGTAGTCCGTGCCGAGGCGTTCGAGGGTCTCGTCCACCGCGCTGTCTTTTTCATACTCTGACGGCCAGAGCTTCGTGGAGAGGAATATCTCATCCCTGGGCACTCCGCTTTCTCTCATCCCTCTTCCGACGGCCCGCTCGTTTACATACGCGTTGGCCGTGTCGATCAGTCTGTAGCCCATCTTCAGCGCTTCGCGGACGCTGTTCTCCGCGTCCGCCGGGGAAAGCATGAAGGTCCCGAGCCCGACTGCCGGGCACTCCAGTCCGTTGTTGAGAATGATCTTTTCCATCTGTTGCTCCTCCTTGATATCAGTAAGTCGATGCTCTGGATCCTGTCAGTTTCCAGATGCCGTTTTCTTTCTTCAGCGTGAAATCTCCCTGCAGTCGCCAGCTTCGCTTCTGCCCGCCGTACACCGCGGCGGCGACTCTGCTCCTGCCGGTCATTTCCGCCCTGTCGCCGCGGACCCGGACTTCGACGCCGTCGTGTTCCGCAGTGTAATATCTGAACGTACCTTTCGCAAGTTCTCTGAGGAAGGTCTCTTTAGTCTGTCTGGCGCCGGTCATATGGATCAGGGCGTAACCGTCGGACATCATCCCGCCAAGCTCTTCCGTGTTCCCGGCGATCATGGCGTCCCAGTACTTCCGGTACAGTTCCCGGATCTGTTCAGCGTCTGTCATGTCCTCCGCTCCTCCGGATCCTGGCCTTCACGCCAGGCCGTTTGATGAGAGCCATCTCTCCACGTCGGCTTTGGAATCGGCGGCCCGGCTTCCGGTGATAGGAAGGCCGGATCTGACGTCCGCTCCGGGGCAGGTCTTCCTGATCTCGCGCTCGCTGCTTCCCATGCCGCTGCCTTCGTTGGTGCAGAGAGGCAGAATCGTCTTTCCGGTGAGGTCGAAGGCCTCCAGGAACGTGTACACCGCCATGGGCATCGTTCCCCAGTAGTTCGGATAGGCCAGCACGACGGTGTCATACCCGTCGACCGATTCCGGAAGGGATACCAGTTCCGGTCTGGCCTTCGCCCTGAGATCCCTCTTGGCTTCCTCGATGCAGGTCATGTATACGGGAGAATAGGGCTCCTTCATCTCGATCCTGAAGACGTCAGCGTCTACGATCTCCTTCATAAGGTCCACGACTATCTCCGTGTTCCCCACCTTCACATAGCGCATGGCGCCGGCAAAATAGTTTTCATCAGCTCTTGAAAAGAATGCGATAAGCGTTTTAGCCATGTTCCTGTCCTCCTGTCGTTTATCTTACGGTCTCATTCTAGCGCATAACTATTGCAATGTCCAATCGAAACGGTATATAATCAATAGAAGAATTAAATAATAAGGAGCATCTCCATGACCACCAAACAGATAGATTACTGCATAGAACTGGCCCGGACCCTGAATTTCAGCCGGGCGGCAGAGAATCTGTTCGTCAGCCAGCCGACGCTGACTTATCAGATAAAGATGCTGGAGGACGAGATAGGCTTTCCGGTATTCGAGCGGAGCGGCAAAGGCGCCGCCCTCACTCCCGCCGGAGCTCAGTTCGCCGCTTTCCTCTCTGGGATGCGGGAGGATCTGAAACGCGCCGTGGAACAGGGACAGAACTACAGCGCCAGATACAGGGACAGCATCTCCATAGGCATGATGGTCCGTCAGGCAGTATTCTTCCTCCCGGAGGCGATGCGCCAGTTTTCCGAAGAATACCCCGAGGTCCAGATACTTCCGATATTCCGGTATGAGATCGGCATGGAGAGCTTTCTGAAGAACGAGACGGATATCCTTTTCGCTCTGAAGGAATCGACCCGTCACATACCGGGCATCCGGGTCCGCGACCTCTTCGAGAGCCATATCTATCTGATCGCCCGGAGAGACGATTCCCTCGCGGAGAAGAACCTTATCCGGGAAGATGATCTGTACGGCAGGACGCTCATGGTCGGAGGCGGGTCGCCCCCCGCGCTCCGCACCGTCCAGCACCGTCTGACTTCCACCGGCAGGATCGGGTATTTCAACAGCGCCGACCATGATACGACGCTGACCAACGTGGCCGCCGGGCGGGGCGTCTGTCTGGCGCCGGGATTTCTGAACGACCACAGCGGGCAGTTCGCCTGGATCCCCTTCGACTGCAGCGAGAGCTTCTCATGCGTCCTGTGTACCCACAGGGACGACGCTCGTCCGTCTCTCAGGGCCTTTGAAGATACCCTCATAACTCTGTACAGGGAGGCCGTGGCGTTTCCGCTTTGAGCGTTTTCAAATACAGATACGGCAGCAGCGCCGGGGAAAGGTCCCCGGCGCTGCTTTCATACGGATATGCTTTACTTCTGTTCTGCTGCAAGGATCACCGTTACGTCTCCGTTTCCCAGCAGCCCGGCCATCTCTTCCGCGGACAGTTCCGCATGGCCGAGCATCGTATACGACCACGAGTTGGAGCCGTAGAACACGACGAGCTTATCGCCGGAGTACAGGACGATATCCCCTGCGGAAGTCGTCGTCTGCCTGTCGTCTCTCGGCAGGTCCTTCCCGAGAGAGCCGACCTGCTCGAAGCCGCCGTACATGGACATCTGCACCGTTACCGGCGCTTCCATGGCCATTTCCGTAAGCGCGGCGACGCTCTCGCTGTCTTCCCAGACGACGGGGACCTCAGTCCCGTCGATCTCCATCCTCAGTTTTTTGATCCCTTCTTCATCTGCTCCGCCCCCTGCGCCCTGCTCCGCCGTTTCCGCAGCGGGCTCCGGAGCCGTCTGAACGCCGTGGCCCGCATCGCTGCCCGCCGGACTTCCGGGCGCGGGTCTTTCTTCTGAGACGCCGGGCACGGCGGCGGACGCCGTACCTTCTGCCGTCTGTTCCGGGCCGGATGGCCGAGCCGTCCCGCACGCAGTCATGCAGACGGGCAGAAAACATGCGATCAGCAGCGCGGACAGCCATGCCTGCGGTTTTCTCCTGAAGCTCATCTCAGGTGTTCCTTCATGAAAGCTTCGATCCTGTCAAAGGGGATTATGTCCGTCCGATCATAAAGATCCGTGTGAGAGGCGCCGGGGATGATCATAAGTTCCTTGTTGCCCGCATACCTGCTGTCCTTCACCATATCTTCGTAGGCGCCGCGGCTCATGTAGCAGGAATGGGCCTTTTCCCCGTGTATCATCAGGACCGCGCTGCGGATCTCTTTTGAATACGTGAAGAGCCTGGTGTTCATGAGCGACGTCTGGGTGTTCACCGTCCAGCCGTCGTTGGAGTTCAGGGAGCGCGGGTGGTATCCCCGGGGAGTCTTGTAGTAGGCATAGTAATCCTTCACGAAGTAAGGCGCGTCCTCCGGAAGAGGATCTACCACGCCGCCTGCTCTCAGATAACTTCCGTTTCTGTAGTCCTCTGTCCGCTGTGCGTTGACGGCGAGACGCATCTGATGACGCGCTTCCTCACTGTCAGCCTCGTCGAAGTAACCGTTGCCGGCGACCCGGGACATGTCGTACATGGTCGAGGTCACCGTGGCCTTTATCCTCGTATCGACGCAGGCCGTCTGCAGAGCCATGCCGCCCCATCCGCAGATGCCGATGATGCCTATGCGCTCCGGGTCCACGTTATCCTGAACAGAGAGGAAATCGACAGCCGCCTGGAAATCCTCCACATCGACGTCCGGGGAATGCATCGCGCGGGGGAAGCCTCCGGACTCGCCTGTGAAGGACGGATCGAAGGCGACCGTCAGAAAACCGCGCTCCGCCAAGGTCTGGGCGTAAAGGCCGGAGGACTGCTCCTTGCAGGCGCCGAAAGGTCCGCTGACTGCGATGGCCGGGAGCTTTCCTTCCGCATCCTTCGGTATGTACATATCCGCCGCAAGCGTGATGCCGAAGTGGTTCACGAAGGTCACTTTCCTGTGATCGGCCTTTTCGCTCTTCGGGAAGACCTTGTCCCACTCCCGGGCAAGCTTCAGTTCTTCTGTCTTCATCATGATTGGTCCCGCCTTTCTTTATATATCTGTTTTTCCGTCTGCCGGATCATGTAGTCGAACCGGTCGATCTTTTTCTGACTCTCATGCAGTTCTTCGATCAGGCTGCATCGCTTCACTCTGAGGTACCGGATCAGGTCTTCCTTCCGTCCGGCTTCGCAGAGCCTGACCGCTTCGCTGACCGTCTCTCCCGAAAGGCCTGCGTCTGACAGACATGCCGCCAGATCTTTTTCATAGTCGCCCATGGCAATGCACCTTCTTTCCTTTGCAGGATCAGTCTAACATATTGATTTTATCTTCGCTAATGGTTATAATTTATATCATGATATTCCTATTTGGCATATCGCAATCCGGAAGACAGGGAGACGACGTCCATGGAGATACGGACCCTTCGCTACTTCCTTGCAGTTGCGCGGGAAGAGAACATGACCCGTGCGGCCGAGACGCTGCACGTCACGCAGCCGACGCTCTCAAAAGCGCTCCGGTCGCTGGAGGAGGAACTGGACAAAAAGCTGTTCACCCGGCAGAGCTTCAGCATCCGTCTGACTGACGAGGGCATGCTCCTTCGGGATCGGGCGGAGGACCTGGTCAGCATGGCGGATAAGATCGAGAAGGAATTCGTATCCCTCGACGACATAGCCGGAGGAGAGCTCTTTCTGGGGCTGGCCGAATCCCGGCTGATCAGTTACGTCGCCGACGCGATCAGGACGCTGAAGGCGCGCTATCCCCGTCTGCAGTATCACATCACCAGCGGCGAT
The DNA here is from genome assembly GCA_017619535.1 of Oscillospiraceae bacterium. GTDB lineage: Bacteria > Bacillota > Clostridia > Oscillospirales > Oscillospiraceae > RGIG8048. Next base: position 14,798 of record JAFZSD010000043.1, on the reverse strand, counting down.
ACGGAACAGGTGGCGGACAAGCTCCAGAAAGGCATTCTGGATTTCGTCGTCCTTGCGGAAGATCCGGACGCGAGGAAGTATGATTTCCTGCCCTTCCCGGAGGCGGATGTCTGGGGTCTCGTTTTTCCTGCGGACGATACGCTGGCGGCCAGAGACGTGATCCGGGCAGACGATCTTACCGGAAAGCCGCTGTTCTGTTCTGAACAGGCCTGGGTCCACGAGATAGCCGCATGGGCCGGTGAGAAGTACGGTTCGCTCCGGCTGGAAGGCTCTTTCCGCCTGTCGTATAACGGTTCTGTCTTCGCAAGGTCCGGACTCGGCTACCTGCTGACCTTCGACGGGCTGATCGACGTGTCGCCGGAAAGCGGGCTCGTATTCGTCCCGCTTTATCCGCGTCTGGAAACAAAGCTCTATCTGGTCTGGAAAAAGTTTCAGACGCTCACGCCGGTCGCGGAAAGGTTCCTGATGCAGATGAGGACAGGCTTCGGGCTTTAGCATCCGGCTCCGTGTCCGCCCGGCAGGGCCGAGGATAAAAAAGGCAGCCGTCTGTGGGATCCGTATCTCACAGACGGCTTTTCCATGTTTTCCTGTTACGAAATACTGCCCGTCAGAACACCCTGTCTCCGTTCTTTACAGGCTCACTCGGTCTGAGCAGTACGACGCCCTGTTCCGATTCCGTTCCGAGAATGCGCACCTCGCTCTTTACGGATCCGATGTGGATCGGAGTGAGATTCACACAGCAGATCACCTGTGTGCCGATCAGATCCTCCGGTTTATAGAGCGCGGTGATCTGGGCGGAGGATCTCCTGATCCCGATCTCTTCACCGAAGTCGATCGTTACCGCATATGCAGGGTTCCGCGATTTCTTGTTGTCCTTCACGTCAATGACGGTGCCGGCACGCATCTCGACCCTGTCGAAGTCTTCGATACCGATCATGTCGTCCGTACTCCCCTTTCTGTCGGTCATTTGATACATACACGCGGACATGCCGACGTCAGCCGAGTTTCCCGTACTGCTCGCCGCTGACCGCTTCGCACCACTCGGTCCGAGTGTCTTTTCCCGGGATCTCCTGGGCTATATGCTGGAACCACGAGTCCGATGCGGCTCCGTGCCAGTGCTTTACGTTCGCGGGGACGTTCACCGTGTCTCCCGGATGCAGCTCTCTGGCCTCTTTGCCCCATTCCTGATACCAGCCTCTTCCGCTGACGCAGATCAGTATCTGACCGCCGCTTTCGGACGCGTGATGTATGTGCCAGTAGTTTCTGCAGCCCGGTTCGAAAGTAACGTTGAAAGTCGGGACCTGCTCCATGGTGAGCGGAGCGAGGAAGCTTCTGCCCGTAAAATACCGTGCGTAAGCGTCGTTCGGCCCGCCGACGGGGAGCGGCAGTCCGGACGGCACTCCTTCCGGAACACTTTCTCCGGGGTCGTCACCGTACACTTCGGCGATCATCGGGAACGTGCTCCACGCCTTGGGCCATCCGCAGTAAAATGCCAGCTGGGTCGCGATCTCGACAGCCTCGCTCTTTGTGATGCCGTGCTCTTTCCCAAGTTCGAGATGGCTCCTGAGCTGGGGATACAGTCCGGCGGAGAAGAGCGCCGCGATCGTTATCATGCTGCGGTCTCTTGCGCTGAGCTCCGTTTCCCTAGACCAGACCTCTCCGAAAAGTACGTCGTCGTTTAGCTCCGCGAATTTGGGAGCGAGCTCTCCCAGTCTTTCCCTTCCTGCCGTCTGTTTCCTTGCCATTTCCTCAACCGCCTTTCCTTATCGTATTCTGTTATTTGCCCTGGGCCGCTTTTACGAGCTCCTTGCCGGCGTTCCAGGCGTTTCCGACCTTTTCTCCGGCGACGTAATAGCCCGCCTGGAACTGGTCGAAGATCAGCGCGTCCAGCTTCGCCGGGTCCACCTTGCCGTTTTCGGAGAGGACCTTCTCGTCCGCGCTGACGTTGACTATATTGCCGACGACCGCGTGCAGGTTCTCGGTCTCGGTGATCTCCGCCAGCTCGCATTCCATCGCCACCGGGAATTCCGTTATGACGGGAGCGTTCACGTGAGCGCTCTTCTCCGCGTGATATCCCGACTTTGCGAACTTGTCCGGCAGCTTGTTGCCCGTGGCGATGCCGTAATAGTCGGCTACGTCCATATGCTCCCTGTCAGCGATGCTGACCGTAAAGGCCTTCGTCTGACGGATGGCTTTGGTCGTTGCGTGATCCTCGTCGATGAAGAGGGCGACCTTGTCCATGTCGCAGATCATGCCCCATGCGGCGTTCATGACCTGTACTGTGCCGTTCTCATCGTAAGCCGCTACCATCAGCACCGGCATTGGGAAGAGCGCCGGCTGTTTTCCAAGATCTTTTCTCATTTTGTACGATTCTCCTTTTTGGTTTTTAATAGTTTTCCAGTGTAATACCCGGCGGCGGCGAACAGCACCATTACCGCCAGATAGTCCGCGATGAAGTATGCCAGAGGCTCGCCGAAGTCGAAGTAGGCGAACATGGTCCGCATGAACATGTATCCCGGCAGACCTCTGTGTACAAAAGCGTAAACGCCGTAAGCGGAGATAAGGAGGATAACGATCCTCAGGGTCCGCTTTGCCGCGGGCCGGATCTCTCTCCCCCTGCGGACGGCGCGTACAGCAGCGTCGACGTGCAGTCCCAGATGGACGCTCATGAGCACATAGCTCCAGTAGCCCAGCACCAGGTGTACGTCCCTTGCCGCCGCCGCGACTCCGGTGAGGCGCAGAAAGACGTAGAGATGATGAGATATCGCGATGCCGGACAGGGGCTGCGCCAGCATGAGTATGAGCAGGATCAGATCCATGACCGTGATGAACGTCCTGTACGCGCTGTATCTGCCCTTCGGGACCGCCTTCCACCATCTCCGGTGCAGGATCAGGTGGACTATGAACAGGACCAGCATCGCCGTCCCGGCGGCCTCATGGAACGTCTCTCCTATAAGAGAGTATGCCATGAGGAGCGGCAGGAGCAGGACCATCATAAGATCGATGATCCCGTTCACGTTCCTGTTCGTTCTCTGTCTGCCTGTGTCCGTCATCTGAATACCCACCTCATAACTTCTTCACCGACAGCTTCAGGCGCGCCCGTCCCGCCGCCGTTCAGAATCCGAGCTTCGTGAGCCATTCGTCGACATCGCTCCCCGCGTCTCCGGCGCGTCTGCCGGTAACGGCCAGGCCGTCCAGTACGACGGCATCCGGCTCCAGTTCCGCTATGTCAGCATATGTCCCGCCGTCTCCGGACCCCTCGTGAGTGTTGAACGGGACGATCGTTTTTCCGCTGAGATCGTACGTTTCGAAGAACGTCTGCATGATCATCGGCATCTCGTACCACCACACCGGGTAGCCTATGAAGACCGTATCGTAGGCTTCAGGATCTGCGTCCAGCGCAAATGCCGGGCGGGCTCCGTCGTCGCGCTCCTGTTTGGCCTGATCTGCCGTGTCGTTATACGGCAGAGGATAAGCTGTTTCGGGAACGATCTTCGCCATGTCCGCGTCGACCTTCGCGCCGATCAGGCGCGCAACGTATTCCACGGAAGATACGCCGTCTATGCTGGAAGTTGCTGAAGAGACGGCGTCGACCGTGTCGCTGTTCGCCGGCGAGAAATATACTATCAGCGCCGTCTTTCCCGTTTCTCCGGCGTCCTGTGTCTCCGGACTTCCGGGCTCTTCCGGCTGGGCGATGTTTTCCTGAGAGGCCCCGTTCTCATCTTTCTCCGCGGTAGCGGGGCTTTCATCTGCCGCCTCTGCTGCCGGGCTGTTCTGGCTCTGCTGCGTTCCGCACGCGGCAAGGGACAGTATGACTGCAGCCGCCAGGAGCAGCGCAAGTGTTTTCTTCATCGTTTTTCTCCTTTTCGGATGTCTCCGTCAGCGGTCCCGGGAAGGATCCGGGACTGGATATTGATCTCAGGGCCGGGATCTTCGCATTTTCCGCATCTGCTGCAGCCGTGCCATGGATTCCAGATGTCGTGCATATGGGCCGTCTCGCTTTCTTCAGGTCACAGGAGCTTCCGGATTGCTTCCCCGCTGTCTCCGTCGATCACGATTGACCGCTCTTCGATCTGCTTTGGACAATAAGCTTCATTGTGATTCAGGCAGGCATAGACAGCGTTTGCGTTGTCGTTCGTCATCTGCCAGAACGGATATTTGATGATAACGGGCGTGTTCGCCCCCACCCCGATCTCCAGAAACAGCACGTGCGCGCCTTCATGTCTGTCCAGGAAATCCAGATAGGCTGCGGAGGCTCTGTGCCAGCCTTCGTCCTCGACGAACGTGTCGTCGGCTCTGAGGTTCATGGTCATGTCGCCGCCGTCGGGGCATTCCGGGATCAGCTCCGGCGGGATCCTCATGGAGATCTTTCTGCCGGCCGGCACGTCAAAGACGCCATGTCCGTTCCTGACAAATCCCTGAGCCTCCATCGCCTTCATGACCCACTCCTCATTGTCGTAGGTCTTCTGAACGTCCGGATCCGTGCTCTGGAACAGACCGTAGTCGCCCTGGGTGTAGAAGAGGCGTCTTTTATCGAAGCCCGCTCTCTGGAACTGATGGTCCACGTTCGTCGTGATGACGAAATAGTCCCTGTCCTTTACGAGCTCAAAGAGATCACTGTATACCGGCAACGGGGCGTCGACGTAACGGTTGAAGTAGATATGCCTGGCCCACCAGGCCCAGCGGGTCTCAGCGTCCGGGAAGGGATAGAAACCGCCGGAGTATATATCCTTTATCCCGAACTTTGCTGCAAAGTCGGAGAAATACCTCTCGAACCGCTCGCCGCCGTAGGTGAATCCCGCAGCCGTGGAAAGACCTGCTCCGGCGCCGATCACGATCGCATCGGCAGTCCCGATCTCTTTTTTCAGCCGGTCAAGGTTCTCCCGGCGCGTCCCGGTCCCCCGCGAGACTCCGGCGCTGAAACGGCGGACTCCCGCGATCCCTTTCTGTATCGTTTCGAGATAGCCGTTTGGCATCTCATTGTAATTCCTGTTCATAGTATTCCCTGTCTTCATCCTTGAAAACATTGAAGATCACCCTTTCCATGGTATCCGGGTGTGTGTTGAGCCAGTCGGTCACGGTCTTCACCGCGATCTTCGCCGCCCTCTTGTTCGGGAACCGGAAAACTCCGGTGGAGATGCAGCAGAAAGCCACGCTCTTCAGCCCGTTCTCCGCGCACATATCCAGCGTGTTCCGATAGCAGGCGGCGAGGTCTTCCTCCAGCTCCTGTGTGAGGTGATGCTGCACGATTGGCCCCACGATATGGATCACTTTCTTCGCCGGAAGGTTATATCCGTCCGTCAGCATGGGAACGGCTGTGGGCTGCTCATACTCCCTGCCGTAACGCATCCGCAGCCGGTTCATCTGTCTGCCGCACTCCGCTCTCATCTGTATCCCGGCAAAGGTCTGGATGCAGTTGTCTATGCAGGTGTGCATAGGCACGAAGCATCCGAGCATCTGAGAGTTGGCTGCGTTCACTACGGCGTCGACTGCCAGTCTCGTGATGTCTCCCTGCCAGACAGAGATATGTTCCGCGAATGGATGAGCGCTTCCCCGATCGGCGATCGCCGGTATCTCCGGAAGAGTCACGATCCCGTTTTCCCTGATCCGTTCCTGCAGATATTCATCCTGGACTTGAAGAACGGCCGGATCCATCTCCCGCGGCATGCGGATGTTCATGAGGGACCGCAGGAGTCTGCGCCTGCCTTCCGTATCCGCAGGCGTCTGCAGGTGTCTGTATTCGCCTGAATCTTCCTTGAACGCTTCGACCAGATACTCGAGACGTTCTTCCTGTGTCCTTTTCCCTCTCATGACTTGCCTCTTTTCCGGCGTGCCGGCCGTATCTGCTCTTCCTCCCCGAGGATCTCCGCCCTTATGTCTTCCACCACGTCCGCAAGTGTGATCCTCTTCATTTCAGCTTCCATGGCGTCCTGGACGGAGGCCAGTCTCCTGTCCATCGCCTTGTGGATATTTCTTCCCACCGGGCATTCCGGGTTCGGCTGTTCGTGGAAATGGAAGAGGCCTTCATCCTCGTTGACGCTGTCCACCGCCTTATAGATGTCGTAGAACGTTATCCCGTCGAGCGGTCTTGCCAGCTCCGCACCGCTGGATCCTTTCTGCGTGCGGACGATCCCCGCCTCCCTGAGCTTTCCGATGACGGTGCGAACGATGACCGGATTGACTCCCACCGAGCCCGCCAGGAACTCGCTGTTCACCCGGTCCATGTCACGGAAATAGTCCAGCGCCGTGATGATGTGGACGGCTATCGTAAATCTGCTCGTTATCTGCATAGGTACCTCCGGCCGCGTCCGCTTCATGGGGATGCGGCGTCTTATCTCAGCTGATAGCTGTAATATATCATGTTACAGTGCAGTTGTCAATAGTATTATTACAACTTTTACTGAAATGGCGCGTCCTCTCCGGTCAGCTTCCGCCACAGAGTCCGTTTGCATGCCCCGAATTCGGCCGCAGCGTCTTCCAAGCGGTCCGCTTGTTTTCTGCCGTGATCGTCATTATAATCTCCTCATGGGCAGTCATAGGGTCCTGCCCTTAACGCGGAGGTGTCGCCATGGAACTGAATGGAGAAAAGAAAGTCGAGTTCATAGAACTGGTCTATGACCTTATCTTCGTCTACCTCATCGGCAGGAACGCCTCCCTTCTGGACCGTCTGGAAGGCGGATTCATCACGACTGAGACCTTCGTGAACTATCTTATCTGTTCGCTTATCATCATCCAGATCTGGAACTATTCGACGCTGTTCATCAACCGCTTCGGCAGAAACGGCATCTCGGACAAAGTCATGCTCCTAGTAAACATGTTCCTGCTGTATATCATAGGCACCAACATCGGACACGGCTGGGACATGAACTACTCCGCCTTTATGGGCGCATGGTGTCTGATCCTTCTGAATCTGGCCCTGCAGTATCTGCTCAAGCTCCGCGCCGCGGAGGATGAGTCCTGCAGAAAGTACATCCGGCAGCACATATGCCTGCTTATCGTTCAGGCGGCGTACATCGGAGCTTCCATCCTGATTCACACCATGACCGGCGCGGTCATCGGCCAGTGGGCCGTTTTCATCGGCATCGCGGCGATCCCCTTCCTGTCGAAGATCCCCACCAATTTCGGGCATCTTACCGAGCGGGTCATGCTTTACGTCGTCTTTACCTTCGGCGAGATGATAATCATCGTCGCGGAGTATTTCACGAACGGGTTCTCCTTCGAGGCGCTGTATTTCGCCCTGGTGTCCTTCCTCATCGTCGCGGGCCTTTTCTTCAGCTACGGCTATGTCTACGACAGGCTGCTCGACCGCAGCGGGGAGCGCAGCGGCAGCGCGTATATGCTGCTTCACGTTCTCATCATACTCAGCCTGTCCTGCGTGACCACTTCGATGGAATTCATGCGCGATCCCGGTGTCAGCAGCCTTTCGAAGACTCTCATGCTGGTGATCGCCCTTCTTGTCTTCTTCCTCTGTCTCGCTCTTACTGAAAGATGGTCCTGCCGGCAGTACCGCATGCCCGTCCGGTTCCTCCTTCTGCTGGCGGCGGAGTTTATCGTCTTCGCCGCGGCCATGGTGCTCAGCGCGGGGAGCGGCGGATATGTCACGGCGGCGATCGCTCTCGCATTCGTTTACATCCAGCTCGGCACGCTCCTGCTGTCCGGCAGAAATACGCTGCGCCGCGAATAAGAATCTGATATAAAAGGTTTGCCGCCTGAGAGATCCGTATCTTTCAGGCGGCTTTTTCGTGGGTCGAGCATAATCTGCATTTTCAAACGCCTCGTTCACTGCGTCGCTCAGCGTTGCGGGTTTATCCGGGCGTTGTCACAGCTCTTTGAATTCTCTGCTGAACAGCAGACACATGGCAGTGACCGCAAATCCCACGGAACAGAAAGCCAGCAGGACCGTGCCGCCGAAGGCCTCCAGGATCGCACCGGCCAGGACCGACGCGATAGGGATCATACCCTGTGACCCGATGCTGGTGAGGCTGTTCACCTTACTCAGCTTGTCCCTGTCCACGATCCGCATGATCGCCGTGGTGACGGGGATGTTGAAACTGGAGATCAGAAACCCGATCAGCAGACATCCGACGCTGAGGGCGATCAGAAAGACGTTCACCTGTGCACCGCGGTCCACAAAGCTGTAATAGCAGACCGTGAGAACGATCACAACGGCAGCCGCTGCGCAAAGAAGCCTTGCGGCCTTCCTGCCGCACTTCTCCGCCTGCGCACGGCCGCTCAGGATCGCCGCGCCGAGAAGCGAGCTGACCCCGAAGCATACGCTGAACACGGATGCCCAGAGTTCGGGCGTCAGGACGCGGTCCAGCAGATAAGACGGCGCCGCCGTCAGATCCGTTTTGACGAAAAACGGGAGGAAATTTCCTGTCACAGGCGCAAAGAAGAAGTTGATGAACAGGACCGACGCAAGCAGCGCCAGGATCGCTTTCTTGGTTTTTAGATACGCGACCCCGTCAGCCATATCGCGCACGGCCAGCTTCAGCGTCAGCTGTTCCTCAGGCGGATGAAAATCGTAACGGATCATCATCTCCGAGACGCCGGATGCGATATAGCAGACGCCGATCAGGAAGAACAGCGTGTGGATCGGCAGGACCGCGTACAGGACGCCGGCAAGCACGACGCCCAGGATGCTCTCCATGGAGTTTTTCATCGTGAAGTACGAATTGGCCTGCTGCAGCTGTTCTTCCCGCACGATATGGGGAAAGATGGCACCGGCCGCCGGATTGAATATCCCGCTGACCGAATTGCCCAGGATCCCCAGAACGAAGAGGATCGCCAGCTGCGCCTGCGCTTCCCGGAACAGGAGCATCAGCGCGGTCGCAAGCAGGATCATGCCGCCTTTAAGATAGTCGCAGACATACATGATCTTCGCCTTGCTTTTCCGGTCCCCCATCACTCCGCCCACCGGCGTGAAGACCAGCATCGCCGCGCCGCACAGCGCCAGATACAGTCCCTGCAGGAAGGCGTTGTTGCCGCTGATCTCAAGGATATAGAAACTGACTGCGAAACTGTACAGGATCGCTCCGAGCTCGGACACCAGCGCCCCCAGGAATACCAGCCGGAAATTCCGGTTCCGGAAAACGTTGTCTTTCTTTTGTTTATTACTGTCCATCTGCCGCTGTCTCCGCCCACTCGTCGGCCAATCTCTGATCCTTCAGAAGGCCTATCAGGTCGTCGATGCCTCCCGACGCGGTCGCGCCGAAGATATCGAAGACCGCTGTTTTTTCCATGTGATCGGCAAAGCGCATGGCTCTCAGGCTGTAATCAGGCGCGGCGTCGAAACGGGCAGCCATGTCCCTGGCTTTCTTTAAGGACCCGGCCGATTCTTCCCGCATGCCGCTCTTCGCCTGGACGTATGCCAGCAGGACGAGCATCTCCGCATGCGTCTTTTCGAGGATATCCAGTTTGCTCTCCGTCTTCAGTCCGGTCAGGAGATCTATCCCCCAGTAAAGGATGTCCCTTGCCGAATCCCAGTCGTTTCTGGAACGGAACAGGAACACGTATCCGACGACCGCAGTTAGCAGGCAGGACATGCCTGAAAGAAGCGCCTCCGACAGAAACGGAGCGGCCTCTTCCGGCGCGTCCCCGAAGACGGACAGGAGCGCCCCTATATCGCTGCTGAAAACGCCTCCCGCATTGTTCTTCCTTAACAGTTCGACGCTCTTTTCCTTTTCTCCCAGCAGTAACCAAACTATCGACAGGTCACCGCAGATCGTGGAATCGCTGATGCGGGGATCGTCGTTCTGCGGAAGCAGCACCTTTGCCTGTTCGAACAGTTCCAGCGCGCGCCGGAGCTGCTGCGGATCACGATTGCCGGCGCCGAAAGCGAGGTAGACCGTCGCGCATCCGTACACGGCACGGAAAGAGTGAGGATACTTGACCAGCACCTTTTCCGCTTCGGTCATCGCCGCCGGATCCAGCGTCTTGCAATATGAGCGGATCCGTTCCAGGGCGGAATCAAGGCGGTTGTCCTTTATCCTGTAGCCCAGCAGCACATCGACGGACGTGTCGAAGAAATCCGCCATTTCCACGAGCAGGCTCAGCTCGGGCTGCGACTGCCCGGATTCCCATTTATAGACCGCGCCTACCGTCACGCCCAGCGCTTCGGCCAGCTTTTCCTGCGTCATCTTCCGCTGCTTCCGGAACGAACGGATGTTTTCAGAAAGCGACAGTTTCATGAACGGATCCTCCTTTGCCTGTTTCGCTGTCATTATACGCCCCGGACAGAGCAAAAGGAAGACACTTCCAATACTGGTATTATAAAAATTTTTATACCGTTAGTGTGTATTTTCGGATGAAATGACGCACAGATATGAAAAGCGGCGGAGAGACTCTCCGCCGCGAAATACCGCATGCGCCGGTAAAAAACAGGCACCCACGGGAAGTGAGTGCCTGTCTGATGCCGTATGAACGATTATCTCTTGGAGAACTGAGGAGCGCGGCGTGCAGCTTTGAGGCCGTACTTTTTACGCTCTTTCATTCTCGGGTCGCGGGTCAGGAGGCCGGCGGCCTTGAGGAGCGGACGGTAGTTCTCGTCGAGCTGGAGCAGCGCGCGGGCGATGCCGTGACGGATGGCGCCGGCCTGGCCGGTGACGCCGCCGCCGGTAACGGTCGCGTCGATGTCAACCTTGCCCAGCGTGTCGGTGGTGTTAAGGGGCTGGCGGACGATGAGCTTCAGCGTGTCAAGTCCGAAATAATCGTCGATGTCACGGCCGTTGATCGTGATGGCGCCGGTCCCGCCGGGGAACAGATGGACTCTTGCTACGGAGGACTTTCTTCTGCCGGTACCGTAGAGATAGGGCTTCTTACTGGTATACATATTCGGTTACCTCCTTATTCCTGAGTCCATGCTTCGGGCTTCTGGGCAGCGTGCTTGTGCTCAGCGCCTTTGTAGACATGGAGACGCTTGATGGCTTTGCGGCCGAGATCGTTCTTGGCCATCATGCCCTTGACCGCGAGTTCCATCGCGAATTCGGGGCGCTCGTCCATCAGCTTCTTGTACTGGACTTCCTTCAGGCCGCCTATCCAGCCGCTGTGACGGCGGTAGTACTTGTCCTGGAGCTTGTTGCCGGTGAGGACCGCCTCTGCAGCGTTTACGATGATCACGAAATCACCGCAGTCGACGTTGGGCGTGTAGTCGGTCTTATGCTTGCCGCGGAGAAGAACGGCTGCCTGAGCTGCCGTACGGCCCAGGGGCTTGCCGGCCGCGTCAAGGACGTACCACTTGCGGGTAACGGTCTCCTTTTTTGCGAGTGTTGTAGACATTATGCTTCCTCCAACTTTATCATCTAATTATTTTTTGACAAAATGAGCGCCCGCCCGTAAAATCATTACAGGCGTGCCCTATTTTTATAACACAGGGCGGAAACGGTGTCAACATCAATTTCTCTAATTTTCAATCTGCATCCATACGTTCTCCAAAATGCTCCGTTTTTCTCCGTTTTTCTCCCGAATGCTCGTTTTCGATTTTACTTTTTTCGTTGCTGAAGACTGCCGGAGGTGACCGTTTTGCAGAGATTCACAGGCCTTCTGAGGCGCTGCATAGACGACTACAACATGATAGAGGACGGCGAGACCATAGCCGTCGGCGTGTCCGGTGGGAAGGACTCACTGGCCCTCCTCTGTTCTCTCGCCGCTCTCCGCCGCTTTTACCCGAAGAAGTTCGATCTCCACGCCGTGACCGTCTCCATGGGTTTCGAAGAGATGGATTTCTCGCCAGTCGCGGATCTCTGCAGGGATCTGGGCGTTCCCTATACCGTCAGGGAGACGGAGCTCAAAAAGGTCATCTTCGAGGACCGGCAGGAGAAGAACCCCTGCGCTCTCTGCTCCAAGATGAGAAGAGGCATACTCCACGACGTGATGACAGAGCTCGGCATAAGGAAGATCGCCCTGGGCCACCACTACGACGACGCTGTGGAGACCTTCCTGCTCTCCCTCTTCTACGAGGGGCGCATAAGCTGCTTCATGCCGGTCACCTACATGAGCCGCGCCGGCGTTACCCAGATACGGCCGATGCTGTACGTGAGCGAGAACACCGTGAAGAGCCTTGCGGAGAGGTATGAGCTCCCCGTGGTCGAGAACCCCTGCCCCATGGACGAGGAGAGCCGGAGGCATGAGATAAAGGCGCTCGTGGCAGAGCTCTCGCAGCGCTATCCGGACCTCAGGAGCAAGGTCTTCGGCGCCATGCAGCGCCTGCCCCTGGAGGGCTGGGAACCGGCAGAGTACGCCCGCCGGCCCCTGCCCTGACCTTATTTAAGTATCCCGCATCCGAAACGGCGGAGCCGGGTCCTTCTGTCCCGGTCCCGCCGCTTTTTTGTGCTGTGAAAAGAAAAATCCCGTTTCCGTAATTTTTTGCTTGCATTATTATGTAAATCTGTTGTATTATGTATAAAAATGGTAAATATACGCTTTTACGGGTGATCGTATATGAAGAAACGCAACCGGATACTGGCCGCGCTGCTCTCTCTCATACTGTGCGTCTCGTGCTCCCTGACGGCTCCCCTCACTGCCCTCGCGGTGACCCAGTCGGATATAGACGAGCTCCGGGAACAGTCCGATGAACTCAACGCGCGTATCTATGAGATCGAGGAAAAGCTCGAGGAGCTCAGCCGCCAGGAGTTCAAGACCATAGCGCAGAAGGAGCTCTACGACGAGCAGATAGCTCTCCTCTGCGAGCAGATCGAGAACACCAAGGCCACGATAAAGGAATACGACAGGCTCATCGAGATCGCCGAGGAGAATCTCCGTCTGGCCCTCGACGCAGAGCACGTGCAGTACGATCTCATGTGCTCCAGGGTGCGCTCCATGGAGGAGCGCGGGCCAATCTCCTACCTTGAGATCCTCTTCGGAGCCCGCAGCTTTTCGGACTTCCTCGGGCGTCTCGACTTCGTGACCGGGATAATTAAGCGCGACGAGTCAGTCATGGACGACTACCGCGCGCTGCAGCAGGCGACCCTGGACCGCAGGGCCGATCTGGACGGGCTGCGCTCCGAGTCCCAGGCCGAGAAGGCCGAACTGGAGAGCCAGAACGCCGAACTTGAAAAGAAACGCCAGGAGGCCGAAGCTCTCATCGCCTCCATACAGGCCAACGAGGCAGAGTATGAGGCCCTGAGGGAGGAGCTCGAAGAGAGAGACCGCGAACTCAGCGACAGGATCGCCGAGGCCGAGGCCGAATACGCGGCCCAGATAGCCGCAGAGGAGGCACGCAGAAGAGCAGCTGAGGAAGCCGCCGCCCAGCAGGAATACTACACCAGGACCGGAGGCGGCTACAGCGCCGAGGGCATCGACTTCATATGGCCCTGCGGAAGCTACTACGACATAACCTCCTACTTCGGATACCGCAGCGCGGAGTCCACCGGTTACGTGGGCAGCACCTACCACCGGGGCATAGATATAGGAAACGTGTTCTACTCCACCCCCGTCTGCGCGGCGGCGTCCGGAGTCGTCACGATCGCCGAGTACTCCAGCTCCGCGGGCAATTACGTCTGCGTCAGCCACGGAAACGGCGTATCCACGGTCTATATGCACATGTCCTATCTCACCGTCAGCGCCGGCGAGACGGTCTACCAGGGCGAACAGCTCGGCATCACCGGGAACACCGGAAACTCCTCCGGTCCCCACCTCCACTTCGGAGTCATGATCGACGGCGAATACGTCGACCCGCTGGACTATCTTCCCTGAGGATAACATCATATAAACTTGCTCCCCTGTCACATTACCGTGACAGGGGAGTTCCTTATTCCACGAGTCCGTATTTCGTTTTTATCCTGTCCAGCTTCTCCAGCATCGGTTCGGCCGCTATCCAGAGGAAGAACGCGGTCGCGGCCGCGTGGACCAGGTCCACAGGCACGCCGGTCATGTAGTAGGTCAGGAGTATCTTCCAGTTTATCTCGTGCAGGTACATGAGAGCTGCGGCCGGGTTCATGATGCCGCCGTATATGATGATTGCGGCCAGCGCTCCGAAGACGGCAAGAGACCCCCTCGTGCGCCGCAGAAGTCCCTTCCTGAAGAGCACTCCGGCGATGAATCCGATTATACCCGCCGCGAACATCTGCCAGGGCGTCCAGGGTCCCTGGGAGAACATGATGTTGGAAACCAGCATGGTGACGGCCCCGACGAGGAAGCCGGTCTCCCCTCCGAAGGCCACGCCCGCTATTATGACCACGGCCAGAACGGGTTTGAAGTACGGCAGCATGAAGAACACCGCCCTGCCCGCCACGCCGATGGCGCAGAGCACTGCTATGACGACCAGTTCCCGGGCCTGGGGCTTTCTCCCCTCGAATATGAGGAAGAACGGGGCCATGCATTCCAGCAGGATGAGGAGCGCAATGAAGTAGTACTTCATGCCGTTTAGATAATGGACCCCGACGAACAGCGTCACAGGTATGAGTAGGATTATGGCGACCGCGGCGGCGACGGTCCTTTTCGGCAGTCTGCGTCCGCCCTGCTCGGTCAGAACTCTGTCAGGCTTCTGAGTACGTCTGCTCACGCAGGCCGTGAATACGGCCAGTGCCGCGATGAGGGCGGCGTAGAGCCCGAACTGTATGGGCGCAGCGTCTGTGAGACCGTTCATGTCTACAAGGGACTTGAGGTCCGTCACTCTCATGGCCTGTATGAACAGGGCTACGGCGGCTATGCCCGACACCGCAGCCAGTATCCTGCGCCACAGGGGGAGCTTTTCCGGTCTCCAGTCCGGCGTTTCGGGCGCCGGCGGCGGGAGCCTGAAGTCGCCCTCCGGCAGCTGCGGCGGACGCTCCGTCTCTCCGCCGAGAGCCGCTATGACGTCC
>JAFZSD010000042.1 GCA_017619535.1 Oscillospiraceae bacterium | reverse complement strand
GTTGACGTTGAAGCCTCTCTTCATGGCTTCGACCTGGACGACAGCGCCGATGCAGTAGGGTTCTACGATGACGTACTGGTCTCTCTCGTGGAACTCCATCTTCTTCATGCGCTTCATATCGATCTGCAGGGAGTCGTCATCACCGATGAAGCCCATGACGGACCAGAAGGTCGAGCAGGCTTTGAAGTGGATGTCGTACTTGTTGCAGATCTTGACTATGGCCTGGACCTCCTCGGTGCTGCCGGGGAGGATGACGGCGCCGGGAAGAGGCGTTTCGCCGTCGTAAGGGCCGGAGTGTGCGGAGGACTCGGCCATGATGGAACGGTAGCACTCGCGTTCGGCGATATCCTGGCTGATCCATCTCTTACCGACTATAAGTTCAAGTTCTTTATAGGCTTCCTGATTAATTGCCATCTGTCTCGCCTCCTTTTAAAGTGCGCGCGCAACGAGATCGATGATATCGATGACTTCGATACCCTTACCGTTCTCGTCGACCGCATTCTTGAAGTTGGCCTCGCACCACGGGCAGGCGGTCACGAGGGCGTCAGCACCGGTGGTGTTGGCCTCAGTGATGCGCTCGCTGGCGGTAGCAGCGGAGAGTTCGGGGAAGTTGAGCTGTGCGTTGGCGCCGGCGCCGCAGCACAGAGCATACTCGCGGATCCTCTCCATCTCTACGAGCTGTACGCCCGGGATGGCCTTGATGACATCACGCGGGGCATCGTAGATACCGAGCGAACCGTTGTAGCGGGGACGCGGGGGATCCCAGGTGTGGACCTGGTGCATGATCTTCTTCTCTTTGCCGTTCCATGCGACATAGGGCTCGCCCTGGCGGCCGAGATGGCAGGGATCATGATAGGTGACGGTCAGGTTCACGTTCTTGGTGAACTTGATCTTTCCGGCCTTGATGAGCTCGTCAAGATACTCGACAAGGTGGAGGACTTTGACCTTCATGCCGCGGGCGGCATAAAGTCTCTTGAGAGCGTGATAGCAGTCAGCGCAGGGGGTGACGATGGTCTTTACGCCCTTGGCCTTGAAAGCCTTGATGTTGGCGTCGGCCCTCTCGTTGAATTCATCATAGAAGCCCTGCTGATAAGCTCTGCCCGCGCAGCACATGTCGAGATCGCCCAGATAGCCGAGCTTGACGCCGGCGTCGATAAGGGTCTGAGCGGCCTTCTTGGCGTAGGCCTTGAGCTTGGGGTCATAGCTGTACTTGCAGCCCGGATAGAAGTAGGTGTCGGTCTTCGCGGCAAACTCGATGCCCTTCGCCCAATCCTGACGCTTTGCCTTCTTGGCGTTGGGGATCATAGTCTGCTCGGTCTTGAGAGCCTCGATCATCTTCTTCTGTTTGGGGAGGATGAAGCCTCTCAGGATGGCTTCGTTCTTGAGCTCGATGTTGTAAGCGAGCGGCTCGAGGTTGAAGCGGCAGATCTTGCAGGATACGTCGCAGGAACCGCAGGCCATGCAGCTCTGAACGGACTCAAGGAATTCGGGAGCCGTATTGAAATCATAAGGATACTGCTTTATAAGTTCGTCCTTGCCGATGGTGCCTTCCATGGTATCCAGATAGGTCTGGCCGGCCTGCCACTTGCCGCGGACGGAATACAGATGGAACTGATAGTACAGGTTGGTCGGGCAGTTCTCAGCGAAACGCTGGGACTTGATCTTGTCGTACGGGATCCATTTGCAGCTGTTGCAATAGGAGTCACGTTCCATCATTGCTCTGAAATCTTTTAATGCCATTTTTCTACTCCTCCTTTCTTATATCGAGATCTTGCCGGGATTCATGATGCCGTTCGGATCGAAGATGCCCTTCAGCTTCATGAGGGACTTGGTGTTCATCGCATCCTTGTTGAGCTGGATGCGCGCCCACGGGCCGTGCGGTCTCGCGTAATACGCGCCGGCAGCGGCAAGAGCCTCGCTGGCCTTGATGAAGAGATCCTTGACGAGAGCGGTTTCCTTCTTGTTCTCGGGATCATACGGGAGGGTGAACGCAACATGGTACGCGGTGCCCATGTGGATCGGCTGTACATAGACGCCGATGTCGGACACGGGGTAGCCGGCGGCAGCTGCGAGGGAGTTCATCTTGTCGATGAACATCGCGGTGTCGTCGATCTTGCTGAGGAAGAAGATATCCTGGAACGCGCCCTTCTGGGTCTCTTTCCAGTACTTGCCTTCCGGGCAGACGGAGATGGCCTTCTTGTAGAAGCTGGTAGCGGATACGCCGCCGACGGAACGGAGAAGAGTGAGGCCGTTCTTCTGGGCGATCTCGCCGATATCAGCGGCCTGCTGCTCGCAGCGCTCCTTGGGCAGAAGCTCTCTGCCGCCGACTCCGACGAACACGATCCATGCGGGAAGGGCGGTCTTGAGTGCGGCGATCTCAGCGGCGTCTTTGCCCATGAGGTTCGCGACCTCGGCCTTGTTCATGATGAACATCTCTTCGCTGAAGCGGACGTGGTTGACATCCCAAACGAAGTTGAGAAGGTCTTTTTCCTCGTTTGCCGCGAGGAAGAAGCAGTCATGAGCCTGATGTGCGAGCTCGCAGCGGATGGAAGCCCACGTTACGATGCCCATTGTGCCCTGAGACTGGGTGAGCAGACGGTAGAAGTCAAGCATCATCGGGCCGAGGGGGCTGACCTGCCATTTTTCTTCCGTGAACTGTTTCTCAAGGCTGCCTACCGGGCCGCCGTTTGCAGCGTCGCCGGTGTACATGCGCCTGCCGTCGCCCCAGGTGACCTCGACGCAGCGGAAAGGCTCGGTGTAGCTCCAGCCGTGCATGGCGTTGAGACGCGGCTCAACATCCATAACGTCGGCCAGAACGGACTTGCCCGCTCTCGGAGCAAGGGTGTACGCAAGATGCATACCTTCCTTTGCAAGCGCCTTCTGGAATTCACCATAGGTGACGCCGGGCTCGATAACGGCCATTCTGTGGAGACTGTTTATGCTGATTATCTTCTTCATACCGGAGAGGTCGACGATGACCGCGCCGGCAACGCTGGGGACAGTGTCGCCTCTGTAGTGAGGAGCACCGGAACTCACAGGGATAAGGGGCAGTTTCGCCTCGTTGGCGAACTTGACGAGTGCCTCTACCTGGTCAGCGTTCGATGCCTTCACGACATAAGCAGGTGCGATAGCTTTAGCGAAGCTCTTATCGCTGGCGTATCCGGCAAGTACTTTCGGATCGTCAGAAACGTTTGCTGCGCCAAAAATCGCTTTCAGTTTAGCTTTGATTCCTTCCACGCTATAACCTCCTTCTTTAGGGTTCTGAATAATTCAGAAAAACAAACTGAACCCGTTCAATTAAGTATACCTTTTTATCCTAATATATGTCAATGCCTTATATATAGTATAATTGCAAAAGTTATTAGATATTTTGACGGAAAAACGAAGAAAAATGCCCCGTTCGGGGCGGCATTACAGCAAAAACGCGCCTGGTCGGAACCGGACGCGGTTTGTTAATAACTGCTATAAGCGGAGGTTATGTGATGCTAACATGATCATAAGGTCAGCCGCGCCGCTTCACGAGTTCGATGAATCTCTCAGCTGAAGGGGAGAGAGGCGTGTCGGAACGGAAGCATATGCCGAGGCTGCGTTCGGGCACCGGGTCCCGGAGCTCGACGCGGAAGACGTCGCCGGAGCTCAGAGTCTGGCGGCTGAATTCATCTACGACGCACGCTATCCCCAGACCGGTGCGGACGTACTCCGGCATGAGTTCCTGCGAGCTGAGGACGAGAGACGACAGTATCATGGCACCGTGGGCGTTGAAGTGGCGGTCGACCCATTTTCGCGTACGGCACGAGCCATCGAGCATTATGAGAGGGTAGGTCGTGAGTTCCTGGAGCGATACGGTCGTATTTTTGAGATTCTCATACTCCTTGCCGGCGATAAAGACGTCGTGGAGAGTGAGACACTCTTCAAATATGATGCCGTCGGCTGAAATAGGCATGTTTACAAAGCCTATATCGGCCTTTCTTTCCTGCAGGAGAGCGAGGGTATCGGCGGTCTTGCCTGCCAGGATCCGTATCACGACGTTCGGATACAGGGAGGCATACTCCCGTACGAGGGGCGCAAGATACCACTTCGCCGCCGAGTCGCCTGCCGCGATCCGCAGGTGCGTGTCGCGCAGGGGATTCCGGTCCAGTGCTCTCTCTACGCCGGTGCCGATCATCCGGAGCGCCGTATGCACATAGCTGTAGATCGTCTCCCCCTCCTGCGTGAGGGATACGCCCCTGTGACCGCGTTCGAAAAGTCTGGTCCCAAGCTGTTCCTCCATGCGTCTTACCGCCTGGCTGACGGCCGGCTGGCTGATCTTCAGTTCCTCAGCCGCAGAGGAGAAGCTTTTAGTGGTCGCAACGGTGTCAAAGATCCGGAAAAGCTCAAGATCGACGTCCATATGTACACCTCAGAATAATGGTTTAAGTATAACTGCTGCTTATGGATGTCATAATACACTATAATTTTGAAGATTGCAAGTTTTTTCATTAAATGGTATGATACTTCATGTGATCAAAACAGGCGTCGGCAGACGCCGGGAGGTATGTTCGGATGCGCCTTTTAGAGGAACGGATAGTTAAGGACGGAGAGGTAAAAGAGGGCGGAATTCTCAAGGTGGGAGCGTTCCTCAACCAGCAGATGGACGTCGCTCTTTTTGAAGAGATGGCGAAGGAATTCAGACGCCTTTTCGACGGCTGCGGAGTAAACAAGATACTCACGATCGAGGCCTCCGGAATAGGTATCGCGTGCATGACCGCGCAGGCCTTCGGATGCCCCGCGCTGTTCGCCAAGAAGGGGAGGACGTCGAACCTATCGGCTGACGTGTACACCGCTCAGGTGGAGTCGTTCACTCACGGCGGCGTGAGCGAGATAATGGTGTCGAAGGATTATCTTGGGCCCGGAGACAGGGTCCTGATAGTCGACGACTTCCTTGCAAACGGCGCCGCGCTGAACGGGCTCATAAAGCTCGTCCGCGACTCGGGAGCCACACTCGTGGGCGCCGGCATCGCTATAGAGAAGGCGTTCCAGCCCGGCGGAGATCTGATACGCGCCTCCGGAGTAAGGGTCGAGTCTCTCGCCAGGATCAAGTCTATGAGTCCGGAGGGCGGGATCGAGTTCTGCTGAGCCGTTTTCTGCTTTGACGGAACTTTTGACGCCAGGAAACGTCTATACATTATATAGTTTCGCGCGCGTGAGGCTGCCGCCTCGGAGCGCGCCCCGGGAGCGAGCAGATGGAAAAGACCAAAAAGAGAAGACGGCATATTCTGCGTACGGTGATCCTAATCATCGTCGCCGCCGCGCTGCTGGGCTGTGCCGCTGTGCTTATCGTGAACAATCGCGTCATGGCGGCCTCAGAGGACAGAATGATAACGGAAGAGGAAACGGCCCCGCTGAATGCCGACTGCATCCTAGTTCTCGGAGCCGGCGTCTGGTCCGGTGGTGTACCGAGCCACATGCTCGCCGACAGGCTGGACTGCGCGGTCGGGCTCTATAAGTCCGGAGCGTCCGACCGGCTGCTCATGAGCGGTGATCACGGTCAGGAGGACTACGACGAGGTCAACGTCATGAAGGACTACGCCATCGATGCCGGTGTTCCCTCGGAAGATATCTTCATGGATCACGCGGGCTTCTCTACTTACGAGAGCCTTTACAGAGCACGGGATATCTTCAAGGCGCGGAGAATAATAATCGTAACGCAGAAGTACCATCTGTACAGGGCGCTCTACGTTGCGCAGAAGCTTGGGCTGGAAGCCTATGGCGTCGCATCAGACCCGCGCGAGTACAGAGGACAGGAGTACCGCGAGATCAGGGAGATGCTCGCACGGTGCAAGGACTGGGTATATACCGTAGTGATGCCAGAGCCGACATACCTGGGAGAGGCCATACCCATAACCGGGAACGGCGACGCGACTAACGACAGATGACAGGCGATGACCGGATCTACACAGATGTTGACTAACAGCGCATCTGTGATATAATCCGAAATGCAGGAGAGCCCGCTGAGACGGGCTCACGGAAATCGGAACAGTATTGTGCGAAACGGGTCAGTACAGGGTTCGACAGGGGCATTGAGACCTGGATAGCAGGAGGCGGCGCCCGGCCGCCATAAAACGGGTATTATAAATTAACTAACAACAACAATACTGTTGCTGTAGCCGCATAAGTCGGCTGCCGTCTGAACCGGAAGGGCCACGAGCCGGGGAAGGCGTCGATTAAGTGGCGTCCGTGAGTGTGCAAAGCTTTGAGTGCACCATGAACAATGAAGCTACTGAGCCGCGTAGTGCGTCGGTCTCACGC
>JAFZSD010000041.1 GCA_017619535.1 Oscillospiraceae bacterium | reverse complement strand
GCTTCTTGAGGACGACGAGACGTACCTTTTCCTTTCTGCCGAGCTCTTCGGGATCGAAGTCGACGAAGCTTCCGAGCGGCGCCATGCCGTTGGAGAACACTTTGACCTCGCGGCCGTCCACGCTGATCCAGGCGTCGTTCACGCCCTTGGCGTCGAGCTCTTCCGCGCGCTCGCGGGTGAGGAGCTCGCCGGCGTCCGCAAGGATCTCGCCGGTCATGGGATCCGCGACGGGACGGGCAAGGGTCTTCCCGTTCAGTCTGTGCCAGATGGAGAGCTTCTTGTTGAACTTATAGCGTCCGACAGTGGAGATGTCGTAACGGCGGGGATCGAAGAAGAGATTGCGGAGGAGCGTCTCGGAGCTGTCCACCGTCGGGGGATCGCCCGGGCGGAGACGCTTATAGAGCTCTATAAGGGCATCTTCCCTGCTGGTGCAGATGTCCTTGTCCAGAGTGGCGATCATGCGCTCGTCCTCACCGAAGACAGCCTTGAGCTGTTCAGTGGTGGAGGCGCCGCCTTCAGCTCCTTCCATGGAGAGCCATGTGAAGGGCTCTTCAGTGGGCTGGCCGATGGCGCGGAGGAGCCAGGTGATCGGAAGCTTTCTGTTCTTGTCTACGCGGACATAGAAAGTATCCGACGCGTCGGTCTCATACTCGAGCCAGGCGCCGCGGTACGGGATTACCGTGGACGCGTATATCGTGATCGCGGTCTTGGGATCCGTGTTCTTTTCAAAATAGATGCTCGGGCTGCGGATGATCTGGGACACGACGATACGCTCTGCGCCGTTGATGACGAAGGTGCCGGCCTTGGTCATGAGCGGGAAGTCGCCCATGAATATCTCCTGCTCCTTGATCTCCTCGGTCTCCTTGTTGCGCAGACGGACGCGGACCTTGAGAGGCGCCGCATACGTGGCGTCGCGCGCCTTGCACTCCTCGATGGTGTACTTGGGCTTCTCGTTCATGCTGTAGTCGATGAACGTGAGCTCAAGATTGCCGGTATAGTCCGTAATGGCGGCTACATCGCGGAAGACCTCATGAAGTCCTTCCTCGATGAACCACTTGTAGGAATCCTTCTGGATCTCCAGAAGATTGGGCATGTCCTGGATCTCCGTGGATTTGGCAAAACTCTTTCGTATAGTCTTGCCGTACGCTACATCCTTTGGCAATCGCTCCACTCCTTTTCTTATGGTGTAACGGCCGCCCGCCTGATCATCGATGCCTCGATTCTGATGACACACACGGCCGCGTTGAATGTTTTTGCCTGTATGGGATTGACATCCGCGGCGTATATGCTAGAATGTGCTCAGATGATAGTGGGGGTCTGTTTCCTCCGTAATTTGCAGATAGCAATTTATGTTATCAAAATTCTGATCTGGTGTCAAGAGCCATTATCGGCTTTTGGCATATTTTTTTGCCCGGATACAGCGCCAAGTCATGCGTTTCGTATCCGGGCATTACTAATTATATTATTCTGTCAGCACTGCGGGGCCCCGCATTCCTCCCCGGCCATAGCCGTTTCATATTCTCTGGTGAGCGTCCTCCTGGCGGCACGGGCATCTTTTGTCCAGAAGCAGAAGCGGTCGAAGGCGTGCACGTTTCCCCTGTATATATCTGCTTTCGCGTTCACGCCGGCCTTTTTGAGATTATCCACATATGCAAGAGTCTCAGCGCGGAACGGCTCGCCGTCGCACACATAGGTGTAACACGGCGGAAGTCCGCTGAAATCTGTCTCCCTGGACGGAGACGCATATTTCGGAACGCTGCCGGAGCCGTACAGTTCTCCGAGATACTTCGACCAGCCCCAGTGGTTTCTCTTCGTGTTCCAGATCCTGCCGTGATTGTCGCGTGACGTCTCCGTGTCTTCACAGTCGAGCATCGGATACAGGGGCAGCTGCAGTCTGGGCGCCGGCCCTCCCCTGTCGCGTTCATAGATGCACAGAGCGGCGGCGAGACCGCCTCCCGCGCTCTCCCCGCCGACAGTTATCATATCTCTTCGGATCCCAAGTCCCTCAGCATTATCGAACATATGCCTGAACGCGGCCGAACAGTCCTCGAGAGCCGCCGGATACGGCGCTTGGCCCGCAAGCCTGTACTCCGGCGACACCACAACCGCTCCGAATCTGGACGCGAGCATCTTTCCGGCGGAAAACCGCACCATGCCCGCCGCGCCCAGCGCGTATCCGCCTCCGTGGATCCATAGTATCCCCGGGAGCGGACCGTTCAGACCGAATGGCCTCAGCACGACGAGCTTCATCTTTCCGGCTGCGGTGCTTATATATCTGGTCTCGCTCTTCATGCGGTACCGCTTCATAAAGCTCCCTCCGCTATCCCGGACGCCGCCGGAACGCTATCTGTTCCTGTCGATCTTTTCGCCCAGTATGCTCTCGCATACCGGCAGTATGCCCATGTGGTCGGGATGGAACTTCTTGTTCTGGCACATATCGTATCCCGGAAGGTTGTTGCCTTCCATGAAAGCCGGACCGTTTACCGTTATGCCGACGTCCCAGCCCACGTAGCCCATGTGGGGCTCGACCAGAGCCGCCTCAAGGCACATGTCCAGCGCCTCCCGGTACTGCGGCACCTTGAATCCCTTGAACAGCATGCCCGTCGCCGGATGGCGGTCATAGTATGACGCCGTCTTGTCGCAGAAAGCGTATTCCGCAAGCGTGCCGTCCTCCATGTTCACGAGGGTGTACATGCCGCCGCTCGTTACGTTGTCCACATAGCTCTTCCCGCTGCCCATCCTCAGGAGCGTGTATACGACGTGGGGCACGCCTTCGTGCAGGATCGTGACCACTCGGAGAGTGCAGATGCAGCCCGGACAGAGTCTGTCGAGTTCGGGATCCTGGACCGCCGTCTCCTCTATATCGTATTTCTTTTCATCCATGAGGCGCCCGTACAGCGCCGCATAGTCAGTATCCGGAGTCAGGGTCACCTTCTCGACTCCCAGCCCTCCGTATGAGTCCGGCTGCTTCGCGAACACGGACGTCTTGCCGCTGCAGAATCCGGACAGACCTTCCGCGTCCGTCTTTCTCAGGTCGATGAAGCCGCGCTTGAGATATTTCGCGAACCGCTCGTTGAACACCAGCTTGTCGTCGAAAACGTAATAGTAATCCCTGTCGTTCAGCATATGGACGAGGGCCTGGTTGTGCGACATCGTCATGTAGGTATCGCGCTTTTCCTTCCCTATGTCGGCGAATCCGAAAACGACGTAGTCCAGATACCCGACTCCCCGGAAAAGGATGCACCAGATCATGTCGAAGAGCACGGATATCCTGGATCTGCCGGATTCCTTCGCGGCGACCCCGGCGTTTCGCCACATCCTCTTGAAACTGCCGGAACGCAGTCTCCTGAAAAACGTCTTTATCCTGTTGAGCACTGTCAGATCTACCTCCCGTGCATGGTCAAGGCGCTCCGGCGCTCCTATGAAAGCAGCGCCGATCCCTTATGGATCATTGTATCACATTCCGCCGGAAAATCGATTACATATCGGTAACTATTCGCCGGTTCACGACTGGCGGTAATCCGAGAGGAAGTGTTCGAATCTGTCCATCGACTCCGTGAGCTGGGATATCTTCGGAAGATATACGATCCTGAAGTGATCCGGCTCGGGCCAGTTGAAGCCGCCGCCGCGCACCAGCAGTATCTTCTCCGCGCGAAGCAGATCGAGAACGAACTTCTCGTCGTCCTTTATGTTGTAGCGCTTCGTGTCTATCTTCGGGAAGATGTAGAAAGCCGCCTTCGGCTTCACTGCGGATACGCCGGGTATCGAATTGATCCGTTCCGTTATGTACGCCCGCTGTTCATAGAACCTTCCGCCCGGCAGAAGCTCCGGATCCTCCTCGGTGTCCTCCAGCGCGGCCGGGATGATATGCTGGGCGGGGACATTCGAACACAGGCGCATCGACGCCAGCATGTTGAGCCCTTCTATATATCCCTTTACGGCGCTCTTGTCGCCGGAGAGGCTCATCCAGCCGACACGGTAGCCGGCCGCCCTGTGGGATTTGGACAGGCCGTTCAGCGTCACCATGAAAACGTCGTCGGCAAGCGAAGCGATCGACGTGTGGCTCAGTCCGTCCATGACCAGACGGTCGTAGATCTCGTCCGCAAATATGATGAGTTCGTGTCTTCTTGCGATGTCCACGATCTTCTCGAGTATCTCCACCGGGTAGAGCGCGCCGGTCGGATTGTTGGGGTTGATGACGACGATGCCCTTGGTCTTCGGCGTGATCTTTCTCTCGATGTCCTCGATGTCGGGATTCCAGTCCGAACTCTCGTCACAGACATAGTGGAGCACCTTTCCTCCCGCCAGCGTTGCGGCAGCGGTCCAAAGCGGATAGTCGGGAGCCGGGATAAGTATCTCGTCGCCGTTGTCAAGAAGCCCCTGCATGCATATCGTGATGAGTTCGCTCACGCCGTTTCCGGTGTATACGTCGCCGGGCGTGACGCCCTTTATCCCCTTCTTCGCGCAGTACGACGCGATGGCCTCCCTGGCGAAGAGCAGGCCCCTGGAATCGGAATACGCGTCCGCGTCGGACAGCGATCCGGACATTATATTCCTGAGCTTTCCGGGAGCATGGAATCCGAAAACGGCAGGATTGCCAATATTCAGTTTGAGTATCTTCTCGCCTGCAGCCTCCATGGCGCCCGCCTCGTCGAGTGCGGGTCCGCGTACGTCGTAGCAGACGTTGTCGAGTTTCGTTGATTTGTTGAAGACCTTCATTATCTTTCGCCTCGCTAAAAAAATAACCCCGAACCGTATCTTCGGTTCAGGGCGGAATGTACCGCGGTACCACCTGAATTCGGGAAAACATACGTTCTCCCGCTCTCTGCCGGTACTGCGCTGCCGGCGCAATACCGCTCCCGCTGTAACGGACGGGCTCCGTCAGGGACTACTTGCGCCCCGGGGCGCTTTCGATCTGAAGCTCGGAAGCTGCTTCACCGCAGAGCTCACGGAAACTTACACCGGCCGTTTCCTCTCTTCGCATCGCTACTGCGGGTACTCCTCTTCGTCACTGCCTCTGGCTTTCGTTTGATTATTGTCAATATAGCAAACCGGCACTGTCAAGTCAAGACCCGCTGTTCAATATTTTTCATCGTCTCGCGGCTTCCGCGCCGTACGCGTGAGAGGAGGGCGCCGGAACGCGTTTCCGGCGTCCTCCCTTTTTATCTTTGTTATTTCAGCGATTCCGCCCACGCTCCGTACTCGTCGAGTTTTCCGAGACACTCTTCAGCCGATGCGCCGCGGGCGAGTATATAGACCTTTATCTTGGGCTCCGTGCCAGAAGGCCTTGCAAGGATGACAGTTCCGTCGGAGAGCGCGAAACGCAGCACGTTCGAGCCCGAGAGCTCGATCTTCGTCTTCTCGCCGCTGGCCGCGTCGGTACAGGTGCCGTCCAGATAGTCGCTGCGTTTTACGACAGGCGTCGACGCGATCTCCGCCGGCGGATCGTTTCTCAGGGAATCCATGAGCTTAGCCATACGGTCCATGCCGTCGAGGCCCGGCATATACAGGTTGACGGTACGTTCGTCGAAGAACCCGTACTTTTCGCTGAGCTCGTCTATCGCGTCCCACAGGGACATGCCCCGGGAGGCGTACCATGCGGCCATTTCCACTATGACAAGGGATCCGGTGACGGCGTCCTTGTCGCGGACGTAGTCGCCCATCATATAGCCGTAGGATTCCTCATAGGAGAAGATGACCTTCCCCTCTCCCGCCGCCTCGAGGGCGTTCTTCTTCTCCGCCATGAACTTGAATCCGGTGAATGTGTCGTAGCAGCGGACGCCGTTAGTCTCGGCAACAACCCTGGCCATCTCCGTGGTCACTATCGTCTTGAGAGCCACAGGGTCCTCGGGCATCGTTCCAGCGCGTTTTCTTGAGCCTATTATGTAGTCGAGGAGCAGGACGCCGGTCTTGTTGCCCGATACGGGCCTGAACACGCCTTCCCTGTCCCTTACCAGTATGCCGATCCTGTCGGTGTCCGGATCGGTGCCCAGGATGAAATCCGCGCCGACTTTGTCGGCCAGCTCTATCGCCAGAGCGAACCCCTCGGGGTTCTCCGGGTTCGGCGAGCTGACTGTGGAAAAGTTTCCGTCCGGGACCATCTGTTCCTCGACAGGATAGATGTTCTTTATGCCCAGCCTGTGCAGGACGTACGGGACCATAACCCGTCCGGTCCCGTGGAAGGGCGTGTAGACCATCTTGAAACTGTCGGCCACCTTCGCCACTGTCTCATAATCCGTGGCCTCGCCCATCACGCATTCCAGGAACGCGTCGTCGGTCTCGCTGCCGAGCTCCGTTATGAGACCGGCGGCTTTCGCCTCGTCGTAGTCCATTCCGGCGCCGAAAGCGAACACGTCGTTTTTCTCCATCCTGGCCTTGATGAGCGCAGCCTTGTTCGGCGGCAGCTGAGCGCCGTCCGACCAGTACACTTTGTATCCGTTGTATTCCTTCGGGTTATGGCTCGCAGTGACGTTAAGGCCTGCGGCGCAGCCGTAATAACGAACGGCGAAGGACAGTTCGGGCGTGGGTCTCATCTCCGAAAAGATCCGTACGGGGATACCGCTTCCCGCCATGACGCAGGCGGCCGCACGGGCGAAATCCCTGCTGTTGTTCCTGCAGTCATAGCATATGGCAATGCCCTTATCCGCCGTCTCCCTGCCCTCCGCGAGTATCACCTCGGCAAAAGCTCTCGTTGCATGGCGGATGACATGGATGTTCATTCTGGCCGTTCCGAGGCCCATTATTCCGCGGAGACCCGCGGTGCCGAATTCAAGGCCTCCGTAGAACCGGCTCTCTATCTCCTTCTCATCGCCGATGATGGCGCGCAGCTCGTCCTTCTCGGATTCGCTGAGCGCGCCCGACGCCAGCCAGTACGCGTACGTTTCCGTGTAGTTCACCGGTCTTCCTCCTCGTCGGGTATGATGTCTCCGCTCACTATGTTCCTCGCGTCCTCGAGCATCGTCTCGGGCACGAAAACGTCAACTCCGCCGCCCGGGAAACCGAGCATCACCTTGCCGAATTCCCCGTCGTTCGGGTACTGAAGAACGGTCGGTATCCCGTAAGCGTCGAGCAGGTTGATAGCCATATCCACATCGAGCTGACTTCCTGCCACATGCTCGAAGAACACGGGCGGAACAGTCTTCCCCTCGTCGTCGACAGGCCATCTGTCGCTCAGGTTGTCCCATTTCTTGATCCCCCAGTCGGACACGGTCGATTCTCCTCTCTATTTATGGTATTTTCCGCCTCCGCAGATATTGAATCCGCGGTACAGCTGTTCCAGAAGCATCACCCTTGCGAGGTGATGCGGAAACGTCATTCTCGACATCGACATCTTAACGTCTGCCGATCTCTTCAGTTCCTCGTCAAGGCCGCAGGAACCGCCTATGAGAAAGCAGATCCTGGAAACGCCGCCGAGAGCGAATCCGGACAGCATCCCTGCAAATTCCTCGCTGCTCATCTGCTTTCCCTCTATGCACATCGCGACTGTTGCCGCGCCTTTCGGGATGCATCTGGTTATCTCCGCGGCCTCTTTCGACAGCGCTGCGGCTATCTCTCCCTCTGTGGGTCTGTCAGGCAGACGGACCTCGGAGATCTCGGCGATCTCAGGCCGGCAGTACGCGCCGAGACGCTTCACGTATTCGTCGACGGCGTCTGAATAGAATCTTTCTTTCAGCTTGCCGACACATATTATCTTTACCGAAAGCATCTCCGCGTTTCTCCCCTGTTCACAGCGTATAGATATCGCTCATGTCGTACCTGGGCGCGACTGTCAGCTCTATGTCCCCGCCGGCCGCTGCACCGATCTCCCGCAGCGCGGCGGAGACGGCCGAATACGCCAGTTCCGGCGTATTGTTCTCCTTGCTGAGGTGTCCGAGTATTATCCTCTTCGTACCAGACTGCGCAAGCTCCCTGGCAAAAGCGCCGCATACCCTGTTGGACATATGGCCCCTGTCGGACAGTATGCGGCGTTTGAGAAAAGCCGGGTAATTCCCGAACCGGAGCATGTCCGTATCGTGGTTCGCCTCTATGACGGCGGCGTCCGCTCCCCTGGCGGCGTCCAGAAGCGCGTCCGACAGATATCCCGTGTCGGTAGCCAGGACGAAGGAAGTCTTTCCGTCCGTCAGTCTGAAGCCCACGCTCTCCGGCGTGTCGTGCGGAGTCGGGAAGCTCTTCACGTACAGTCCGCATATCTCGAACCCGTCGCCGGCCGAGAACTCGTTCATGGGGATATCCGCCCGGGGGCAGGCCAGTCTTATCCCTGCGGCCGTCCCGCGGGACGTATAGACAGGCAGGCCCAAGCGCTTGGACAGCATAGGCAGGCCGCTTATGTGGTCGCTGTGCTCATGGGTGACCAGAACGGCGCTGAGAGAGCCGGGATCGATTCCGGCGCATTTCAGTCCGGCTACTATTCGGCGCATCGAAATCCCGGCGTCGATCAGCAGGCTGGTCCCTCCGGCGGTCACCAGCGTGCAGTTGCCGGAGGATGAACTTGCGATGGTACAAATCTTCATCTGCAGCTCCGGATAATCAGAATGAACGGCGGGGG
>JAFZSD010000040.1 GCA_017619535.1 Oscillospiraceae bacterium | reverse complement strand
GTGAGCTGCTGCTTGATGCGCTCGGGATTCGCGCCGGGGACGTCGATCTTGTTTATCGCGACGATTATCGGGATGCCGGCGGCCTTCGCGTGGTTGATGGACTCGACGGTCTGCGGCATGATGCCGTCGTCTGCGGCGACGATGAGTATCGCGATGTCGGTGACCATCGCACCGCGGGCGCGCATGGAGGTGAAAGCCTCGTGGCCCGGGGTGTCGAGGTAGGTTATGGGACTTCCGTTTATCTCGACGCGGTATGCGCCTATATGCTGGGTTATGCCGCCGGCCTCGCCCGCCACGACGTTGGCCTGGCGGATCCTGTCGAGGAGGGAGGTCTTGCCGTGGTCGACGTGGCCCATGACGACAAGTACGGGGGCGCGGGGCACGAGTTCCTCTTCGGTATCCTCGTGGTCGTCTATGAGACGCTCTTCTATGGTCACGATGACCTCATGCTCGACCTTGCATCCGAGCTCCATGGCGACGAGAGCGGCGGTATCGTAGTCGATGACGTCTGAAAGGGAAGCCATGACGCCGAGCTTGATGAGCTTCTTCACGACTTCGACGCCGGTCTTCTTCATGCGGGTGGCCAGCTCGCCGACGCTGATCTCGTCGGGGATCTGGACCTTTAGCTGAGCCTTCTTCGCCTGCTCGAGCTGGAACCGCTGGAGCCTGTCGCGTTCCTCCTGACGGCGCTTCGCGCTGGAGGCCATGGTCTGGTTGCGCTCGGATTTCTTCTTGGCGAACTTCTCCTTGCCGCGCTTCATGTTCTCGGCGCGTTCCGGAACGAGCGAATCGATGTGCTCGTCGTACTTGGAGAGGTTTATGGTGGCGCCCGACGTGTCTATGATGCGCTTTTCAGGCACGCGTCTGGGCTGGAAGGGTTTTTCTTCCTTCTTCTTCGGCTTCTGAGCCGCGGGCTGTTCGGAGGCTGCTGCTGCGGGGGCCTGTTTTCCGGCTGCTTCAGCGGGAGCCTGCTTCGCTTCCGTGCTCCCGGCCTTTTTGGCAGGCTCGGGAATGTCCGCCTTCGGAGACGTGACAGCGTAGATCTCCTCGATGCTGGAGATCTGATGGTGCTGCGTGAGATACTCGAAGATGATATCGAGCTCGTCTTCGGTAAGGACCTGCATGTGGTTCTTAGGAGTGGTCGCGTATTCGGTCATTATCTCCGTGATGTCCTTCGTCGGGAGCTTGAAATCCTTCGCCACCTCGTGGACTCTGTATTTAAACACTATAGCCATTATTTCGTCCTCCTCTTTGCGGGATTGCCGGATGCGCTCCCGGCGGCGGCTTTGCGTTCGTCGCGGCGCGTCTTTTTCTTTTTAAGTGCGGCCGCGGCGCCGTCATACTCCTGCGGGTGCGCCGCCGCGAGCTTATCGGTGAGGCTCAGCGCCATACCGAGATCTGTCAGCGCGATGATGCCCGGCGAGCCGCGCCCGAGCAGGGCGCCGAGCTCTTCCTTTCCGTACGGCAGCACGATCATGACGGTGCCGCCCGATGCGGCAAGGTTCTCAGCGTGTTCTCTGGAGCTGGCCGAGGCGTCGTTTGCCGACATAATGAGCCGCGCTCGGTTCTGCCGGACCGCCGTACTGACCGATTCCTCGCCGATCTCAAGTTTTCCCGCTTTCTTTGCGAGCCCAAGAATACCGGCTGCGTTATCCATCCAATTCCTCCATGTGCTCGTTTATGCCAAGGTATATGTCCTCCGGTATGGGGGCCCCGAGCGCGCGTTCCAGCGCTTTTGATTTAACGGCCGTTTTAAGGCACTTTTCATTGGGGCAGACGTAGGCTCCGCGGCCGGGCTTTTTTCCTCGGAAGTCGAGGGAGATCTCGCCTTCCGGAGACCGCACGACGCGGATGAGCTCGCGTTTCTGCTTCATTTCGCGGCAGCCGAGACACTGGCGCATAGGTATTTTTTTAGGCATCCTGACTGCCTCCTTTCATTATAGAACGTTATGTTCAGGCCTGGCTCGCAGGCTTTATATCGAGTTTGTAGCCGGTCAGACGCGCGGCGAGACGCACGTTTTGGCCTTCCTTGCCGATGGCGAGGGAGAGCTGGTTGTCCGGCACCACGACGCGGCAGCTGTTGCCTTCGTCCAGCATGGTGACGGAGATGACGTCGGACGGGGAGAGGGCGGAGGCTATGAACTCCTCCGGGATATCGCTGTATCTTGCGATATCTATCTTCTCGCCGCGGAGCTCGTCGACTATAGACGCGACGCGGGCGCCCTTCGGGCCTACGCAGGCGCCGATGGGATCGACGTTGGGATCGTTGGAAGCGACGGCAATCTTGGTGCGGCTGCCCGCCTCGCGGGCTATGCTGCGGATCTCGACCGTGCCGTCGAATATCTCCGGGACCTCGAGCTCGAACAGACGCTTGATCAGGCCGGGATGG
Organism: Oscillospiraceae bacterium; assembly: GCA_017619535.1. Taxonomy (GTDB): domain Bacteria; phylum Bacillota; class Clostridia; order Oscillospirales; family Oscillospiraceae; genus RGIG8048. Next base: position 16,278 of record JAFZSD010000040.1, on the reverse strand, counting down.
GTGCGGGATATGATGACCTGGGGACCGCGGGTGGATTTGCGTACCTCGACGACGTAGACCTTTATGCGGTCGCCTTCGCTGAGCTCCTCGGTGGGGATCTGCTCGCTGGCGGAGAGCATGGCCTCCGTATACTCGGAGTTCGAGCTTATCTGGATGTACGCGCTGCCGCTGCGCGGGTCGATGCGCGTGACGATGCCGGTGAGGATCTCGTGCTCCTTGGAGGTGAACACGTCGTAGACTATGCTGCGCTCGGCTTCGCGGATGCCCTGGATTATGACCTGCTTCGCGGCCTGGGCGGCGATGCGCCCGAACTTCTTGGTCTCGACCGGCTCCCGGATGACGTCGCCTACGTCATACTTCGGGGAGATGGCGCGTGCCTGCTCGAGAGAGTACTGGGTTGCCGGGTTCTCCACTTCCTCCACGACGGACTTCTCGATATAGAGATCTATCTTTTTCTTTTCGGGATCCACGACTACGCGCGCGGCCTCCGCGGCGTTGGGATTGTCCTTGCGGAGCGCTGCGAGGAGCGCCTGCTCGATCTTGTCGAGCATGTACTGCTGGGGAATGCCCTTTTCCTTCTCGATGTCTGCTATTGCCGCAAAAAATTCAGCGTTCATATCTGTTCTGTCCTCCAATATGCTCAGGCGATCCGGAGCCGTACGCCGGCCACGTCGCTTTTTTCAAATCTCATGTTCCCACCGCCGGGCACCGTTATCTCAACGGCGCCGTCGTCATACGCGGCAAGGTCTCCCACATAGGACTTGCGTCCCTCGACGGCGCGGTAAAGCTTAACTTCGACGAGATGTCCGATGAACCGCTCGAAATCCGAAGGCCGCTTGAGCTGCCTCTCGGCGCCGGCGGACGACACCTCGAAGGTGTAGCTGCCGCTGATCGGATCGGCCTCGTCCAGCAGCGGGTCGAGTTCGCGGGACACGGCCTCGCAGTCGTTTATCGAGACGCCGCCCTCGCGGTCGATGTATACGCGGAGGTACCAGGCCCCCGCCTCCTTGACGTATTCCACGTCCCACAGCTCGCAGCCGTGGGCCTCGGCCACCGGCTTCGCGATGCCGGCGACGATGTCTGTGATCCTGCTCATCAAACAGATCCTCCGGTAATAATTGGAAAAATATGTAAGCTATTGCCGGGCAAATATGTGCAACAAAAAGAGTGGGATGGGTCCCACTCAAGTCAAGTCCTACAATACTAACAAAGCGAGTATAGCACCTTACATATATAAATGCAAGACTTTTTTGGCATTCTTGACACACCGCGCGCCCCGTGATAATATACGTTTACGCGTTGAAGGGGAAGAGTAGGACCGACCCAGGCATCAGAGAGGAGCTGTCACCGGCTGAAAGCAGCTCCGGCCGAAGCGGACCGAAAGTGCGCCCCGGAGCGGCGGGGGCAATGCCCCGCGTACGGCTGCGTTAAAGCCACAGAGTTACAAATAAGAGTGGGACCGCGGTCACTCCGCCTCTTGTGAAAGCATGAGGCGGTATTTTTTTTGACGGGGGCTTCTATATGACCAGACTCGGAGAAACGATAAACGCATACAAGGCCAGGGACCCTGCAGCCAGATCGGGGCTGGAGGTATTCCTGCTTTATCAGGGCATACATGCGGTCATCTATCACAGGATAGCCCACTGGTTCTACAGGAGACGGCTGAGATTCATCGCACGGTTCGTGTCCCAGTGGTCGCGCCACTTCACGGGTATAGAGATCCACCCCGGCGCGACGATAGGCAGACGTCTCGTCATAGACCACGGCATGGGCATAGTGATCGGCGAGACGACGGAGATCGGCGACGACGTGCTGCTGTATCAGGGCGTGACCCTCGGCGGTACCGGCAAGGAGAAGGGAAAGCGCCACCCGACGATAGGCAACAACGTCATGATCGGCTGCGGCGCCAAGGTGCTCGGCCCGTTCACCGTCGGCGACAACGCGCGAATAGCGGCGAACGCGGTCGTACTGGATCCCATCCCGCCCGACAGCACTGCGGTCGGAGCGCCGGCGAAAGTCGTGCGAGTGGCGGGGGAAAAGGTGGACTACACGTCGGCGGTGGATACGATCCACATCTCCGACCCTGTGGCTATGGAAATGGCGGCGCTGAAGGCAAGGCTCGATGCGCTTGAAAAGAAAACGGAGGAAAGAGAATAATGAAACTGTTCAACACGATGTCGATGCAGAAAGAGGAATTCGTGCCCATCGAAGAGGGCAAGGTGCGTATGTACGCCTGCGGCCCCACGGTTTACAATTACATCCACGTCGGCAACGCGCGGCCCATCATAATGTTCGACGTGCTCCGCCGTTATCTCGAATACCGGGGATACGACGTGACTTTCGTCCAGAACTTCACCGACGTCGACGATAAGATCATCAACAAGGCCAACGAGGAGGGCGTCACGAGCGAGGAGATCGCGAAGAAATACATCGAAGAGTATTTCACCGACGCGAAAGGCCTCGGCGTCAGAGCGGCCACGATCCATCCGAAGGCCACGGAGAACATACAGCAGATCATAGATATCGTCAGCACGCTCATAGACAAGGGTTACGCCTATGAGACGGGCGGAGACGTTTACTACCGCACGCTGAAGTTCAAGGATTACGGCAAGCTGTCCCACCAGCCTCTCGACGATCTTCAGGCCGGCGCCCGCATCGACGTGACCGACGTAAAGGAGAACCCGATGGACTTCGCGCTGTGGAAGGCGGCGAAGCCCGGCGAGCCCAGCTGGGATTCGCCCTGGGGCAAGGGCAGACCGGGCTGGCATATCGCGTGCTCGGCCATGTCCATGCGCTACCTGGGCAAGACGATAGACATCCACTGCGGCGGCCAGGACCTGACGTTCCCGCATCATGAGAACGAGATCGCCCAGTCCGAGGCGGCCAACGGCTGCGAGTTCGTACACTACTGGGTGCACAACGGCTTTATAAGCATAGACAACAAGAAGATGTCGAAATCCCTCGGCAATTTCTTCACCGTGCGCGAGGCGGCGGAGGTATACGGCTACGAGACCATCAGGATGTTCATGCTCATGAGCCACTACCGCAGCCCGCTCAACTACTCGGGCGAGATACTGATGCAGGCGAAGGCCGCCCTCGAGAGGATAAAGACCGCGCACGACAATCTGGAGTTCATAGCAGGAAACGGCGCCGACGGCGGCCTGTCCGCTGAAGAGCAGACCTTCGTTCAGGGCCTTTCAAAGTACCGCGAGAGATTCATCGAAGCGATGGACGACGATTTCAACACTGCGGACGCCGTGTCCGTAATGTTCGAGCTCATACGCGAAGCGAACACGATCACGGCTGCGGACAAAAACCCGACGAAGGCCGCGGCAAAGGCCGCGCTGGATATGCTCGACGAACTCAACGGAGTCCTGGGCGTCATCTACGGAGGCGGAGAAGACGACGAGCTTGCCGCTGAAGTCGAGGCTCTCATAGAGGCGCGCCAGAACGCCCGCAAGGAGAAGAACTGGGCGGAAGCCGACCGTATACGCGACCAGCTCAAGGACATGGGCATCGTCCTCATGGACACAAAACAGGGAGTGCAGTGGAAAAAGGCATAAACACGTTCCCGAGACCCGCACAAGGAGCACGCAGATGAAACTGATGGTGATCGACGGCAACAGCATAGTGAACCGCGCGTTCTACGGCATACGTATGCTCAGCACCAGCGACGGCACGCCCACGAACGCGGTGTACGGTTTTCTCACCATCCTTCAGAGGCTCCTGTCGGACGAGGAGCCGGACGCGCTGTGCGTAGCTTTCGATCTCAGGGCCCCTACGTTCCGCCATGAGATGTACGAGGGCTATAAAGCGCAGCGCAAGGGGATGCCCGAGGAGCTGGCCGTCCAGATGCCTATACTCCGCGAGGTGCTCGACGCGATGAACATACCGCGGTACGAGTGCGAGGGCTGGGAGGCGGACGATCTCATCGGCACCATCTCCCGCCGCTGCGAGGCTGACGGATGGGACTGCGTCATAGTGACCGGCGACAAGGACAGTTTCCAGCTCATAACGGACAGGACGAAAGTGCGCCACGTGCGCACCCGCATGGGCCAGACGGAGACGACGCTCTACGACGTCGGCACGTTCGAGGCGGAATACGGCTTTCCGCCCGTGCGGATGATCGACTACAAGGCGCTCATGGGCGACCCTTCGGACAACATACCCGGAGTCGCCGGGATCGGACAGAAGACAGCCGGGGAGCTGGTCCGGCGTTTCGGCAGCCTCGACGGCATCTATGAGCAGATTGATTCGAAGGACATAAGCGAATCGGTGCGCAAAAAGCTGACCGCCGGCAGAGAGGCCGCGGACAGTTCCCGGATCCTCGTCACGATCAGGACGGACGCGCCCATAGAGTTCCGCCCGGAGGAGAACAGACGCCGCGCGCCGGATAACGACGCTCTATACGCATTGCTCAAAAAGCTGGAATTCTCAAAGCTTATAGACCGCATGGGGCTCAAGGCCCCGCAGGAAGCTGCTGAAGCGGCGGAGTTCAAAGGCACATGTGAATCGGAAGAGATCACCGACGGTGAAGGCGCGTGCCGTATGCTCGCAGAGCTTGAAAAGGCAGAGTGCGTCCGCGTACGCGTATCGCCGGAACTCGACCGGTTCGCTGCGGAGATCGACACGGAAAAGGGCGGACGCGCATATATCGTGTGCGCGGGCACAGACGGCTGGGACACCGCGCTGAAGGGCGTATTCGGCGGCGGCGTGAAGAAGGCCGGACATGATATAAAGGATACGATGCGGCTCCTACTGGAGCACGGCGTAGATACGGACGGCTGGATATTCGATACCGCTCTTGCGGCGTACGTCATATCACCGACGGACAATTCCTATGAGCTGTCCCGCCTGACCGAACGTTACTGCGGCTTTTCGATCGACACGCAGTTCGAGGAGAACGACCAGTTCTCGCTCATAGAAGAGGATGAAGCCGGGGCGCCGCGCCTCACCGTAGAGGCGGCGGCCGTCGGCGCGCTCATGGAGGTCTTTTCGGCAAAGCTCAAAGAGCTCGGCATGGAGAAGCTGTACTACGGCATAGAGCTGCCGCTCTGCAGAGTACTGGCGGAGATGGAGATAAACGGCTTTCTCGTGGACAGACAGGCGCTGCTCGATTTCGGACAGTCGCTGTCCCGGCGTATCGAAGACCTCGAAGAGCGGATCTATGAGCTCGCGGGGGAGAAGTTCAACATAAACTCCCCGAAGCAGCTCAGCGCGGTGCTGTTCGAAAAACTGATGCTGCCCGCGCCGAAAAAGACGAAGACGGGCTACTCGACCAACGCGGACGTTCTCGATAAACTGAAAAACAAGCACCCGATAATCGGGGAGATACTCGAATACCGCGAACTTTCGAAACTGAAATCCACATATGCGGACGGTCTCGTGCGCGTTATCTCGGACGACGGACGCATACATACCAGTTTCCAGATGACTGTCACCGCGACGGGCCGCCTTTCGTCCACGGAGCCGAATCTGCAGAACATACCTGTCAGAAGAGAGCTCGGCAGCGAGATAAGAAAGATGTTCATCGCCGGGGAGGGCTGCACTCTCGTCGACGCAGACTATTCGCAGATAGAACTGCGCCTGCTCGCCCACATCTCCGGAGACGAGGTCATGCGCGAAGGATTCCGCTCCGGAGCGGATATCCACCGGCTCACGGCGTCTCAGGTGTTCGACACGCCCTTCGACGAGGTGACGTCTCTCCAGCGGGGCCGCGCGAAGGCGGTCAATTTCGGTATAGTCTACGGCATATCCGCCTTTTCGCTGGCTCAGGATATAGGCGTGCCTGTTGCGGAGGCGAAGCAGTACATGGACAGTTACCTCGGGAAATACAGCGGGGTAAGGGAGTACATGAAGAACGTCGTCGAGCAGGCAAAACGCGACGGATACGTATCCACAGTCTACGGACGCAGACGCAGTCTGCCGGAGCTCAGGTCGTCGAACTTCAATCTGAGGGCCTTCGGCGAGCGCGTCGCGCTCAACATGCCGATCCAGGGCACGGCGGCCGACGTCATCAAGATAGCGATGATAAGGGTCTTCGAACGCATGAAGCGCGAGGGCCTGCAGGCGAAGCTCATCCTGCAGGTGCACGACGAGCTTATCGCGGAATGTCCCGAGGAGGAGGCTGAGACGGTCTCCAAGCTGCTCCGGGAAGAGATGGAGCACGCCGCGGACTTCTCCGTGCCGCTCACGGTCGACACCCACACCGGCAGAAGCTGGTACGACGCCAAATGACGGTGATAAGAGCCGCCGGGAGCGCTGATGTCCCGGAGATAGCCGAACTGGAGCGTTCGTGCTTTTCGCCACCATGGTCGGAAAAGAGCCTTCTTGACGAACTCGGATCCCCGGATGCTTTTTTTGCGGTAGCTTCGGATGAGGACAAGATACTGGGTTTCTGTATAGCCCGTTTCGCCGGCGGCGAAGCGGAGCTGTACCGGATCGCCGTCCGGGAAGACGCGAGAAGGCGCGGTACGGCAGCGCTTATGATGGGATCGATGATAAGATGGGCGGAGGAACAAGGCGCTGAAAAGCTGTTCCTCGAAGTCCGGGCGGGCAACGGCCCCGCCGTCGGCCTCTATGAGCGATCCGGTTTTTCCGTCATAAACATACGCAAGAACTACTACAGCGCGCCGGCAGAGGACGCGCTGATAATGGAAAGGACAATCGTGCGCGGGTGAGCCGCACGGGAGGGAATACATGATCATTCTGGCGATAGAGTCATCCTGCGACGAGACGGCGGTCGCGATAACCAGAAACGGCCGCGAGGTGCTCGCGGACGAGATATTCTCACAGGCCGACATGCACGCTCTCTACGGAGGCGTGGTACCTGAGATCGCGTCCAGGAACCATATAAACGTCATAAGCCGCCTTGCCGGGTCGGCCCTTGAAAAAGCAGGCGTAAGCAGGGAAGATATAGACGCGGTGGCGGTGACGTACGCGCCGGGGCTTATAGGAGCGCTGCTGGTCGGCGTGAATTTCGCCAAGGGGCTGGCCCTGTCGCTTGGAGTGCCGCTGATCCCCGTGCACCACATACGGGGCCATCTGGCGGCGAACTATATAGCGTATCCTGAACTGGAGCCCCCGTTCCTGGCGCTCATAGTGTCGGGCGGGAACAGCATAATCGCCGACGTCCGCGGGTATACGGACTTCAGGATAATGGGCGCTTCCCGCGACGACGCGGCGGGAGAGTGCTTCGACAAGGCCGCGCGCGTCCTCGGACTGCCGTATCCGGGGGGAAAACCGATGCAGGACCTTGCAGAGGGAGGCGACGACACGAAATTCGCCCTGCCCCGCGCAAAGATCGAGGACGCGCCCTACGACATGTCGTTCTCCGGTCTCAAGACGGCTGTCGTTAACATCGTCCACAACGCGGAACAGAAAGGGGAGGAACTGGACAGAGCTTCTCTTGCCGCCTCATTCGCCGCAGCGGTCAGCGATACGCTCGTGCCGAGAGTCATGGCTGCCGCCAGGGAGCTGGGATACGACAGGATATCCGTATCCGGCGGCGTCGCGGCCAATTCACGGATACGCCGCGATTTCGAGAGAGCCGCCGCTGCCGAGGGGAAACAGCTCTTCACTCCTCCGCTCAGGCTCTGCGGCGACAACGGCGCGATGATAGCGTGTCAGGCTTACTACGAATACCTCGCCGGCGTAAGAGCCGGGATGGAGCTCAACGCCTACGCGACCATGGATATCGACAAGACGCTGTACTGACAGCTGATGAAAGAGAAAAAAACCGGCGCGACCGATGATGGTCACGCCGGTTTCGACATATTATGAACGGAGGGTCATTTGAGATAATCCTGGATGTTCTTGCTTATGTGTCTGTACATCTCCTTGAGCGGCTGCTTTATCTGGCAGATCCTGTCCTTGCAGTTCTCGCACTGGAGGGTGGTGTTCGAGCCGTGCCAGAAGCGCTCGGGGTGGCTGGCGTAGATGACCTCCCAGCGGATGAGCACGATGCAGGCCGTGAAGAACAGGCTCCAGCTGAAGAAGCTCTTTATGAACAGCAGCGGCGTGTAGATCATGAAGTGGCCCCAGTCGAAGATCCTGCAGTTCACGCAGCAGCGGTTCTTCATGATAAGGGACTGGAAGGGGCAGAAGATGAGGATGCAGATCATGTCGGAAACGAAATACAGGAACGACAGCAGCAGCATCTCCGCATTGCCGATAACGCCGAAAAGATATAGCACGGCAAATACGGCGTTGAAGCAGAGCCAGATGAGCATGACCTTCCAGGCCTTGACGTTCATGATCTGTACGAAGCGGTAGAGCTCGTCCGAGTCGTAGTGAGCCGTCGGCTCCGTATAGGTGTTCAGGGAGCTTTTCCTGCTGCCCATCGTGATGAACTTCGCAGGCAGGATGTGGATTATCATGCCGAACATCAGCACCAGCCAGATCACGTGCCTCCAGTCGAAAGTCCTGAGAAAGTCGTCTCTGACGAAGGATACGAGAAGGTCGCGGTGCGCGAAATACAGATAGACGGCGGCCAGCAGGATTAGACCGCGGAACACGAGTCTGCACATGTACAGTATGAACGTAAAGCTGTTCGGACGCTTGATATTTTTGATTTTTTCAAGGTCCGGGCGTTTGATTTTTTTCAAGTGAAGGTCACCTCGGAGACCTGAAGTAAGTAACAGTATTTACTATATCTATTATAACACATCGGTCACATGAACGCAACGGTCGGTGCAGCTATCTTCTGACCTCAGATATCATGATAAACCGCAGCGATATTTCTGTCAAACCGGGAGGTGTGGGAGAAGGGCGCGAATCTTGACAGTTAGATGACCAGGGATTATCATATTGAACGGAAACAGTACGCTGCGGAATGCGCAGCTTGAATATCGACCGAGGAGGAAAAACGATGGATAAAGAGAACCTTTACGGCGAGATAATCGACCTTGAATGGGATATGTTCGACCATACCCAGAATATAGGCGGACGCGCCTCCTGCCAGGAGAACAAGAGGGGGTTCATCGCCAACCGCATGTGTCAGTTCCTGGCATGGAACGAGGAGACTCTGGCAAGCTATCTCGAGGACCTCAAGAAGGCCAAAGCCGAGGACAGAAATCTCATGGTCGAGAAGTATGCAAGGATGATGGCTCCGGTGTATACCTCCGAATACAACGAACTGGCGGCATATCTGCCGAAGATCACCGAGGAAAAGGCTGACCTGGTCAGGCAGATTGTCGATATACAGATGGAATGGATGGACGAGACCAGCAGGCTCTATCCCGTCTTCACGAGCTTCGGACGTCCGAAGGACACAGAACAGGACGAAGAGTATGACACTTCGTATCAGTCCTATCTCCGCGGCGAGATCAGCACGTACTCCGTCGATACGCTCAGATCGTATCTCAAGTACATCACGGAGCTCAAGGCCGAGGGAAAGAACATAAACGAGATGATCCTGCAGAATACCGCTCATGCCTATGGATTCGAGGATGCGAGAGCGGCGGAGGAGAAACTCAAGGAGTATGTTCAGAGCCACAGCTGAGCGTTTGTCCGGGGCAAATAGGAAGCGGGACCGGATCTCCGGGCCCGCTTCTGATGTTTAAACGTAAAAGGTATCATAAAAATCTTCTGAAAATCGCCGTTAGGACCCCTTGTGGAATTGACAGGAACAGACAATTATTGTATATTATTGGAGATATAAAACAGTAAGTAAAGGAGACTGACTGTAATATGAAGTGCATACAATGTGGCAGAACTATCCCCAACGATTCCAGATTCTGCAAATACTGCGGCATTCAGCTGAGCCGTACCTGCGCCACCTGCGGGGCGGCACTGGATGACGACGCTCTGTTCTGCGCAGTCTGCGGATCTGAAGTCTCGGACGTCAATACCGTAGAGCTCGACATCTCGAAGAACGTTCCCGAGCTTACCGCGGCGGACACGGCAGATGCGCCGAATGCCCGCAACGTCTCCGGCTTCTATTTCTCCCACAGGATCAGCAAAAAGAACAAAGCGTCCGCGCAGCAGTATTTCGATGTCAATGACAAAACGCTCGTTTACCTCGAGGGCAGCGTGCTGTCGCGTTTCGATAAGGAAGGCGAGCTTATAAAGCACGTCAACCAGACATCTCTCGATACCAGCATCGAGGCGCTCTCCATTCTTCCCGACGGCAACATACTTGCGGCCGGTTTCGACTGGGGCAGCGGCGACAGTTGGAAGATTATGCTCTGGAAGTTTGACGACGCGATGAACGTCTTTGAACGGACCGAGGTCTTCACCGTCAACGCAGACATAGAACAGCAGTCGTGGCGCATGCGCATCACCGACACCTGCCTGTTCGTGTTTTCCTGGGACAACTATGACAAAGGCAAACGTACGATCCTGAAGTACGACTTCGAGTCCAAAAAGGTCTCGCAGAAGAAGATAAGCGGCAAGAGGACTTACCTCTGGTTCACCAACGGCGAGAAGATCTACTTCCGCGGCGAGGGCACGGTCTCCGGCATAGACGAGAGAGGAGAGCCCGTAGTCAGCGATTTCTTCGGCGTGATCGATACTGCGCCCGAGGAGTGGACGGTACGCAAGATCTGGACATTCGGCGAGGGACCGGACGAGGTGCCGAGCGGCTCCGTCTACATCGATTTCGGGAAGAACATCGTGTGGTCGCACGCGACCCGCAACGAGCGCAACGCAAACGGCTATGACGCAGATACCTATGTCGCACGCGAACTCGCTCCCGGCTACAAGATCCTGCCCGAGTATCCTGTCTGGAAGCTCCCGAACACCGCTCCGCAGACGCTGTTCTTCGATTATTTCGACGGCAAATACGCTTTTAAGGCGAAGAACGTCCTGGTGCTCGATAACTTCGATCCCAGCGGAGAGGTCCATCACTGGAAATACACGGTCCACGGCGACACCGAGAACACGATCGTCTGGGGAGACGATGTGCTGGTGGATCTGACGAGCCTCGGCTACAGGATCTATCCCATCACCGCCGCCGGTCCGGAAGACATCTCCGCGGACGGTTTCCCGCTCCGCAACATGCCCGGCTTTGAGGCATATTCACACAACTGATACGATAACGGTAAGACCGGCAGGCGGAAACGCCTGCCGGTTTTTTGGCGGTCGCGGTATCATCCGTATGATAAGATAATCGTGAACAGTGTTGAATGATCGCCAGAACAAAGGTATAATATCTGAAAAAGGAATCATAAGATATCTTTCCGGAGGATAATGAGACGATGAGGAACGCTTTCAAGAAGACCGTCAGTGTGCTTATGGCAGTCCTGATGCTCGCGGGGCTGCTTGGTCCTCTCGCGTCCGCCGCTGAGGCGACCGGTTTTGAACAGATCGACAGCCCGATGATATACAATACGACGGATTCGAGCAAACTTCCGAGCTATCCCGCGGATATCGAGGATGTTTACGGCCAGGTGGACGCTGCAGACGCAAACGAGATAGACTCCATGTTCTCAGAAGAGGCGATGGAGGAGTTCTCGGAACAGCTTGACCGGATCCTTGATTTTGAACCCGTCGACGATGCGGACGTCGCGCCTGTTCTCGGCGGCGTCGAGAACTTCATAAGCAGCGGCGCCCTGAATTCATATCTGGAGAGCGGAAACCTTCTTATGGGTTCCGGAATAGGCCTGAAGAACAACAGGAACGACAAAGTAAAGGTGTTCGGAGCGGACACCAACGCAAACGCCTGGGTCTTCGTCGTCGACAAGGATGCGACGTGTTTCTTTGTAAAGGACTCCGACGGAATGGGCATACCGAAGGCCCTGGTGACCATCTCATATCTGGATGATTCAGGCAGACGCGTAACAGACAGCGTCGTGGCTACCGACGGGAACACTCCCGGCATAGCCGCTTTTTCAGATATACCCGACACTTTCTTCGGCATACTGGACGTTCAGGCCGAAGGGTACCGGGCCGTGTCCGTACTGGACAAGTATATGGAAGCGGGGGAGCGTTACGATATCGTTCTTGAGGAAGCGAAGGAGAACGAGCTGTATATCCGCGGAGTGGATCTTTCCGGAAAGGATCTGGTCAACGAGGATACGAAGCTCTCGCTCCTTAACAGGGACACCGGAGATCTTTCACTCAAGGTTATCGTGACGAGGACCGGCACCGCGGAATTCCCGGAATCGATCGACATATACTCTGAGAACAGGGGGCTGACCGTCCTGAACATCAGCAAGACGGCCGCTTACGATTACGCTTCGGATACGAGGGTGTATGTGGCGGACAGGAGATGGGCGGAGAAAAGCGCGGATCTGTTCCATGAAGACGATCAGGTCTCCATAAAACTCGGAAACGCCGCATTCGGTCTCGAGCACCTTACCGTAAAGGACGCGGTCTTCGATCCCGGCACGAAAGATACGGATATGCCGGTCTCCACGGACGAGATGCCGGGAAACGTATCGGACAGGATGGGAGGTTCCGGGCTTATCAATATCACGGCGCAGATCCTTCAGGTGCCGGTGACGATAGGCTTTTTCCCCGACGGCAATGTCATAATTATGGCCTCCTATGACATAACTAAACTGGACAAGAACACACAGTACAAGTACAGCTCCCTCTTCGACAAGTCGTGGAACCCCAAGACCCTGAGCAACTCGGAGCCTGCGTTCCAGACCTTCCAGAGAAGCTTCTGGGAGAACGCGGAAAAGGTGAAGGGCGGCAAGGAAGTACTCAATTCCAAGGACAAGCTTAAGTGCCTTACCAATAAGACTTATGATTTCTCGATGAGTTTTTCGGTGTTTCTCCGTACCTGCTACAACAAAGAGACCGGAGACAACTACGGAACGGGCGGCATAATATTCTGCGGCAGCCTGACCGGCGGCATAACGGAGTATTTCCTCTTCCCGATAGGTCCGGTAGTCATACCCGCGTATATCGGGTTCGAAGCCGGCTTCAAGATTAACACGGCGCTGAATATCTGCTTTGAAACGGATAAGCCGCCGGCCGGACAAGAAAGCGATACGAAGTGGAGATACGCCAACAACGGAGAGACCGACGTAAGCGCAAGGATCGAAGTCATAGTGAGCTTCGCGGTGTTCGGCGGGGTGGGAGTAAAGGGCGTTCTCGGCGCGTCCGCCACCGGATACGCCAATCTGGACATCGCGGCGGTCCTGGGAGGAGGGGGCGACGGGGTGTTCTCAGACGATCCCCACAGCTTCATCGACGCGTTGTGGGGGCTGAGATTCGATTACTATCTGCTCTTCTTCAGCGGGACTATCAATATCGAATCCCTCAACGGCGCAAAGAGACTGTATGACAGCCGCGGGGAGTATGACCTCATGCTGAATGACGGCCTGCTCACTGACATAGACTTTAAGGACATCGATCTCAAGGCCTGCGCCGACACACTCGTTCCGGCGGTCGGAGACAGCGGAGGACAGCATGATCAGTTCTTCATGACTGAGGACGAGAGCGCCATGCTCGGGAGCAATTCGAACATCGTCAGCATCGATTCCAGCACATACCCGGACACCCAGATCCAGTTCGCGGCCACCAGGAACTATACGGTGCTGTTCCGTCTCGCTTCGAACGGCATGAGAACGGATATATACTATCAGCTCCAGAACAGGGTAGACGGCAACCTTTATTCCGGACTGTACAGGGTGGAACTTCCCGACGGAGAGACCAGATCGGTCTCGGAGTTCGTGGCAGTGCCGAACAAGACCGACTGGGACGATCCCGATTATTGCGATATGGTCTACATCGGGGCTATCCTGGCAGACGATACGCTGAAGGACGAAGGCGAAAGGATACGGAGCACGGACGTGGCGGCTATCGTGGTTAATCTCGACGGGTGCCTGACCGCCAGTTCTGTGATCGCCAGCGATCAGAGCAGTAAGGGCCAGTATCTTTACAGTGCGCCGAGACCGGCCGGCCGTGAGGATTACTGCTCCGTCGCCTTTGCGGCCACCACCCTCAAAGACAGCAGCGGCGAAAGCGTGAACACGCTGAAGACCCTTATGGGGACGGTACCGACCAGAACGGAATACTGGATATCCTACCGCGAAGACAAAGACCCGGCGGTGCGTTCATACAGGGCCATCGGGTCGAACAAGGTCCATTCCTCCGGAGTCATCGCGCCGAACGAACCCAGCTTCTGGGTCGTGGATCCCATCAGATCGTCGGATAAGTATCTCGTCGTCAGAGGCTACGGTTCCAACGGCTACTATGCGGAGGACCTCAGATGCAACTTCCGCATCGATATCGACGGCATGATAGATATTGCGGATATAAGGAACGGAACGGCAAATTACGACGGCATAATCTCGAACTGGCAGTACCTGAACGGCTGCAACTATTTCATAGCCGGCGACAGCGTCTACTGGATGGATAAAAAGACGAAAGGCAACAATCCCGCCGATTATGAATGGGTCGTCGAAAAGGCGGACAACGGCTCCGGCGTCATTTCAGTAGATAACCGCTATGCGATGATTACGAACAACAACCAGTCCGCCGTCTACCTGATAGGCGTCATCGAAGACTATGACGTAGACGTGGAGGCGGGCACCAGCGCCAAGGGCGCAAACAGAGCTCTGATCTACACTCTCACCACGGATAAGAACTGGGTGACAGACAAGCTGGAATGCACTCTCCACGGCCCGCTCGTCCTTAAATTCGCAGGCGGCGATCCCATCACGTGCTTTACGGCGGCATACAATCCGGATGAGTGCAAGGCGAGCGGTCTGTCGATCGCCTACAGTACGCCCGCAGGGGAGGGGTCAAGCTATGCATGCTCTCTCCGTATGTGGAAACAGAACGCGGACAGCGGTCTGCTCGTTACGGACCTCAAGATCCCGGATTACCTTGTGAGAGAGGGACAGCCGGTCATAGATCTGTACGTTACCGTCAGGAACTACGGTTACGGAAGGGAGAACCCGGTCCCGTACGTCGTATACGATGAGAACGGCGTGACGCTCACCCAGTGCGTCGGCGGGCGTGACGTCCGGGAGGAGTTCTATACGGGGAAGGACCTGTACACGGGAGATTCCCGCGTTGATAATATCCAGGTCAGGCCGAATCCGAACTGGAGCACGAACGAGGAGCATGAGATAGTCGTAGAGGTCAAGGACAGTTACAGATACAAAGGCGATCTCGACGACGTCGTCAATTCAGCCAGAATGACCGCTGACAACACCTCACTGACCGCAGAGAACGATCTGGTCGGCGGCAGGCATGTCATCAGCACCCAGATAACCAACAATACGTTTGTAGGCGAGAAACAGCCGGTGCTGAAGGTGGTGCTGGACTACGGCGAAAAGGGACCGGGAAGGACACTTAAGTTCGAGCTGCCTGAAGTAGGTCAGCTCAGCAGATTTGACTCCGACGACGCGGAAACGGTCGATCAGGTCTACAATTACGATATCGACATGGACGGGATATGGAAAGACGGCCTGAGCAGCGGCCTTACCGGCGCGTACGTCTCCCTTGTTGACCGCGCCGGTGAGCAGCAGTCCAACGAGCAGGTATACGTACCCAATCCCCTGGGCAGGACAACGACTGTCAGCAAACCGTATTTCGCCGATGTAGATTCGCTGGCATGGTACGGCGTGGCGGTCGGTTATGTATCTGAAAGAGGCATCATGAAGGGCGTAGGGAGCAACAGATTCGATCCTGCGGGCCCGACGACGCGGGCGATGGTCGTGACGATACTGAACCGGCTCGAAGGCTCGCCGGCCGTTGACTCCGGCAATCCGTTCGACGACGTTGAAGACGGTGCATGGTACACCGACGCCATAGTCTGGGCCGCGGATAACGGCCTGGTCGAGGGGTACGGCAACGGCAAGTTCGGACCGACCGACCCGATAACCCGCGAACAGCTGGCCGCGATGCTCTGGAGATACGCGAAGTACAAGGGATACGACGTGAGCGTCGGAGAGGATACGAACATAATTTCCTACGACGACTTCGGCCAGATCAGCAAGTGGGCCGTCCCGGCCATGCAGTGGGCCGTCGGGGCGGGCCTTATAAACGGCCGGACCGAGTCGACGCTCGTTCCGCAGGGCAATGCGACGCGCGCCGAGACAGCGATGATCATTATGAGATTTATGGAAAATCTAAAGTGAGTAAGATCACGATAACGGAAAAAGGAGGCGCGACGTTCGTCGAGCCTCCTTTTGCGCACCAGATACAAAAATGCGAGTTATAGGACAAAACGTGTTGGTGGCTAAGTCCAAATATCAGGGTAATTAGTGGGCCGATGGAGTTCGCTCCAGACCACTGCGTTTCCCCAATCAGGTATAGAATACTCGAGCTTTCCACGAGTAGATATCCTGTTATAAATAGCTGCGATGCTTTTAT
>JAFZSD010000039.1 GCA_017619535.1 Oscillospiraceae bacterium | reverse complement strand
GCGCCGTGCTCGAATGGTACGGCACGGCGGCCGTGACCGATCCGGCGGCGCTTTCCCGCATCGAGGCCCTGCTCTCCTCCGCCGAAAACCTCATCGGCGGCGCGGGCTGCCCCTTCACGGCGTATCTCACGCTCACGACGAAGGACGGCCGGACGCTCCGCATCGCCCTGGCGACGGATAGCTGCGGCGTCTACATGTCGGAGGGCGCGTATTACCGGTACGCCTCCGGCAACGAGGAGCTCTTCTCCTTCTTCGCGCCGCAGGCGATACACGAGGCGATAAGCGACCCCGACGCGCTTGCCCTGCTGCTGCCGTATCTGAACTGGTCGTATTACGACGCGGCCTACGGCGCCGACGGCGTCTTTGCGCTCATCGACGCGCTGCGCGCTTACGCCATGCCGGTGGAGACGACCACCGACAGCGACAGGCTCGCGCGCATGATGACCGTGATGTATGCTACCGTCGGGCTCGACGGCTACCATGCCGACGCCTATGCGTCCTTCCTCCGCGAGCTGTATGACTACGACGGCAAGACGTTCGCGTGGTGCTGCCTCGGAAATATCGGCGGAAAACACGCCGAAAGCGTCGTCGGTCTGCTGGCATATGCGACGGATCGCAGCGCTGCGGAAACGCGCCGGACGCTTGAGGCTCTAATCCCCTGAAAGCCTTGCGGCACAAGGCTTTTTCCACATAAAAGGTAATCGCGAAAATTCTTTTCCTTAAATTCAACAAAAGTGTTGACAAATGACAAATTCCATGATAGTTTTGCCATGAGGATAGGGCTCCTGCACTGCACAAGGGGGTCGATAACGGATGAAACCGACTGGCATCACAAGAAAGGTGGACGAACTGGGGCGGATCGTTATACCGATCGGTCTGCGGAGGCGCCTTGACATCAGTGAAAAGGATCTTCTCAAGATCTACACGAGCGACGACGCGATCATTCTGAAAAAGGATCAGCCGTCATGCATTTTTTGCGATAAGGTCAAAAACGTGATCAGCTATAAGGGAAAAAACGTGTGCAGAAGCTGTATCGAAGAGATAGGAAAGAAACTGGCCGAATGAAAAAACCCCGGACTGTTGAAACGACAGTCCGGGTTTTTTGTTTCCGGGGAGACCGCCTGCGCGGGGGGCTCGACGGAATCGTATCGCCCTTGCCGACGCAAACGAAGAAAGACCGGCTGAAAGCCGGTCTTTCCTGTTGATTCTTTACAGCTGCTTCATGGCGTTCACACGGACGCCGGGGCCCATCGTGGAGGCGGTGACGCAGCTCCTGATGTACTGGCCCTTCGCGGCGGCGGGCTTCGCCTTGATGATGGCGGTCATGAGCGTGGTGTAGTTGTCGAGCAGCTTCTCGGGGCCGAACGACACCTTGCCGATGGGGCAGTGGATGATGTTCGTCTTGTCGAGACGGTACTCGATCTTACCGGCCTTGGCGTCCTTGACGGCCTGGGCGATGTTCGGCGTGACGGTGCCGGCCTTCGGCGACGGCATGAGGCCCTTGGGGCCCAGGACCTTACCGAGACGGCCGACGATACCCATCATGTCGGGAGTGGCGACGACGACGTCGTAGTCGAAGAAGTTCTCTTTCTGGATGCGCTCGACCATGTCCATACCGCCGACGTAATCGGCTCCGGCGTCGAGAGCTTCCTGCTGACGCTCTTCCTTGCAGAATACGAGGACCTTGCGGGACTTGCCGGTGCCGTGGGGAAGGACTATGGCGCCGCGGACCTGCTGGTCTGCGTGGCGGGAGTCGACGCCGAGCTTCACGTGGAGCTCGACGGTCTCGTCGAACTTGGCCTTGGAGGCCTTGATAACGAGGTCGAATGCCTCTGCGGGATCGTAGAGGACGGATCTGTCAATAAGCTTAGCGCTTTCGATATAATTCTTGCCTCTCTTCATCGCTTAGCCCTCCTCTACTACGATGCCCATGCTGCGGGCGGTGCCGGCGATCATGCTCATGGCCGCCTCGATGCTGCCTGCATTGAGATCGTTCATCTTTGTCTCGGCGATCTTGCGGATCTCGTCCTTGCTGATCTTGGCGACCTTGTCGCGCTGGGGGACGCCGGAACCCTTTTCGATTCCGCACGCCTTCTTGAGAAGGACGGCTGCCGGGGGGCTCTTGGTGATGAAGGTGAAGCTGCGGTCTGCGTAAACGGTGATGACGACGGGGATGGTGAGACCCATGTCGTTCTTTGTGCGCTCGTTGAATTCCTTGGTGAACATGCCGATGTTAACGCCATGCTGACCGAGCGCGGGGCCGACCGGAGGAGCGGGGGTCGCTTTTCCGGCGGGGATCTGAAGCTTGATGATTCCAGTTACTTTCTGTGCCACTATGTGTGCACCTCCTGATATAGATGTGGTTATATCCCTTCAGCCGGGATATATTTGGCGGGACGGTAAAGTCCCTCCCACTTGCCGGCAGGGGGCCGGCTTTCACGGTACTACCGTTGAGTTCAGTCTTCCTTTACAGCCTCGACCTGTTCGAAATCGAGATCCACGGGCGTTTCGCGGCCGAACATGGAGACGATGACGCGCAGACGGTATTTCTCGCTGTCGATCTCGTCGACGGTGCCGAGGAAACCCTCGAGCGGGCCGTCTATTACCTTGACGGTGCTGCCGAGCTCGAAGCCGACGACGGTCTCCTTCTTCTCGACGCCGAGGGAAAGAATCTCCTCCTCGGTGAGGGGGATCGGTTTTCCTCCGGAGCCGACGAAACCGGTGACTCCGCGCACGTTGCGCACGAGATGCCAGCTCTCATCGGTGAGGATCATCTTGATGAGGACATAGCCGGGAAATATCTTGCGTTCGACGGTCTTGGTCTGCGTTTCAGTGACCTCGGTCACTGTTTCGGTGGGGATGTTGACCTCGAGGATGAGGTCCTGCATCTTGCGGTTCTCAGCAGATTTTACGATCGTTGCCGCGACGGCGTTCTCATAGCCAGAGTACGTATGTACTACGTACCATCTTGCACTGTTCGCCATCGGGTACTCAGCCTCCGAGCGAAATGAGCGCGTTTACACCCTGTGCTGCTATCTGGTCGAAGCCCCATACGACGATCGCAGAGATGATCATGACGACGAGCGCCACGATGGTGTTGTTCAGGATCTGCTTCGGGGTGGGCCATACGACCTTCTTCAGCTCGCTTCTCATTTCACGGAACCATTTACCGAGCCTTCCGCTACCGCGTGCTTTTTTCCTGGTCTTTTCTTCTGCCATTGTTATTCCTCCCGTGGCCGTTACTTCGTTTCGGTGTGGAGCGTGTGCTTGCGGCAGAAACGACAGTACTTGTTCATTTCCAGCTTGTTGGGTGTGTTTTTCTTGTTCTTCATGGTGTTGTAATTTCTCTGTTTGCACTCAGAGCAACGAAGAACTACTTTGACTCTTGCTTCAGCAGCCATTTGTCGGCACCTCCATTATTGCCTCCCTGCTTTGAATTGACAGACGCTGGGCATTTTCCGGCGTAAATGCGCACGAAAACAAGCCCGTCTGACGACAGGTGAAAATACTTTACCACAGCTTTCCGTAAAGGTCAACAGTTTTTTACAATAATATGTATAGATAAATGACACTGTGAGCGTCAGAAAGAAAAACGGCGGCACGGTCTGCGGAATTGCAGACGGAGAGGTATTCTGATATAATCAATTAAAAGACCGGCAGGAGGGAGGTGCATCCGGCGATGAGGATACTGGCGGTCGATTACGGCGACGCCCGGACGGGAATGGCCGTGTCCGATCTTTCCAATACGATGCCAGGGGAGGCCTGGGTGTTTTCCGGGTACACTCCGGAGAAGGTGGCGGAGCATATAGTCTCGGAGACCGCGGCGCGGAACGTCGGCACGATAGTTCTGGGATACCCGAAGAACATGGACGGCACCGCCGGTCCGCGGGCTGAAAAGAGCGAGGCCCTGGCTGAGATCATCCGCGGGCTCACCGATGTCCCGGTCGTTATGTGGGACGAACGGAGGACCACCGTAGACGCTCACAGGATACTGACCGAGACGGGGAAGCGCGGAAAGAAACGGAAGAAGACCGTCGACGCGGTCGCCGCGACGCTTATACTCGAAGGATATCTGAACAGCCTCAGAAACGCCGTTTCAGACGCCGCAGCCCCGGACGGGAAGATCTCCGCTGAAAAGAAGTGAATATGGAAAATGCCGTCCCGCAGGGCGGCGTTTCCGTTTTTTTCCGAAAAACGGATTGACAAAGGGGACCACTGTGCTATCATATTATGATATATATACAATTTAGCGTTTAACAGTGAATAAACATTCAGAGGCATGCACGGCGTGCCGCTGGATCCATCCTCAATACAGAAAGAAGCGTGACGGAAGATGTTGAATGTCGCCGTGCTCGGTTTCGGGACCGTCGGCTGCGGAGTGGTGGAGGTCATCACATCCAACAGCGAAAAGATAGCAAAGAGCGCCGGCTGCGAGATCGGCGTCAAGTATATCGTGGATATACGCGATTTCCCGGACAGCAAGTACAGAGAGCTGCTCGTAAAGGATTTCGCGACGGTCGAGAACGACCCCGACGTGCGCGTCGTCGTGGAGACCATCGGCGGCGTGGGCGTCGCCTATGAGTTCACAAAGCGCAGCCTGCTCGCCGGCAAGAACGTGGTGACATCCAACAAGGAACTCGTCGCGACCCGCGGAACCGAACTGCTGGCCATCGCGAAGAAGATGAACGTTAACTATCTCTTCGAGGCCTCCGTAGGCGGCGGCATCCCGATCCTCCGTCCGATCACCCTCTGTCTTTCGGCCAACCGCATTGAAGAGGTCTACGGCATCTTCAACGGAACGACGAACTATATAATCACCGCCATGAGCAGCAGGGGAGCGTCGTTCGGAGACGTTCTGAAGGAAGCGCAGGCCATGGGCTACGCGGAGGCGAACCCCGCTGCGGATATAGAAGGCCTCGACACGTGCAGAAAAGTGTCGATTATAGCCGCGCTCAGCTTCGGCAAGCATATCGATCCTGACCTCATAAGCACAGAAGGCATCTCGGGGATCACAGTGGAAGATATGAAGAACGCCGAGCTCGCCGGGTACAGGATCAAGCTTCTCGGCCGGGCTCTCATGGGAGCCGACGGAAGGATAACCGCGTATGTCGCTCCTCATCTGGTGAACTGCGGAAGCCTTATCTCCGGGACCGACGGAGTCATGAACGCCATCACCGTGCGAGGGAACGCGACGGGGGACGTGATGTTCTACGGCCCGGGCGCAGGCAGCCTTCCGACCGCCAGCGCAGTCGTCGGAGATATAATCGACATTGCCGGCCATCTTGAAAAGAGAAAGGATATCGGCTGGGAGGACTGCGGCCCCGATTCCGTGGCTGGAGTCGGAGAACTCAGGACGGGCTGGTATGTCCGCACCGCCGCCGGAAAAGACGCAGTGAAGGCTCTGTTCCCCGACGCCTCGTTCATCGACGGCGCCTCGTACACAGCGTTCATCACCGGCGAGAACTGCGCGGACGAGATAAGACCGCTGCTTGAGAAGCTTCCCGCTCTCTCGGCTTTCAGGATACTGGACTGAGCGGAAGGCTCATATGAAAGAAGGAAAACGGAGGTAATGACGCAATGGCATTGATCGTACAGAAATTCGGCGGAAGCTCTGTCGCGGACGTCGAGCGGATCAGACGCGTCGCCGGGATAATCACAGACACGTACTCCGCCGGGAACGACGTTGTCGTCGTTCTGTCGGCGCAGGGCGATACGACGGACGACCTCATAGAAAAGGCCGCCGAAATAAATCCGAACCCGTCGAAGCGCGAAATGGATATGCTGCTCTCCACCGGCGAACAGATATCCATCTCCCTCATGGCTATGGCCATCGAGCAGCTGGGCCTGCCGGTGGTATCCCTCACGGGATGGCAGATAGGGATGCAGACGACCGCCGATTACGGTAACGCCAGAATAATCCGGGTAACGGCCGACCGTATCCGTACTGAGCTGGACCGCAGACGGATAGTGCTCGTCGCGGGATTCCAGGGTATCGACAAGTACGACGATATAACCACACTGGGAAGAGGCGGATCGGATACGACCGCCGTCGCGATAGCGGCGTCACTGCACGCGGACCTCTGCCAGATATATACCGACGTGGAAGGCGTTTACACATGTGATCCGCGCATCATGCCCGATGCGAAGAAACTGGACGAGATAACCTACGACGAGATGCTGGAACTTGCCTCGCTGGGCGCGCAGGTGCTTCACAACAGATCCGTCGAACTGGCGAAAAGATACGGCGTGAAGCTGGAGGTACTTTCGAGCTTCGTACGCAAGCCCGGCACACAAGTTAAGGAGGTCGTGAAAGTGGAACAGACTAAGATCAGCGGAATCGCGAAGGATACGAACGTTGCACGCATAGCGCTCATCGGACTGCGTGACGAGCCGGGCGTGGCTTTCAAGGTGTTCAGAGTGCTCTCCAGGAGCAAGATTAACGTGGACATCATCCTCCAGTCCATCGGACGCGACGGCACGAAGGATATAAGCTTCACAGTGGCTAAGAGCGATATGGAGCTTGCCGAGAAGGTCCTCAGGGAGCACAAGGATGAAGTCGGGTTCGAAGATATCAGCGTGAACGGAGACATCGCGAAGGTCAGCATCGTCGGCGCGGGCATGATGACGTCGCCCGGCGTTGCGTCCCTCATGTTCGAGGCGCTCTACGACGCAAAGGTGAATATCAACATGATATCCACCAGTGAGATAAAGATCTCCGTGCTCGTGCCCGTCGAGGATGCCGACAGGGCGATCGCCGCGATCCACAGAAAGTTCTTCTAAGACAAATAAGACCAGACAGCCGGCCGTCCGTACATACACAGACGCCCGGCTGTTTTTGTTTACCGCGAATAGCGGCGTCATCCGCCCTTCAGATAATTAGCAAAACAGCCAGCGGACGCTCAAAGCGCCGCTGGCTGTTTTCAGGTCTGATCGTCCGGTTTCCGGCTATCCGCCCAGGAACGAGTTTATTATCTGCTCGAACAGGGAAGTTCCGGAACCGCCGCCCGGGTTGTTGGGGTCGACCGTTCCGCCCGGATTGTTCGGATTCACGGGATTGTTGGGATCCGTTGGGTTGGTCGGATCAGTTGGGTTGGGCAGTATCTTCTTGACATAGGTGAAGGTTATGACGTTCTCGTTCGGATTTTCGGAGATCGTGATCTTGACCGTGTTCTGACCGACGAGATTGTAGTTCTCGATCTCCTTCGCTGTAGCGGTGACCTCCTTGCCCTTCAGTTTCTCGTGGGTCTCTTCGTAGAGGACCTCGCCGAGCAGCGTGACGCCGCGGATCTTGTATTCGACCGGAGGATCAATGCCGGGTATCGGAGTAAGATATGTATCTTCAGGCACGTTGAAGGTCTTATATTCGAGATCCTCGTGTACAAGATCCATCACCTTGTGCCAGAGCTGGGCTGCCGGGTTTCCGGAGGCGGACATCGGGGCGGGAGTATCGAATCCGGTCCATACGGCGGCTACGTAATAGGGCGTATAACCGACGAACCACCGGTCGTTCTTGTCGCTGGTGGTACCGGTCTTGCCCGCCGTCGGCATGTAGTAGAGATTCGCCTCGGTGCCGGTGCCCCATGTGGCGGCGTCCTGAAGCATATCGGTGATCCAGTATGCGGTCTTTTCGCTGACGGCGACCACGGTCTCAGGCTCATTGTTGTAAACCAGATTGCCGTCTGCGTCGCATATCTTGGTGTAGGTGCGGCCCTTCGTGCGGACGCCCGAATTAACGAACATCGTATAGGCGGAGGCCATGTCGCGAACGGTAGCGCCGTAGGTGAGCTGGCCCAGAGCCAGCGGAGCGTAGTCGCAGTCAAGAGGGTCGAGGGTAGACAGTCCGGCCTTTTCTCTTACGAAATCATAGGAAACGGTCGGGGTCAGCTTGTCGACGAGCTGTGCGGCAATCGTATTTATGGAACGGCGGAGCGCTTCGCGTATCGTTACGATCTCACTGTAGGACCAGTCGTCGTTGCGGGTCATCCAGGAGGTGCCGTTGAGTTTGACATCCTCGCTGTCCTCAAATCTGGTGTTGGGGGTGATAAGACCTAGATCGAGGGCGGGGCCGTAGGCCGAGAGGGGCTTTATCGAAGATCCGGGAGGCCGCGTGGTATCCGTTGCACGGTTCCACAGGCGGTTGCCTTCCTTTTCTCCGACGCCGCCGGACAGGCCGACTATATCTCCTGTGTACGGGTCGACTATGACTATGGCCGACTGAATCTGCTGACTGGAACCTGACACGTACGGGATCTCGTCAAGATTCTCGTAGATCTTGTCGATATCCGCCTGTATCTGCGGATCCATGGTGGAATATATACGGTAGCCGCCGTTGAAGAGGAGGAGCTGCGCCGTCTGATACGAGCAGTTCTTAAGCTCCATAAGGTCGGCTATGACGTCTTCGATGAGCGCGTCGACGAACCAGGAATAAGTATCCGAGGACGAAGTGGTATCGTCGTCGTAATCGTGACTGAAAACAAGGGGCTGGTTTATAGCGGCCCTGTATTCCTCCTCGGTCTTGATATAGCCCTGGGTGTACATCTCATGGAGTATGTCTTCCTGACGTTCCTTGTTGCGGGCCTCGTCCATGTAAGGGCTGTACAGGGAGGGGTTGTTCGTGATGCCCACGATGGAAGCGGCCTCGGCAAGTGTCAGATCGGAGACCTCTTTATTAAAGTAGTAGTTGGCAGCGGCGGCGATGCCATAGCAGCCGTTTCCGAAGTATACCTTGTTGAGGTACCACTCCATGATCTCCTCTTTGTTATACTTCTTTTCAAATTCCAGCGCTGAGAATATCTCCTGGAGCTTTCTCTGGACGGTGCCCTCGTCGCGGCCTGTCTCGTTCTTTATGAGCTGCTGGGTGACGGTGGAGCCGCCGAATGTGTCGCGGGAGCGCAGGAACATATTTACGAACGCGCCGGCGGTCCTGTACCAGTCAACGCCGTGGTGCTTGTAGAATCGTTTGTCCTCGATGGAGACTACGGCCTGTTCCACGTATTTGGGAATGTCCTCATAATCGACCCAGATGCGGTATTCGTCGCTCTTCAGAGTGACGATCTCCTTGTCTATCCCCGTGGTGCGGTCGGTACAGTATACGATACTGGACTGCTTGAGCGTGATGTCCTCCAGCTCAACGTCGACGCCCTGGGAGAAATTAGTCTTTAGATACAGAGCGGAGATACATGCGAAGACCAGTCCGGTCGTAAGGAGTATCAGCACCAGGGTGCCCAATATTTTCAGGATGAGAAGGACGACGCTGGAGATGGTGAACGCGCCGGTCTTTACGACGTCCTTTGCTATCCGTCTGTTTTTTCTTGAAAAAAGAGCCAAGTTATCACCTCCGCGGGTGGTTTCTGAAGTCATACATCGGTATTGTAACACATAATGTCAATCCGTTGATTAATGAATGATGAATTTTTGCTTAAATCTAAGTCACGGCTTGAACTGAACGGAGAAAAGCGGCGGCATCCGGACTATTTTTGAGCGGCGCGCTTGATTAATCTCATCTCCGGGGTTAAAATTGTGACATCCCTGAAGGAGGTAGCGGTATGAGCGAGGAATTCGGAAGCGATTTCATAACCGTCACGGACGATGACGGCAACTCCTTCGAGCTTGAGCACCTCGATACTCTCGAGCTCGACGGCGAGACCTATATGGCCTTCCTGCCTGCGGACATGGATGAGAACAGCGAGGACTACGGCATAGTGCTCCTGAAGACGGTAGAGGAAAACGGCGAGGAGATGTTCGTGACCATCGACGATCCGGAAGAGCTGGAGCGTGTGCACAACAGATTCATGGAAGTCTGGTTCGAAGACGAAGAAGAGACAGCAGACTGAGACGGGGACAGCGCCGGCTCTGCTCGGCATCGATCCTTAATACCGGTTTTGCGCGGAGGGCCCGGGTTGTATTCGGACCCGCCGTATGTTATAATCTATCTGCCCTGCTGTGAGCGCAAATGTCTATTTAAACCCACATCACCTATAAGGGACGCCGGAACTCTCACGGAGGATTGCAGGCCTCCTGACGGCCAAGGCCGTCAGACGTTGGAAGCGGTGAAACCGCGAGGAGGCGACCCACCTGCCGAAAGCGTGCAGGTTATAAATCGGCTTTGCGCTGCATGGCGGGGCGCTGCGTTTAAGAGCAAATTGTTAATATATTTAAAAATGTGCGGTTTCTGCTTGAAAGGGCCGCGCTTTTACTATATAATCACATGAGTTATCCGCCGGAAACGGCGGAGAATCAGTAATCACACAAAAGGAATGAAACGACCATGGGTGCATCACAGGAAAAAAGAAGACGCCAGGAAGCGGCAAAAGACGGCGGATTCGGGAAGGTCACCAGAGCCCAGGAGGAGGCCGCGAAGGCTAAAAAGACGCGCAGGAACACGATAATCGTGATCGTGGTGGTCCTCGTCTGCCTGGCGGCAGCGCTTTTCGTCAACTCGGGATACCTGCGCAGGAACGGTACCGCCCTGAGGATTGGCGACAGCAAAATCTCGGTCGCCGACTACAACTATTTCTTCAACAACACCTATTACGACTACAGAAGCGATATTACCACGTATTACCCCGACTATGCGGATACTCTTCTGCCCAAAACGACCGAACCTCTGTCGTCACAGAAGTACAGTGACGATATGACGTGGCAGGACTATTTTGAGAACCTTACTCTGAACAAGATGGTGCCGTACTACACTGCGTACGAGGCGGCAAAGGCCGCCGGTTATCAGCTGTCTGAATCCGGCAAAAGCAACATCGAGGCGCAGATCGAGGCGATCAGATCGGCTGCCTCCCAGTCAACCTTCGCCAACATCGACGACTATCTCACGGCGTATTACGGCCGCGGCATGACCGCCGACGTCTTTAGAAAGTGCGCGGGGATAGTCCTGACAGCGAGCGAATACAGCGAGAGCTACAAGAATTCTCTTACGTATACCGCCGATCAGATTGCGGACAAGAAAGCGGACGGCTCATACGACCAGTACAGCTTCAGACGTTTCACAGTTATTTCAGATACCATAAATGAGGAAAACTTCACCGGTGACGCCGACGCTTACAATGCCGCGGTTTCGGCTGTGAACGCGATCGCAAAGCAAGAAGCAGAAGCCATCTGCAAGGACATCAAGAGCGAAGAAGATTTCATAGCGGCGGCTTCCGAGTACGATTCCACCACTTACGGCGCAGAGGATTCCACATTCGTTTCCGTACTGAGTAGCGATCTGACCGGTACATATGCCGACTGGGTCAGGGACGGAGCCCGGAAGGCCGGAGATACGGCTGTTATCGAGGGCGATAACGGTTATGATGTCCTGTATTTCCTCGAGCACAGCGCAAACGACTACAACACTATAGATGTCAGAGTAATCGGCATTACTCCGGATTCGGTCGACTCATCCAAGTACGATGACGACGAGGAATACCATAAGGCGGTCGACGAAGCCCTGAAGGCGGCTGAGGAGAAGGCAACGGCGCTGTATGAGGAGTGGAAGAGCGGGGATGCGACCGAGGAAAGCTTCATCGAATACGCCAACACCGAATCGGTCCTGTCGCTCGATGACGGCCTGGCGGAATATATCCACAAAGGCGAGCTCGACGCAGCGATGGAGGAGTGGTGCTTCTCCGCGGACCGCAAGCCCGGCGACACCACGGTGATAGCTTCGGAGTCGAGCAACTGCGTCTATATTCTGTGGTATGTCGGTGAGAACGACGTCTACTCCGATTACCTCGCGGAGACCGACCTTCGCAGCGCTGACTACAGCACCTGGTATTCGGGCCTGACCGAAGGCGTGGAACCCCAGAAGGCCTGGCTGTTCAGACTGACGAAGTAACCACGGCCGCGGCTTTTGCGGGCGGTTGTATATCATGTCCGGAAAGGCGGTTCTGTGTTCCACGGGACCGCCTTTTTGACGGGCGTTATCCGGAAATGTTCCCGCACAGGTAAGCGGATCTGAAGATCGGCGCAGAGAGCCGGCGGAGGGGGACGAAATGAAGATACTCGTAATAAACGGACCAAATATCAACATGCTCGGCGTGCGCGAACCGGAGATCTACGGAAAAGAGACGTATCACGATTTGTGCCGTCGCATTGAGGAACACGCCAGGCGGCGCGGCATCGAAGTGACTATTATCCAGTCAAACCATGAGGGCGACCTGGTGGACGCAGTCCAGTCCGCATGGAACAGCGCTGACGGCATAGTGATTAATCCGGGAGCGTACACTCACACCAGTATAGCGCTGCTCGATGCCATCAAGGCGGTGAACGTTCCGACGGTGGAAGTCCATATCTCGAACGTCAGCGAGCGCGAGCAGTTCCGGCAGATAAGCTATATCCGGCCCGCCTGCATCGCCACAATATCAGGACACGGCATTGAGGGATACCTCGAGGCGATCGATCTGTTCTACGCCTCACACGGCAGCTGCAACGTCTGCATGTGAACAAATAAGTCAGGACCAATCAGCAGTTACTGGTTGGTCCTGACTTTTTTACCCAGTGATATATTGCCGCCACAGCTTGGGACAGACGATTCCGTCGTCAATCCCACTGACGCGGTGCGTACTGCGGACCGCTCGGCCACTTCGGAGGATTGGCGGCGAAATACGCACGCGTTGCCTCGGCGTCGGCATGTATCTGTTTTTTGAGCTCGTCGACGTCTGCGAATTTTTGCTCCGGACGCATGAACTTGTAAAACCTGACACGGACGCGCTTGCCGTAGAGATTGCCGCCGTAGTCGAGGATGTGAGTCTCCGCCGTCACCAGGTCGGAAGTGTCCACCGTCGGCCGGACGCCTATGTTCGTAACGCCGAAGTGAACGCTGCCGTCTCCGAGAAAGATCTCCGTCGCGTAGACGCCATAGCGCGGTACGATAATACCGTCGCGAAAATGCATGTTGATGGTCGGTGCGTCGATGGTTCTGCCGAGCCGGCGTCCGACACGCACGACGTCCGTAAGGACGTGTGCATGGCCGAGATACTCACAGGCCTTCTCCATTTCACCGTCGAGTATGAGCTCGCGGATGATGGTGGAGCTGATGCGGATGCCGTCGCACATCACGGGCGGTATCACGTCGCAGCCGAGCCCGTGTTCCTCACAGTAGCTTTTCAGCCGCTCAGGCGTGCCCTCTCCGCGGTAACCGAAGCTGTAATCGTGGCCGCATACGAGGTGAGCAGCGCCGAAACCGTCCACGATGTCCTTAATGAACTGTTCCCAGGGCATGCGCATCGTTGTCTCGTCGAAGTGAAGGAACACGATGTCGTCGATGCCGAAAATGCTGCGGATGAGACCGGCCCTGTCTTCCTCAGAGTTGATGAGCGGAACGGTTTTGTGCATGACCATGGCCATCGGGTGCGTGTCGAAGGTGATAACGGAGGGAATGAGGCCTCTTTCCTTCGCAATCTCGACCGTGCGCTTCAAAAGCGCGAAGTGTCCCCTGTGTACGCCATCGAAGAAACCGAGCGCAAGAACGTGTTTTTCGTTATCCATTGTTTACCTCAAAGAAACTTTTAACTGTTTTCATCACAGAGTCCTCAAGTTCTCCCAGCATGAGGAATCTGCCGGACGGGTCGTAAACGCGGCACAGACCGCGGACCTCCGTTTCGAAGGGAAATTCAGTGCCGTTCAGACACTTCTTCATATGTTCCTGCGAAATACTGACAGCCGGAAGATCAGTGAAAAGACTGTCGACCGGCATGAGAAGGGATCCGGCGTCGCCTGACTCCGCGGCAATTGCCACTTGTTCGACAGTGACGGCGTCGCTGAGACTGAATCTGCCGGCGCGGGTCCTCCGCAGGGAGGAGAGGCATGCACCACAGCCCAGGGCCTCGCCGA
Source organism: Oscillospiraceae bacterium (assembly GCA_017619535.1). Classification (GTDB taxonomy): domain Bacteria; phylum Bacillota; class Clostridia; order Oscillospirales; family Oscillospiraceae; genus RGIG8048. The sequence goes on along the minus strand of JAFZSD010000039.1, from coordinate 3,011 downwards.
TATCAGAGCAGAGCGTACGGATGTACGTGCCTTTTGAGCAGACGACGCGGAGGATGAAGTCTCCGCATGACTCGCCGGCAAGCTCCAGTTCGCTTATCGTTACGGTGCGGGCTTTCCGCTCGACTTCAACGCCCCTGCGGGCGAGTTCATACAGTTTCTTTCCGCCTATCTTCACAGCGGAATACATGGGCGGCAACTGACGCTGTTCACCCAGAAAACGGGGGATGACAGAGAGAACGTCATCCGCAGTGACTGAACAGGAGCGGGTCTCGAGGACGGTGCCGGTTATATCCTGGGTATCGGTAATGATGCCCGGACGGAGAAAGGCGGTGTATTCCTTTTCCGCGTTTTCGCAGAACGGTACCGCTCTGGTGGCGCGGCCGACAAAAACGGGCAGGACGCCTGTCGCCATGGGATCCAGAGTGCCGCCGTGGCCGATCCGCCTTTCACGGAAAAGGCTCCGGAGCTTTCCTATGACGTCGTGCGATGTCCAGCCCGCGGGCTTGTCTATGACTATTATCCCGTTCAACGCGAATACCCATGCGGCAGGAAGACTTTGTCAAGCTCTTCCAGAAGCATGCCGAGCAGCGTGTCGAGCGTGATGCCCTGGAAAGAAGCGCCTGAAGCCATCGCGTGACCGCCGCCGCCGAACTTCGAGCAGAATTCATTCGAGTTGAACAGGCTGCCTGAACGTACAGATATCTTAAGATCCGTTTCGGAGGACAGTTCGCGCATCGTGATGCCGCACCAGACGCCTTCCACGGCGCCGGGGATGGCGGCTATATCGTCCATGTCGTCCTCGGTGCAGCCGGTGCGGTCCATGAGCGCCTTCGGTATCGTGGTTATGGCAACGCGGCCGCCGTAATAGTATTTTATGCCGGCCATGACGGTGCCCTCAAGCTCAAGACGTCCGCGGCTCTTTGTGCGGAAGAGGATACGGTTGAGTTCGGGAAGACCGATGTTTTTCTCAGCGACGAGAGCGGCGCAGCGGAAAGTGTTCTGGGTAGTATTGCCGAAGGCGAAGCAGCCGGTGTCCGTCGAGATCGCGGTGTACAGCGCCGCCGCCGTGTCGTCGTCGATATCGCCGTTCAGATCGATGAGAAGATCGTAGATTATCTCGCCGCAGGCGGCCTTGCTTCCATCCGCATAAGTCAGACGGGCATACCCTGTGTTGGAGGGATGATGGTCGATCGCCAGGTCGGTCCTGCCGAGCAGATTATCGGAATTACGAGGGAACAGCCCTTCGGACGCAACGTCCACCGAAACGACATGGCTGAAGTCAAAACCGTCGGGGGCCCAGAAAGGGGAGACGAATCCTAGATACTTGGAGGTGGTCTCCTCGTTTTTGAAGATATACGCGTTTTTGCCGTACGCACGAAGGCCGCGGACTAATGCCGCGGCTGATCCGAGAGTGTCGCCGTCGGGACGGCGGTGAGTGATTATCAGGTAGTCGTCATGCTCCCTGAGCCATGACGAGACTTCACTTAACGTCATCGTTTTCCTCCGTCGTTTCCTCCTCCGGCGTTATATCCAGCGAGTTGAGGATGCTGTTGATGTGGGCTCCGGTCTCGATCGATCTGTCGAGCTGGAATACCAGTTCCGGCGTATAGCGAAGCGAAAGGGAGTGGGACAGCTCGCGCCTTAGCCAGCCGGAGGCGGACTTCAGGCCTTTCATGAGTTCCTTTTCGTTCGACAGGCCAAGAACGCTGAGGTATACCTTGCACCAGCGTAGATCGCCGGTGGTCTCGACGCCAGTGATGCTCACGAGCCCCTGATTGACGCGCGGATCCTTTATGCTTCGGAGCAGATCCGAAAGGACGCGCTGTATATCTTCGTTTGTTCTCTGCAGTTTATTTGAAGCCATTGTAAACAACTCCGGTAATCTTTGTTATTCAGCCGGTCACTCGATGATCTGTTCCATGACGAAGGCTTCGACGATGTCGCCTTCCTTGATGTCGTTGTACTTCTCGATGGAGAGGCCGCATTCGTAGCCGCTCTGGACTTCCTTGACGTCGTCCTTGAAACGGCGGAGCGAGGCGAGATCGCCTTCGTGGATGACGATGCCGTCACGGACGAGACGCACCTGGCAGCCGCGGGTGATCTTGCCGTCCTGCACATAGCAGCCGCAGACGGTGCCCACATGGGAGACTTTGTAGACCTGGCGGACCTCGGCGTGGCCGATGAGCGCTTCCCTGAACTTCGGGGCGAGCATGCCCTTCATAGCCGCTTCGATCTCGTTTATGCAGTCGTAGATGACGCGGTACATGCGGATATCGACGTTGCTCCTAGCGGCGTTGTCGCGGGCGGCGTTGTCGGGACGCACGTTGAAGCCGACTATTATGGCGCCGCTGGTGGCGGCGAGCATGACGTCGGATTCGTTGATGGCGCCGACGCCGGAATGGATGACCTTTACGCGGACCTCGTCGTTTGAGAGCTTTTCAAGAGACTGCTTGATAGCCTCCGCGGAGCCCTGAACGTCTGCTTTGACGATGATATTGAGATCCTTGAGTTCGCCCTGCTTGATGCGGGAGAACAGATCCTCAAGAGAGACCTTGACAGTGGAGGCGGAAGCGTTCTTCTTCTCGTCCTTGCGCTGCTCAACCAGTTCGCGGGCCATGCGCTCGTCGGAGACTACGTTGAAGGTGTCGCCGGCATCGGGGACCTCGGACATGCCGGTGATCTCAACGGGGACGGAGGGACCTGCCTCGTCGACTTTCTCGCCGCGGTCGTTCGTCATCACGCGGACGCGGCCTACGGACGTGCCGGCGATGATGATGTCGCCTGTGCGGAGAGTGCCGTTCTGCACGAGTACGGTCATTATCGGGCCGCGGCCCTTGTCGAGACGGGCCTCGATGACGGCGCCCTTTGCCGCACGGTTGGGATTGGCCTTGAGTTCGGCCATCTCTGCGGTCAGCGCGACCATCTCCAGAAGATGATCGATGCCTTCGCCGGTCTTGGCGGAGATCGGGCATACGATGGTGTCGCCGCCCCATTCCTCGGCTACGAGCTCG
>JAFZSD010000038.1 GCA_017619535.1 Oscillospiraceae bacterium | reverse complement strand
GGAGGATACGCTTCTTGAGGAATACCAGTCGGAGGCAGGGGAAGATCTGGAAAACACCCTCTGGTACAAGTTGGCGCCTTGGGAGACGGTCTTTGAAACGCCCGTCCACGCCGTATACGTCGAGGAGGGAGTTACCAATGTTCCCGAGTATGCCTTCGACGACAGCCACGACCTCGTCCTGGCGGAACTTGCAGCCAGTGTAAAGACCGTAGGAGAGTGCGCGTTCTGGGACTGCGAGAACCTTAAGAACATCACGATGCCGGGAGTCACGTCGCTAGGGCAGGCGGCATTTGACGAATGTGTGAGGCTTGAGAGCGTCGAGCTTCCCGCATGCCTCACGGAGCTCGACATCAGCGTTTTCCGCAACTGCTCCGCCCTTAAGGAGATATCGCTGCCGGACGGGATCGACGAGATCGGGGCATTCATGTTCGAGAGCTGTTCATCTCTCGAAAGCGTCAGTATACCCGATTCCGTGACGCGTATCGGACGCAATGCTTTTTACGGATGCACGTCGCTGAAAGACTTTGAGATCCCGAACGGCGTGGAAACTGTCGGCGAATACGCATTTACCCTGACTCCACTGACGGACGGCACGAAGGAGCTCCTGCCGGAGACTCTCGAGGAGACCGGCGCGTCGGCTTCTGAGCTTCTGTCAGGCGTCGGACTCATCATACCGATAGATGAGAACGGACTGATAATGTACGATCTCTACAATCTGCTGCCTGCATCGCGCCGCACGCTCGACTGGCGCAAGGCAGACTGCCTGCTGCTGCGCCACGTCTGGTACCAGTCGCGCTCGGACTACGTCTACGTCGGCACTACGACGCCGGCGACCGGCGCATACAACACGTATACGGAACTGTGGCTCTACGTCCCCGACGGAGACGCCGCCCACGTTGCCACTTCGCTTACGTATCCGCCGGAGACCGGCACTCCGCCTCTTCGCGGTTCCGTCGTTGACGGAGGAGATATGTTCGGGCAGATAGAGTATCTCTTCTGACGCACCGTACGGCAATATACGGAAAACAAGGCCGGCCCTTCAGAGCGAAGGGCCGGCCCTTTTCTTTGTGCCTTTTTTCTGTTTTTACGCCATTGTGGCCTTGAAGCCGCCGTCTACGACGATAACTTCGCCGTTTATGTAGTCGGAGGCGGGGCTGCTGAGAAACACGATCGTGCCCATGAGGTCGAAGGCGTCGCCCCAGCCGCGTCCGGCGGGGGAGAAGGTGGCGCGGTCGCATACCTTTTCGTAGAGAGCGGGATTCAGCTCGCGGATCATGCCGGTCAGCTTTGTTTCGAAGAAGCCGGGCGCTATTGCGTTGCAGCTGATATTGTACTTTCCGAGCTCGGCGGCATAGGAGCGCGTCATGCCTATGATTCCGTGCTTGGCGACGGTGTAGGCCGTAGCGTTCGGGTCGGCGGAGAAGGAGAGAGCGGAGGCTACGTTGATTATCTTTCCGCCGCCCTGTTTTATCATGACCGGCACGACGAGACGACTGAGGTAGTGGACGGCCTCGAGCTGGACGTCCACGACAGTTTTCCACTTCTCATCAGGGAAATCCGGCAGCGGAGCGGCAAAGTTCGTGCCCGCGTTGTTGATGAGCACGTCGATGCGGCCGAACTGCTCCAGACATTCGTCTACGCAGCGCCGGCGGTAGTCCGGGTCGGTCAGATCGCCCTGCAGGAAATAAGCCCGCTGTCCGCACTGTTCAACTGCCGTTCTGACCTCGCTTACGTCGCCGCTGCGGAAAGGGATGAAAACGTCCGCGCCGGCCTTGGCAAGGGCGATGGCATAGACCATGCCGAGTCCCTTGTTGGCGCCTGTTATCATGACGACCCTGCCCTTGCAGGAGAAGAGGTCGAGAGAGAATGACATGGGATCCTTATTCATATGCGCGTGCTCCTTCAGTGGCTCTTGAGCTCCTCGACCATTTTTGCTATATCGGGACGGGCGGATTCCATGAGGGCGTCCCAGTTGTCTTCATACTCGTAAGTGATGTCGTCGAGGTCTTCCGCGTTCTTGATGCGGTTTACATAACCCTCCAGCATCGCGAAATCCCTCTCATAGCAGTGGAAGCTGTTGGCGCGGTGGGTATAGGTGCCCATCCCGACGCCCAGTTCGTCGGCGATGCGCTTCTGAAGCATTATGAGGGCGAATGCGTTCATGAAAGTCGCCTTGCAGGCGTCGTTGGAGCGGAAGAGCACTTTGCAGTACAGTTTCCCGTCACGGATGAAATACTGGATATGCTGCAGGCAGGCGGGGCTGTCGTTGCCCTCCATGGAGTCGTGGCGCCAGTCGCGGATGTCTATGACGGCGCGGCGGGAGGAGGGGTTGCGCTTAAGATCCCGGATGATGAAGGGGAGCTGCTCCGCCATGCGGGAGTGATAGGTGTACTCCCAGTTGCCCCTGTCGATCTCAAAATCGAGTATGCCGTCCAGCATCTCCTGCCGGTACTGTTCGAGTTCACGGAAACCGCCGATGAACAGCCTGCTGATGAGCGGTTCGGCCAGAGGTTCTTCAACGGAATAGGTCATTGAGACTTCCTTCTGCGTGGTGTTGTAGTCCGCGCAGGGCGTTATCTCGCCGTGATCGTGGAGCGCCACCAGCGCTCCGTGGTACGCCTCGGGAAGGGTCCTGCCGGTTATGAGAAACTCTTTCATATCGGGCACCTCAAATCTTTTGTTGTTTATAACTTAATGATACCAGTTCGCGCGAAAAAAGCCAAGTCTAACTTGCCGGTAACGCAGGACGCGGCAAAGTATTTCTTGCGAATCTGTCGGAAAAGTATTACTATTAGCTATATCAAAAACGTTATTGTCCGGAGCGTGTTTCTGTTTTGAAAAAGAAGACGATGATCCGCGATCTGACGGAGGGACGCGTCGCAAAGCAGCTCATAGTCTTTGCGACGCCGTATATGCTGTCCAACCTCCTTCAGACGTTTTACAGTCTGGTGGACATGGCCGTTATCGGCCGGTTCGTCAGCAACGTCGCCCTCTCCGCCGTATCGGTTGGAGGCGACCTGATGCACCTGTTCACGTTTATATGCATCGGGCTCACCGCCGTGGGGCAGGTAATGACCGCGCAGCACGTGGGAAAAAAGAATACCGAAGCCCTGAACACCGTCATCGGCACCTATGCGTCTTTCGTACTGTTCATAGGCCTTCTGGTCACGGTCGTAGGCGTCATCTTCGGCAACACGTTCCTGGACTGGATGAACGTGCCGCCCGAGGCGAGAAGGCAGGCTCAGCAGTATACGTTCATATGTTTCCTCGGTATGATCCCGGTGTACGGCTACAACGTGGCGAGCTCGGTGCTCCGAGGCATGGGCGATTCGAAGACGCCTTTCATGTTCGTTATAATCGCGACCGTCATCAATCTCGTGCTGGACGTGGTTTTCGTAGCGCTTCTGAAGATGGACGTCATAGGCGCCGCCCTCGCGACCGTGATCGGACAGGTCGTGTGTTTCATATGGGCGGTCATATATCTCTACCGCAGGAAAGAGGCCTTCGGCTTCGACTTCAAGGCAAAGAGCTTCGTGCCGGAAAAGGAGACGCTGAAGCAGGTCATAAAACTGGGCATCCCCATGGTGCTCCAGAGCTGCGCGATCAACATCTCCGGCATAGTCGTGAACGCTTTCGTGAACGCATACGGTGTTGCGGCGGCCGCTGTAACGGGCGTCGGCAACAAACTCATTACCATCGCGAACGTCGTCACGACCGGTATGAACACGGCGGGCGCCGCAATGATCGGCCAGAACTACGCCGCGGGCAAGCTCAAGCGCGTGTCGCAGGTGATGTGGGTGATCTTCTACGTTAGCCTGATCTTCGTGGTGATCCTATCGGTGCTGATGCTGATGTACCCGGAAGAGATATTCAGCGTATTCAACGACGACCCGGAGATACTCGCGCTGGCGCACAAATTCAAGATCATAGCAGTCGTGTCGTTCATAAGCTGTGCGGCGCGGGCGCCGTTCATAGCGCTGTTGAACGGGCAGGGGTTCGCTTCCCTCTGTTTCGCAACTTCGATGCTGGACGCCATCGTCCTACGTATCGGATTTGCGATCCTGCTCGGCAACGTGCTGGGCATGGGCATCATGGGCTTCTGGCTCAGCAGCGCCATAGCGAGCTTTTCCTACATGCTCGTGGGGGGCGTCTACTACGGCACCGGTCTGTGGAGGAAGCGAAAACTCGTGATACGTACGGATACATAGAGTAACAGAAAGGAGGGCCCTCCGGCCCTCCGAACATCAGATCGTTAACGGCCGCAGGACGAATTTCCCGCGGCCGTGTGTTTTTCTGTCATTCTTTTACGATGAGCCAGTCCACCAGCAGGTCGACGCACGCGCCGTAGGACTGGATGCCGAGTTCCTGGGAGTTGGCTTTCAGATAACCGTCGTATATATCCTCGGAGATCTCGGTGACCTTCGTCTTCTTTACAGCCCAGTAAGCGCTGTTGTCCGCCCAGTCAGTCTTCATCTCGTCTGTGAAGCGTCCGTACAGTTCCTGCCAGGTAGGCGTCGAGACGGTCAGCAGCGCGTTCATGAGATGGATAGTTCCCATAAGGTAGCCGGAGTATTTGTATACCGGATCGTCGCATGTGATGCACGCAGCTATCGCCGCAAAATTCGCCTCGTCCTCGGACAGGACGCCGCGCTGGTGAGCCGCCTCATGGGCGATGGTGGAGGGGAGAAGACAGGCGGGCGAGTCTGTGTTTATATTGGTCTCTCCGGTCAGTGCGAAGTAGAAGCCGGTGAAGCCCAGCCTGCTCATGAGCTTCGACGACAGCATGGATTTCGGCCTGTAGTTTTTGCCTTCAAGAGCGGGGAGCATCCCGGATATGTTGTCGTAGACCGGATCTATCATCCTGGAATAGTTCCCGTAGCTCTCGCTGAAATGGCCGTCTTCGTCACGTTCGACTTCGGTTGACATAATACACGCCCTGTCCACGAAGAACTCGGTCACTGCAGCGAGTTCCTCCGGCGCGACGGCGCGGTTCTCGAGCCCGCTCCTGTCCGCGAGTCCGGGTGAGTAGTATCCGGTGAACCACATCCAGCAGGCACCTGCCCAGATCACGAGAGCGACGGTGACGAGGAGCAGTATGCGCTTTGCCAGATAGGCCGGTTTTTCGTTCGGGGGTCTTTTTTTCGATGCGAAGCCCGCGGTGGTACGGATGATGAAATAGAGCGCCCAGAGTATGAGCAGTGCGTAACAGAGCTCCATCAGGGAGAAAGGCACGTACTGGGTGATCCGGGCGGCGAAGTCCCTGAACGGCCGCGAAAAGTTCTCGCTGGCCGCGGTCATGAAGGCGGTGTCGGAACGCATCGCGTAAAAGACCGCGACCAAAGCGGCGGCGGCCGCCGCCGGGAGCACGCAGAGGATCGTGCGGAGAGTCTTGTTTTTTCCGGAAGTTTCGGTCATCTGACATCGACCATGCCTTTCAGGTTGTTTCACGCGTCGATTATACATTATTCCCGGGTGCGCCTACAAGAGGAAAAAGCGGCGGTCACGGGATGAGACGCCCCGGCCATCCGCCTGTTAAGACGTTTTCCGGGGAAGAACGTTCCCCGCAGCCGGGGATCTGACCGCGTGACAGCCCGTTTCTGACGCGACACTGTACAGACAGACAAGTTTATGTTATAATAACTTAATTAATCAGCAAGTAAAGGCGCCGACAGCCGGACGGTGGTGAGGACATGCCGGAGGAACTGAAGAAGAGAAGCGGCTATCTGGACGCGCTTCGCGTCATCGCGTGCTTCTTCGTGATAGTGAACCACACCTGCGGCAGGGTGTTCCTCGCCCGGGAGCCGTCCTTCGAGTGGTATGCGGCCCTTTCATGGTTCTTCCTTTCGAAGACGGCGGTGCCAGTATTCCTCATGATAACGGGAGCGGTCCTGCTGCCCAAGAGCGACACCTACGGCAAGACGCTCAGGCGCGTTCTCCGCATCGTGATCGTCATCATAGTTTTCTCGGCCGTGTATTTCGTTTTCGGATATCTCCGGGGCGAACGGGTGTTCGACATCCGGGAGTATCTGCGCGACACCTACAGGAACGGGATAACGAACGCGTACTGGTATCTGTACCTCTATGCTGCGATCCTGATCATGATGCCGGTGCTCCAGCGCCTTGCGAAGGGGCTCAAGACGGCCGATTACAAGTATATCTTCTTCTGGTCGTTCGTGTTTCTCGGAGCGATGCCCATACTTATCCACTATATCCCGGCGCTGGAATACAACACGGCGTTTAAGCTTCCGGTCTTCAGCGTGTATCTCGGCCTGCTGTTCGCAGGCAACTACATCCACAGGAAGCTGGGCTGCGAAAAACGTCTTCTCACCTGGTCGGTGATCGGTCTTATCGTAATGACGGCGCTCTCCGTGCTCCTCACGCTGGCTGAATACCGAAGAGGCGAAGAGTGGTATCTGTTCTTCGACGACAGGTTCCTGATCACGATAGTCCTTGCCTCGATGAGCGTGTTCTATATAGCGAAGTACATATCCGGGAAAGACCGCCGCCAGGAGGGAGAGAGCCGCGCCCTGGCGCTCCTTGGCCGGTGCACCTTCGGTATATTCCTTCTTTCGGATCTGTTCATCGCTCTCTTTGAACCGGTATACGATTCGATGGCTTCGGCGATAACGCCGATCCCGGCGGTCCTCGTATATGAAGTACTCGTCTTTGCCGCGGGTCTTGTCGTGTCCTTCGTGCTCACGCGCATCCCGCTGGTCAACAAACTGATCTGACGTCTGCAGATATTTAATTGCACCGCATGCGGTGCGGAACGGATGGTTTTTATGGCTGATCTTGAAAAAATCTTCGGCAGCATGGTGTTCAACGACGCTGTTATGAGAGAACGCCTTCCCGCGGAGGTGTACGACGCCCTCAAAGAGGCGAGCCGCAGCGGGAAGCGTCCGAACATCGAGGTCGCGAACGTGATCGCCGCGGCCATGAAGGACTGGGCGATCGAGAAGGGAGCGACCCATTTTACCCACTGGTTCCAGCCTATGACCGGAGTGACAGCGGAGAAGCATGACAGCTTCATCGCCAATGCAGGCTCCGGAAAGATCATTATGGAGTTCTCCGGTTCTGAGCTGTTCAAGGGAGAGTCCGACGCATCCAGTTTCCCCTCCGGAGGCCTTCGGGCCACGTTCGAGGCGAGGGGCTACACGGCGTGGGATCCGACCTCATGCGCGTTCATCAAGAACAACACGCTGTACATACCCACGGCGTTCTGTTCCTATGGAGGCGAGGCCCTGGACAAGAAGACCCCGCTCCTCCGTTCTATGGAAGCCCTGAACAAACAGGCCATGCGCGTCCTGCGGCTCTTCGGCAACGAGTCCGTGACGTCCGTAAAGACTACCGCCGGCCCGGAGCAGGAGTACTTCCTCGTCAGCAAGGAGCTCTTCAACCGCAGAAAGGATCTCGTCTATACCGGCCGCACGCTCTTCGGCGCCCGTCCCCCGAAAGGGCAGGAACTGGACGACCACTATTTCGGCACGATAAAGCCGAAAGTGTCCGCCTACATGGCGGAGCTGGACGAGGAGCTCTGGAAGCTCGGGGTTCTGGCAAAGACCGAGCACAACGAGGCGGCCCCCGCGCAGCATGAGCTTGCGCCCATCTTCGAGACCACGAACATAGCTACAGACCACAACCAGCTCACGATGGAGATCATGCAGCAGGTCGCAAGGAAGAACGGCATGGTCTGCCTGCTGCACGAAAAACCGTTCAAAGGCGTGAACGGCAGCGGCAAGCACAACAACTGGTCGATACAGACAAACACTGGCGTGAACCTCTTCGCCCCCGGCGATACGCCCCACGAGAACGCTCAGTTCCTGCTGTTCCTCTGCGCCGTGATACAGGCCGTGGACGACTATCAGGCGCTCCTGCGGGTCTCCGTGGCCTCGGCCGGCAACGACCACCGCCTCGGTATGGCTGAAGCGCCCCCTGCGATAGTGTCCATGTTCCTCGGCGACGAGCTCT
>JAFZSD010000037.1 GCA_017619535.1 Oscillospiraceae bacterium | reverse complement strand
GTGAACGACGCGCCGTCGATCAAGGCCGCCGACATCGGCGTGGGAATGGGCATAACCGGTACCGACGTTACGAAGAACGTCGCGGACATGGTCCTGGCGGACGACAACTTCGCCACGATAGTCAGCGCTGTAGAAGAGGGCCGCAGGATCTACGACAACATCCGCAAGGCCATCCAGTTCCTGCTCGGATCCAACATGAGCGAGGTCCTGGCGATCTTTGCGGCAACGATGCTGGGATTCACGATACTCGGACCCGTGCATCTCCTCTGGATAAACCTTATCACCGACACATTCCCGGCGCTCGCGCTCGGCATGGAGAAAGCGGAGCGGAACGTCATGAACCGAAGTCCCCGCGATCCGAAAGACGGCATCTTTGCCGGAGGCATGGGCGTCGACATACTGTATCAGGGGTGCCTGGTGGCGCTGCTCACCATAGCTGCATTCTTTATCGGACATTACATGGAGACCGGCGCGTTCGAGATAACGAACTCGATAGTCGGCACGACGGTGGCGTTCATCACCATGAGCATGGCCGAGGTGTTCCACAGCTTCAACATGCGGTCGCAGCGCGGCAGCACGTTCACGATAGGCAACGTCAACAGGATGCTGATCTTTGCCGGTGCGGTGAGCTTCGTTTGCACCGCGGCGGTCGTGCTCGTGCCGTTCCTCGCGAACGCATTCGGATTCGCACAGCTCACGGTGTCCCAGTATGCTGCGGCTATCGGGCTCGCGGTATGCGTCATCCCGATAGTCGAGATAGTGAAGTTCTTCCAGAGAAAGGCGGCAAAGACCGTCGACTGAAACGAAGCAGACAAATAACCGCGGCAGCTCAGGACAAGACAGACCTGAACCGCCGCGGTTTTCTTTTATTCAGTTTGTTTGTCAGCTGCTGTAGCGTTCGAGGAACTGCTTCGTGCGGTCCTCTTTGGGATTCCCGAAGACCTCTTCGGGCGGACCGTACTCGACGACTACGCCGTCCGCCATGAACAGGATGTTGTCCGCGACGTCGCGGGCAAACTGCATCTCGTGGGTCACTATGACCATGGTGGTGTTTCTCTCGGCGAGTCCGCGGATGACCTTCAGCACTTCGCCGGTGAGCTCGGGGTCGAGAGCGCTCGTCGGTTCGTCGAAGCAGAGGATGTCGGGTTTAAGAGCGAGAGCGCGGGCGATCGCGACGCGCTGCTGCTGGCCGCCCGAGAGCTGGTGGGGATAGCTGCCGAGCCTGTCAGACAGTCCTACGCTGGCCAGGATATCCTCGGCATTTCTGCGTATATCCGCGAGGATCTCTTTCTTATTCTGCTTGTAGTCAGGGCGTTCCTTAGCGAGAAGCTCTCCGGCAAGCGTAACGTTCTGGAGCGCAGTATACTGCGGGAACAGATTGAACGACTGGAAAACGAGCCCGAAATGGAGCCGGTTTAGTCTCTTTTTCTCCTCCGACAGCTGAGACGGATCGTCCGCGTCGAAAATGACCTCTCCGTTCACGCTTATTTTTCCGCTGTCGGGAGTCTCAAGATATGTGAGGCAGCGCAGGAGCGTAGTCTTGCCGCTGCCGGAGGGGCCTATGATAGCGAGGGCCTGCCCCTTTTCAAGGGTGAAGTCGATGCTGTTCAGAACTTCTGTCTGACCGAAATGCTTGCTGATCCCGCTGACCTCAAGAATACTCATCAGATGCGCCCCCTTATACGAAATAGCTCAGACGCTTTTCTATCCATCCGAAAAGAAGCGTCAGCAGACCGCAGAATACGAGATAGAAGGCCCCGGCGTAGAACAGCGGCCATATGAGAGACTTGACCGCTATATAGGTCTCCGCCTCCTTTATGATCTCGCGAACCGCGATGATCCTGGCAAGGGAGGTGTCCTTGACAAGAGTGATGATCTCATTGGACATCGGAGGCACGATGCGTTTTACGACCTGGAGGAGGATGATCTTGAAGAATATCTGCCTTTTGGTCATGCCGAGGACCTGGCCGGCCTCATACTGGCCGCGGGGTATGCCCTCGATGCCTCCGCGGAAGATCTCGGAGAAGTAGCAGGAATAGTTTATAACGAACGCGATGAGCACCGCTGTCATTCGTTCCAGAGCGTCCCAGCCGAAAATGAGGCCGGGACCGTAGAAGACGATGATCACCTGGAGCATCAGCGGAGTGCCGCGTATGATCCATACGACTGTCTTGATGAGCCATTTGAGCGGCTTGAAGCGGCTCATGGCGCCGAAGGCGATGATGAGCCCGAGCGGAAGGGAGCAGACGAGCGTGATGATAAATATGGCGCACGTCGTGCCGAAGCCCTTGAGCAGGGTGAGGGTCACAGTCACAAGCATATGTAATCTCCACTTTCACCGCAGTACGGCAGGGGAACAGCCCCTGCCGTACCGGTAGTATTAAAACGATATATGCGGGATCACTTGATGTGCATGACGTCAGTTACGACGCCTTCGCCCGCGGAACCGGCCTCCGCCACGAACGCGGCGTTCTTTACGACCAGGCACTGCTTATTGACCATGTAGGAGGAGGAGAAGTCCATGTTCTCCATACGCTCTGTGTCGACCGTCAGGCCGTTCCAGATGCAGTCGATGGTCTTGGAGCTGAGCTCGATCTCTTTGGTCTCCCACTCTATGACGGTGAACTCCGCCTTTATGCCTAGATAGTCGCATACAGCCTGCGCAAACTCCGTGTCGAAACCGATCAGAGTGCCGTCGTCGTCATAGTAGTTCATCGGCGCGTACTCGGTGATGCCGATTACCAGAGAACCCTTGCTCTGTATATAGGCCCAGTCGTCGTCATCGGATGTTCCGGACTCGGGGGAGGGCACGGGGTCAGCGATGAGTGCATAAGTCTGGTCGTACTTCTCCGCGATCCTGGCAAGAGTGCCGTCGGCGGCAAGAGCGTCTATCGCCTCATTGATCTTGTCGACCGCGGTGCTGCCGTTGCGGAAGCCGATAGCGTATTCCTCGGCGGCAAGATCTACGCCCTCGAGGATCATCAGATCCGAATAGTCGGTGCCTTCGCCGACCATGGATCTGGCCATGACGTAGTCGACTACGGCGCAGGTCGCAGTCCCGGATTTGACTTCAAGGAGCGCGTCTGCCATGGTGGACACGGGCGTATAACTGACGCCGGTCACCTTCGCTTCCTTGTCTCCGCAGGCGGTGAGGAGAGCGAGACAGAGGACCAGTATTAGGATTATGGATATTGTCTTTTTCATTCTTGACCTCGTTTCCGGCCCATGTGTACCGAAACCGGTACCGACTTCCGTTCATACTCGAAAACACAGGGGCCATATCTATGTATTACTTTACTATAATACCACATTAGCGCGCTAATACAACACCCAATTGGCTCTGTTGCGGAGATGACCTGAAAGTCCATTCCGGAATGGCGGTATATTACGGGCCCGGAAGATGCGTATCGGTTGAAAACAGCTTCCCGGACAGGTATAATATCCTTGTACGGGGATGCGTCCGGAACGGCCCGCAGGGAGGCTGCGCAGGAACGGGCCCCGTGCCCGGAGGAAGGAGAACGGAAATGGCATTTGTCCATCTGCATGTCCACAGCGAATACAGCCTGCTCGACGGTGCCTGCAGGATAAGGGAACTCGTCAGGCGCGCCTCGGAACTTGGACAGACGGCGCTCGCGGTCACGGACCACGGAGTCATGTACGGCGCTGTGAACTTTTATAAAGAGGCTAAGGCCGCCGGGATCAAGCCGATAATCGGCTGCGAGGTGTACGTCGCGCCGCGTTCGCGGTTCGACAAGGATCATGACCTGGATTCCGTGCGCTACCACATGGTGCTCCTCTGCAGGAACGAGACCGGGTACAGGAACCTCTGCCAGCTCGTGAGCCGCGCTTTCACGGAAGGGTTCTATATAAAGCCGCGCATAGACATGGAACTGCTGCGTGCGCATTCGGAGGGACTGATCTGTCTGTCGGCGTGCCTAGCCGGCGAGATACCGAGACTCCTATCGGCGGGAGACTATACCGCGGCGAAAAACAAGGCGCTGGAACTGAGTGAGATATTCGGCGACGACGGTTTTTATCTTGAGCTGCAGGATCACGGCATACCAGAACAGAAGGAAGTTAACAGAGGGATCCTCCGCATCCATGAGGAGACGGAGATACCGGTGGTCGTTACGAACGACGTTCACTATCTGAAGCGCAGCGACGCATACGCGCAGGACGTGCTAATGTGCATCCAGACAGGGAAAAAGATCGAAGACACGGATCGCATGCGCTTCGAAACGGACGAGTTCTTCCTGAAATCCGAAAACGACATGCGCGCGCTCTTCCCGGATTGTCCCGAAGCTGCGGACAACACGGCGCGCATAGCCGATCTATGCGAACTGGAATTCGAATTCGGTCATTACCATCTGCCCGAGTTCACCGTACCGGACGGGGAAAACAGCGCCGACTACCTGAGGAAACTCTGTCTTGCCGGGTTTGAAAAGAGATACGGAAGCGGCAGGGAGGATGTAAGAGAACAGCTCGAATATGAGCTCGAAATGATAGAGCGCATGGGGTTTACGGACTATTTCCTGATCGTCTCCGATTTCGTCGCATTCGCCAAGAGCCAGAAGATACCCGTCGGACCAGGGCGCGGATCCGCCGCGGGCAGCGTCGTTTCCTACTGTCTCGGCATAACGGATATAGACCCGATCAAATACAGCCTTTATTTTGAAAGATTCCTCAATCCGGAGCGCGTGAGCATGCCGGATATAGATATGGACTTCTGCGAGCGCAGACGCGGAGAAGTCATAGACTATGTAAAGCGCAAATACGGAGAGGACCACGTCGCGCAGATAGTGACATTCAACACACTGAAGGCGAAGAATGCCATCCGCAGCGTGTCGAAGGTGCTGTCTCTGACGTTTGCCGAGGAGAACGAACTTGCCAGAGCCGTGCCCAACGAGCTCAAGATGACGATAGCAAAGGCACTTGAAACGTCGAAACAGCTGCGCGACATGTACGACGGCGACGAGCGCATCAAGAAAGTCGTCGATACGGCCGCAGCGCTCGAAGATATGCCCAAGGACTCCGGTACGCACGCCGCCGGCGTCGTTATAACGAAAAGACCGGTCTGTGACTACGTGCCGCTGACACTGTCCAAAAAAGACGATTCGATAGCGACCCAGTACGTGATGACTACTCTTGAGGAGCTGGGTCTTCTGAAAATGGACTTTCTCGGCCTCAGGAACCTGACCGTTATCGACGACGCGGTCAGGGAGATACGGCGGAGGGAACCCGATTTCGACATAAGGAAGATACCCGACGATGACAGGGAGACATACGCCATGCTCTCGGCGGGGAAGACGGCCGGAGTGTTCCAGCTGGAATCTGCCGGCATAACGGCGGTGTGTTCCGGCCTTGGCCCGAAGAGCATAGAGGACATAACCGCTATAATCGCTCTCTACCGTCCCGGCCCGATAGATTCCATACCGCGTTTTCTCGAGAACAACAAGAATCCGTCGAAGATAACCTACAAACATCCTCTCCTCAAGCCGATCCTTGAAGTCACATACGGGTGCATAGTGTATCAGGAGCAGGTCATAGAGATATTCCGCCGTCTGGCCGGGTTCTCTCTAGGCCAGGCGGACATGATACGCCGCGCCATGTCGAAGAAGAAGCAGGCGGAGATCGTGCGGGAGCGTCAGGCGTTCATTGACGGAGATCCCGAGCGGGGAATAATCGGAGCGGTGAAGAACGGAGTGCCGCGAGACGTAGCGGGCAGCATCTATGACGAGATACTTGACTTTGCCAACTACGCGTTCAACAAGGCTCACGCCGTTTCATACGCGATGATAACTTATCAGACGGCGTATCTTAAGTGTCATTACCCCCGCGAGTACATGGCTGCTCTTATGAGCAGCGTGCTTGATCTGCCGGAAAAGGTCTCCGAGTACACCGAGGAGTGCCGGGAGATGAACATCAGGCTGCTGCCGCCGGACGTCAACGAATCGGACGACATGTTCTCCGTGTCGGGGAACGATATTCGTTACGGTCTGGTTGCAGTCAAGGGCATCGGCCGCGGATTCATCCGCAACGTAATGGAAGAGCGGGCCGCAAACGGCCGGTTCACTGACTTTGAGGATTTCTGCACACGTATGCACGGCGCGGACCTCAACAGGCGGGCGGTGGAGAGCCTCATAAAGTGCGGAGGCTTCGACAGCCTGGGAGCGCGGCGGAGCCAGCTGATGGCGGTGTGCGGAACAGTTCTCGACAGCATAGCGGATAGCCGCCGAAAGAACGTCGAAGGCCAGCTGGACCTGTTCGGCATGCAGGAAGACGGAGAGAGGGCGCATAGCAGCAAGATCGCTCTGCCGGATATCCCTGAATTCTCCGGACAGGATCTCATGGCTATGGAGCACGAGGTAACAGGCCTGTATCTCAGCGGTCATCCCATGGATCACTACCGCGCCGCCGCAAAGAAAGCCGGAGCGGTACCGATCGGGCCGATAATCGAAGACTTTGCGCAGGAGGACGGAAACACCGAGTTCAGGGACGACCAGCTGGTCACCCTAGCCGGCGTCATCTCGGCCGTCAAGACAAAGACCACTAAGAACAACAGTCTGATGGCATATATTACCCTGGAGGACGGCACCGGGAGCATGGAGCTCCTTGCCTTCCAGCGGGCGCTGGATACCGGAGGAGCCTATGTCCGCGACAATCTGCCGGTAGTGGTGACCGGAAGGCTGTCCGCCAGGGACGAGAAGGAACCGCAGCTGGTCGTTGATACGATAAGACCGATCACGGATTTCGACAATACCGCAGATGACGATCACTCCGCCGAAAGACCGGCGCCTCAGAAGACGGAGCGGAAGCTCTACGTCCGTCTTAAGAGCGAGAACGATCCTGCCTGCGAACGGATCAAGCTCATCCTCGTGATGTTCCCGGGTAACGAGCAGATGGTGCTGTATTTCGAGGATACGAAAAAGCGGCGCGGCGCGCGGTGTGTGATCCACGATGCGCTGGTAGCCGAACTGAAGGAGATGCTCGGCGATGAGAACGTCGTCGTTAAATAGCCTTCCGTTGATGTGACAAAAAGGACTCCCGTCCGGAAACGATATGACATCGGTCCCGGACGGGAGATTTTTACGTCATTTTTATTTCTTTTCGTTGGAGCATTCTCTGCCGCAGCTTTCGCAGTCGCCGCCGCAGGGCCTGTAGCCGCAGCGTTTGTGAGTGCGGACATATAAGACCAGGGCTGCGATCACGGCGGCGGCAACGATCACCGCCACGACGGCGGTCATTATTATTGCTTTGGCTGTCATCAGTAGTTCTCCCAGACCGGCGGGGCGTCGTTCTGAACGCCGCCGGTGATAAGGTTATAGAAATTCGCTTTTGTTATGCCGAAGAAGGGCTGGATGAATATGTCGAGGAAGCCGACGCCGATGAACGCGGCGAGCAGGCCGTTCAGGATGTTCCATCCGATGAATGAAAGCTCGAGTATGAAGAGCTTCCACTTCCAGCCTTTCATGATTCGGGAAGACTCTCGCAGACACTTTGTGACGGAATAATCGGGGTGGTCGTACATGATGTAGAACGACTGGCTGTATCTGTAGGCCGCGATTATGCCGGGTATCACCAGGAGAAGCGACCACAGGAACACGTATATGGACATGAGTATCACGATCCCCAGCGCTTTGCCGAAATGGACGGTGTCAAAGCTGCGGAAGATATCCATATAACGCGTCTGTTCTCCCCGGCTGACCTTGAGGCAGTAGCCCATATAGCCGGCGGACAGCATCGCGTTCATCAGAGAGATCAGGAGGATCAGCAGTCCGGCGAAGGCCCCGATGTTCGGCATGTGCTGGGATATGAACTCGAAATAGTCGAGGGTCTCGCCGCTGGCGATGTACTGGTACATCTCACTGTACAGTTTGTCCATGCCGCTCAGACGGGCGGTGAGATTCGACAGGATGGCGATTATTATAAAGTATACGAGCGTGACGAGGAAGACACTGGGCTTCGTCGTCTTCATCGTGTTCTTAGCCTGCTGCTTGAGTGAGGAAAGGCTGTAGTTATACATTTTTCCACCTCTTCGGTCAGAAATACTGCACTGACATTCTATCACCTGAGCGCTGAAAATGGAATAATGAAAACAGAAATAAAAAACCGCATAAAAAATGTGAAAACTGGGGGCTCGGAGGCCATTTTCGCCCTTGACTTAGCAGACTATAAGTTGTATTATAATTTACGCACTCAGAATTATTGGCACAATATATTGTGTATCTTACTAAAAACGGGCAGTTCTTTGATCATCACAGGGAGAGTGGGAAAATGTCAGTGACAAGCATTAGAAAGAGAGACGGGAGAGTCGTTCCGTTCGACGAGACGAAGATAGCGTCCGCGATAGAAAAGGCGTTCAACGCGACGTACAGGCCCAACAGCGGCGATACGGCGTCGGCGCTTACCCAGGAAGTCATATCCATCCTCGAGGTCGAGGGCTCCGAGATCCCAGACGTTGAGCACATCCAGGACGTCGTGGAAAAGGTCCTCATGGACAACGGTTTCGTAACGACCGCCAAGGCGTACATACTGTACCGCGACCAGAGATCCCGCCGCCGCGAGATGAATACCAGACTCATGCAGACGTATGAGGAGATAACCTTTGCCGACGCAAAGGACTCCGACGTAAAGCGCGAGAACGCGAACATAGACGGCGACACGGCGATGGGCGTCATGCTCAAATACGGCAGCGAGGGCGCGAAGCAGTTCTACAATATGTTCGTGCTCAATCCCGACCACGCCAAGGCGCATTCGGAGGGCGATATCCACATCCACGATCTCGACTTCCTGACCCTCACTACCACATGCACGCAGATAGATATCATCAAGCTGTTCAAAGACGGCTTTTCCACCGGCCACGGCACCCTCCGCGAGCCCAACGATATCGCTTCGTACTCTGCGCTGGCATGCATCGCGATCCAGTCAAACCAGAATGACCAGCACGGCGGCCAGAGCATAGTCAACTTCGACTACGGTATGGCCGAAGGCGTGCGCAAGACCTATATCCGTCTGTACAGGCAGAATCTGGCCAAGGCTCTCATGCTCATGTATGATCTCGAGGATCCCGAAGACGATATAAAGGCGATGATCGCCGATATAAGGGAAAAGACGGGCCTTTACCCGCGTCTTGAGCACGACGCGGAGTATCAGGAAGTCGAGCTTCCGATCCTCATCGAGAAATACGGCGATGAGGAAGGCATGAAGAAGGCTCAGCGTCTCGCCTCCCATTATGCGGCGAAGGACACTGACAGGGCGACTTTCCAGGCGATGGAAGCCTTCATCCACAACCTCAACACCATGCATTCCAGAGCCGGCGCGCAGACGCCTTTCTCCTCCATCAACTACGGTATGGACACGACGCCCGAAGGGCGCATGGTCATGAAGAACGTCATGCTCACGACCGAGGACGGACTGGGACACGGCGAGACGCCCATATTCCCGATACAGATTTTCAGAGTAAAGGACGGCGTCAACCTGAACCCGGGAGAGCCGAATTACGATCTGTTCAAGCTGGCCTGCCGCTGCTCCGCGAAACGCCTGTTCCCGAACTTCTCGTTCATCGACGCCCCGTATAATCTCCAGTATTACAAGCCGGGTCATCCCGAGACGGAGATAGCATATATGGGCTGCCGCACGAGAGTCATCGGCAATACCTACGATCCCACCCGGGAGATATGCAACGGCCGCGGCAACCTGTCCTTCACCTCCATAAACCTTCCGCGTATAGCTATCAAGGCCCGCGGCGACATCAACAGGTTCTTCGAGGACCTCGATCATAAGATGGATCTCGTCGTCGACCAACTCCTTGAGCGTTTCGAGATCCAGTGCCGCAAGCACGTCTACAACTATCCGTTCCTCATGGGCCAGGGCGTCTGGATCGACAGCGACAAGCTTTCATGGAACGACGAAGTACGTGAAGTGCTCAAGCACGGAACGCTGTCCATCGGTTTCATCGGCCTTGCCGAGACGCTCAAGTGCCTTATCGGCACGCATCACGGCGAGGATGAGCGTGCGCAGAACCTCGGTCTCGATATCATCAGCCATATGCGTGCCCGCTGCGATGAGGAGAGCAAGAAGCGCAATCTCAACTTCTCACTGCTCGCCACGCCGGCGGAGGGCCTGTCCGGACGCTTCGTAAAAATGGACAAGGCGCGTTTCGGCGTGATACCCGGAGTCACCGACAGAGATTACTACACCAACAGTTTCCATGTGCCTGTTTACTATCCGATCAGTGCTTTCGACAAGATCCGCATCGAAGCTCCTTACCACGCGCTCACGAACGCCGGACATATCAGTTACATCGAGATGGACGGCGATCCGCTGGACAACCTCGAGGCGTTCGAGAAGATAATCCGCTACATGCAGAAGTGTGGAATAGGATACG
>JAFZSD010000036.1 GCA_017619535.1 Oscillospiraceae bacterium | reverse complement strand
GTGCGGCGCCTGCTCCGTTATCTACAACGGAAAGGTCATCCGCGCCTGCGTCAAGAAGATCAGCGCTGTCAAGGACTATGACACGGTGGTCACTGTCGAGGGTATCGGCACCCCCGATCATCTGCATCCGCTGCAGCAGGCATTCATCACCTTCAACGGACTGCAGTGCGGCTTCTGCACCCCGGGCTTCATCGTATCGGCCAAGGCCCTTCTCGATCAGAACCCGAACCCCACGAGGCAGGACGTCCGCGACTGGTTCACAAAGAACAACAACCTCTGCCGCTGCACAGGCTACAAGCAGATCGTCGACTCCGTCATGGAGGCCGCTGCAGTCATGCGCGGCGAGAAGACGATGGATGACATTAAGTACAAGGTTCCCGAAGACGGAAAGATCCTCGGCACGAACTATCCGCGTCCCGCGGCTCTGGCGAAGGTCACCGGTCTTGCCGACTACGGAGACGACATCTCCATGAAGATGCCCGGCATGCTCCACATGGCCGCCGTCACATCCACCGTCCGCCACGCGAACATCGTCAGCATCGACTTCTCCGAGGCTCTCAAGATGCCCGGCGTCGTAGACATCGTTACCGCCGAGGACATCCCGAATAACTACTTCCCGTACACGATCCCGTATCCGCGTACGAGGAACCCGGGCAGAGACCAGCCGGTCATCAGCGACAAGAAAGTCTACAAGTACGGCGATATACTCGGCTGCATCGTCGCCACCACGAAGAGACAGGCCCGCGAGGCCGCCGAGAAGGTCAAGGTCGAGTATGAGCTCCTGCCCGTCTACAACACCGCTCTCGAGGCCGTTGCCCCCGGCGCCATGGAGATCCATGAGGGCATCCCGAACCACTATCTCGAGCTGCCGCTCCACAAGGGAACCGACACCAGAGAGGTAATGCCCACCTGCAAATACACCGCAGACGTCGCGGCATACACCCAGCGTGAGCCGCACCTTGTCCTTGAGCCGGACTGCGCGCTTGCATATATGGATTCCGAAGGCCACATCACCGTTCAGAGCAAGTCCCAGAATATGTACAGCGACAAGAGGATCCTCGCCCACTTCTTCAAGAAGTCTCCGGACGATATCCGCATCATCATGAACTTCACCGGAGCTTCCTTCGGCTACAGCGTATGGTGCGGCACCAGCGCCCTCGCCGTTGCCGGTATGCTCAAGACCGGACGTCCCTGCTCTCTCGTCCTCACCTGGAAGCAGTATCAGTTCTGGACCGGCAAGCGCCCCGCGGCGTTCTGCAACGCGACCCTCGGCTGCGATGAGAACGGCAAGCTCCAGGCTCTCCAGTATGATATCATGTACGACGCGGGCGGATACGCCGAGACCAGCGAGAACTGCTGCTGGAAGGGCCTCCGTTACTTCTGCTTCCCGTACTATGTACCGAACGTGGACGCTATCTCCCGTGCCGTTTACTCCAACAACGTACAGGGCACAGCGTACCGCAGCTTCTGCTCCACCCAGCAGTTCACTCCGTCTGAGATCGTTATGGACATGCTCGCCGAGAAGGCCGGCATCGACCCGTTCGAATTCAGATACATCAATATAGCGCGCAAACAGGGCGAGACGATGCTGAACGGCAACGACTACCTCGAGTATCCGATGGAAGAAATGATGGACAAGATGCGTCCCGTCTACGAGGAGTTCATGGCCCGTCCGAAGGTCGGCGACACCCCGAACAAGAAGCGCGGCGTCGGTATCGCCTGGGGCGGCTACACCACCTCCGGTCCTGCCGATCAGTCCCAGACCGATATCGAGCTCACCAAGGACGGCATCACCGTCTACAACTGCTGGGAGCAGCTCGGACAGGGCGCCGACGTCGGTACCCTCATCCTCGCTTACGAGGCTCTGAAGGACATCGGCATCACCCCCGATCAGGTCAAGCTCGTCCAGTGCGACACCGCTCTCGCGCCTGAGACCGGCATCGCCGGCGGCAGCCGTTCCAACTACGTCGTCGGCAACACCATCCGCAAGATCGCGGACGAGATGCTGACCGCCATGCGCAAGCCCGACGGCACCTACCGCACCTATGACGAGATGGTCGCCGAGGGCATCCCCACCAGATACCACGGCCACTGGAGCTCCGCAGAGAAGAACGTCGGCCCGAACCTCAGATTCCCGAGCTTCAACACCGGTCTTGTCGGCCGCAACGACTCTCCGCATCCTGAGTGGGGCTACATCCTCCACGTCTGCGAAGTCGAAGTCGACGTCGACACCGGCAAGCTGACCGTTCTCGAGATCGCCACCATCACCGATATCGGTGTCATTGCCAACGGACAGGGCCTCACCGGCCAGTTCTACAGCGGTGTGTTCCACGGCGTCGGCACCGCTCTGAAGGAAGACTGCAGCGACCCGAAGAAGCACGGCACCATCCAGGGCGCCGGCCTGCTCCGCTGCAACGAGATGCCCGACAAGCTGCCCGTCACCTATCTGCAGCACCCGAGAAAGTACAACCCGCACGGCTGCGCCGGCGCGTCCGAGACGATGCAGGCCTGCGTACATGCGGCGATACTGAACGGTATCTATCATGCCTGCGGCGTCCGCATCACCGAGATGCCCGCGCTGCCGGAGAAGATCAAGGCCGCCCTTGACATCAAGGCCGCCGGCGGCGATCCCACTCCGAAGCACTATGATTTCGGTACGGATATGTTCGATATCCTCGACGAGCTCGAGACCGTGCCCGAGAACATGACGTTCAGCTACGACCACTAAAAAGAGTCGGCGGCAGGCGGTATCCGTCTGCTCCGGCAAAGTATCTAACCTGTATGCTGACCGCTGCACCGGACATATGCCCGGTGCAGCGGCAGTGCAGTATATACCGAAGGTTTTAAGTATACGGAGGCTATATGAGCACATCCTGCATTAACGGCAAAAAGATGCCGTGCTCTGCGTCGTGCCCGTTCAAACTCGACATCTCCGCGTTCATGCTCAAGTTCCAGAAAGGGCTGTACAGCGCCGCCTATAAGATGTACCGGGACCAGACGATATTCCCGGGGATCGTGGCGGAGCTCTGCCCGGCTGAATGCAAAAACGGATGTCTGAGAAAATCGGTCGACGCCTCAATCAACATGCCGCTCATAGAGCGCTCGCTTCTCACCTGTGTTCCCAACAAGGATCCCACCAGCAACACCGCGATGGTCAAAAGCGGACGCATTGCCGTCATAGGCGCCGGCCTTGCCGGTCTTGCCCTGGCGATGCGGCTCACCTCCCGCGGGTACAGTGTGACCGTGTTCGAGAAGACGGACAGGCGCGGAGGCGTCGTACGGGGGATGATCCCGGACGACGTGATCGACGCCGAGTTCGACCTCCAGATGAAGTACATCTCCTTCGAGACAGTAACGGGACGCGAGATAAAGAGCCTCGACGAGCTCAGTGATTTCGACGTCGTCTGCATCGCGACCGGTGCGGGCGGAGACGATTTCGGCATGCGCGGCGACAACGCCGAGGCGCCGTTTCTCGGCGCTAAAGAAGGCGTGTTCTTCGCCGGAAGCGTGCTTGGGCTCTCTCTGCTCGAGGGCGTGGCCCAGTCGGTTTCTTTCATACCCGTCATTGAGATGTTCCTCTCGAACGGGTATATTAAGCTCCTTCCGCAGGACGACCCCTTCTGCGAGGGCACTACCACGCGCTACATGAAGCCCATCCCGCCGGTGGAGCCGGCGGACGGCAAAGCATATACGAAGGAGGAAGCCCTGCAGGAGGCGCAGCGCTGCCCGCGCTGCAAGTGCACCCTGTGCAGGGATCACTGCCTATACCTTGAAAAGTACCACAAGCTGCCCCATGAACTGGACAACGAGCTGACGCAGTTCGTCATGGGCGACCGCATGTTCTGCAGCGGCAACCGCATGATAAACTCCTGCAACATGTGCGGATTCTGTGCCGCGAACTGCCCGTCCGGCATAGACGTCACGGAGATCGCGCGAAAGCACAGACGCGGACTCGTCGACATCGACAAGATGCCGTCCTACGCCGATTTCGCGCTCCGGGATCTTGAATTCTCGCACAACGACGCGCGTCTTCTGATAAAACCGGACGGAGACAAGGCCGAGTATCTGTTTTTCCCCGGCTGCCAGCTTGGCGCGTCAGAGCCGCTGTACGTCATAAAGGGTTACAAATACTTGAGAGATAAGTTCCCCTCCACCGCGTTGCTGCTCGACTGCTGCTCGATACCTGCAGACTGGGCCGGAGACGTTCCAAAGCAGAACGAGGTGCTCGCTGCGATCGAGGCGGACTGGGAGGCCCTCGGCCGGCCGACGGTCGTGTTCGCCTGCGGTTCCTGCCGTGCGACGCTTTCGGAGCATTTCCCCGAGATGAAATTCGTTTCGCTCTATACGATCGCCGCGGAGGACGAGAGCCTTGAGCTCAGAAAGCTGTTTGAAGAGGCGTCTGTATTCGATTCGTGCGGCAGCCGTTACGACACAGAGACGCAGGACAGCGTGCGAAAGCTCGCCGAAAGGTCCGGCGCGTCGCTGGAGGAGCTTTTCTTCTCGCGCGAGCTTACGAAGTGCTGCAGCCACGGCGGACACGTACCGGCCGCGAACCCCGAGCTTGCGGCGGAACTTCTGTCCGACCGCATTGCCATGTCTGACAGGCCGTATATCGCATACTGCATCAACTGCCGCGACATCTTCCTCGCGGGAGGAAAGCCGTGCGCTCACATACTGGACGCGATATGGGGCAGCGACGACGTAGCCGGGAAGAAGGTACCGACGCTCAGCGAAAAGCGCGACAACAGGATGAAGCTCAAGAACCTGCTGCTTTTGACCTATCCCGAGGCCGTGCAGTATCCGGAAAAGGAGAGAGACGTGGATTCAGAGAGCATAAGGCTCATCATATCTGACGATATAAGGCGGCAGATGGAGAAGGATATGATCATGGAACATGACATCCGCCGCGTCATCCACAACGCCGAAACGACAGGAGCAAAGCTCGTAGACGAGGAGAGGGGGACGTTTATCTCCCATCTCCAGATCGGACGCATCACATGCTGGGTCGAGTACAGACCTGTGGACGGCGCGTTCGAGGTCGTGCGGGAGTACATGCACCGCCTGATATTTGTCTGAGGAGGGGAGCCGTATGGAAGAAGAAAGAAAACTCAAGTGCTTCAAATGCGGTGTGCCTCTGGAGATTCAGACGGTGTTCCTCGAGTATTCGTGCAACTCACTGCATACCGATCTCCCGGTATGTCCCGTCTGCGGACAGGTCTATATGTCCGAAGAGATGGCGAGGACGAAGGCGGTCGAGGTGGAGCAGCAGTTTGAAGAAAAATGATGCGGAGGCGGCGCGGCAGACGCACGCCTCTCTGAAAGGACAGCGTTCAAGACTACATGTACATAAAATGGAATAATGATTCTGTCAGGTGGTTCTGCGACGCGTCCGAGTACACCGGATTCAACAGAAGGCTCGCCGAGCTCATTTTGGATCACATCGATTCCCGCGATACACTCGCCGATCTAGGGTGCGGAGCCGGACTTATCGATATGGAGCTCGCACCCCGTATCGGACATATCACGTGCGTAGATATCGACGAGTACGCAGTGAGGTCGGTCACAGCGCTCGCGGAGCGCTGCGGCATCGGCAATATCACCGCAGTCTGTGCAGACGCAGCGACCATCGACGGGCAGTGGGACACGGTCCTCGCGCTTTTCCACGGACGGATCGAGACTTTCCTTTCAAAGTATTTCGATATGGCGAGGGAGACATTCATCGCGGTCGTCCGCGGAAACCCGCTGCGTATCGATCAGATCCCGGAGGAGATCCTGCACCTGTACCGCACTGTGGAGCAGACGTCCGAGATACTCGACAAGCTGGGGATGAGATACGAGCTCATAAGGGGAAGCCTTGAATACGGGCAGCCCTTCCGCTCGCGGGAGGACGCCGAGCTCTACGCGCGGGCATACCGCAAATGCCGCGACGGTGAGAGCATGGACGCCTGTCTAGCCCGCACGCTTACGCAGACAGAAGACCCGGAGTTCCCGCTGTACATGCCCTATGAGAAGAAGTTCGGCATGTACATAATCAAAAAGGCAGACAATACAGGTTTTACATTCGATAAGGATTTGACCGGAGGTTTATGAAAATGAAGAAAACCACGCTGGAAAAGCAGGAGATCGTAGAAAAATTCCAGGGCAGCATCCACTGCTCTCAGATAGTCCTCGGACAGTGGGCCGAGGAACTTGGATACGATAAGGAAGAGGCCATGCGTATGGCGGCCCCATTCGGCGGCGGTCTGTTCAACGGCGACACCTGTGGGGCGGTCTCGGGCGCGATGATCGCGATAGGCATGCGTTACGGACACTGCACCCCGGGCGACGTAGACGGCAACGCGGCCATGATGGCGAAGGTCAAGGAGTTCCTCGACAAATTCAACGAAAAGCACGGCTCCCACATCTGCCGCCAGCTGATCGGCTACGACATCGGTGTGCCGGGAGAGTTCGAAAAGGCCGTGGAGACGGGCGTAGTCTTTGACCGCTGCCCGAATTATGTAAACACAGCGCTCGAGATCCTCGACGAGATAATGTAAGGGAATGTCCGAGAGCGGCCCGATCAGAAAAACCAGATCAGTGTGTCCGGTATGCCTCAGACAGATACCGGCGGAGCTGTATATGCAGCAGGACGGAAGCGTGCTGCTTGAGAAGGAGTGCCCGGAACACGGGCACTCCTCCGTACCTGTATGGCGGGGCAGGATAGATTACCGCGAGTGGCGCGGCGATCTGCCGGAGACGCCGGACAGCCTGCGGCTGGATTGCCCGAACTGCGCAGGCATCTGCGGCGAACATCAGCAGGGAACATGCTGCGCGCTCCTCGAGGTGACGCGCCTGTGCGAACTGAACTGTCGGTTCTGTTTTGCAGACGGCTCGATGCCGGAACCGGAACTCTCCGATCTCAAGGCCGATGTGGACCGCATACTGGAGCTCGGAGGCCGCCCGCTCATACAGTTTTCCGGCGGTGAGCCGACGATGCGCGGTGATCTGCCGGAGCTCATCGCCTACGCGGCTGAAAAAGGCGCGCCCTACACACAGGTAAACAGCAACGGTATCCGCCTCGCGGAGGACGAGGGATATGTGAAAGCGCTCGCAGACGCTGGACTCTCGTTCGTCTTCATGCAGTTTGACGGGGTAGACGACAGGGTATATAAAACTCTCCGGGGGCGGCCGCTTCTTGAAACAAAGCTGAAGGCCATAGAGATGTGCGGCCGTTACAACGTCGGCGTGACGCTCGTGCCTACGGTAGTGCGCGGTGTGAACGACGGACAGATCGGCGATATCATCCGTCTGGCCGGGGCCCTGTCTCCGGCCGTGCGCGGAGTACATTTTCAGCCTGTCAGCTATTTCGGCCGCTATCCGGACACGCCCGGCGGCGACGAGAGATACACGCTGGACGAACTGCTGGCCGCACTGCGCGACCAGGCCGGCGTCATGCCGGAAAACATCCTGCAGTCGCGATGCGACCACCCGCTCTGCGGTTTTCACGGGAGCTTTATCGCGCTTCCGGGCGGAGAGCTCGTTCCGCTGTCAAAACGCGGAGGCGCAAGAGCGGCGTGCGGCGTTACGACAGCGAAGCAGAACCGGGATTACATCGGCAGCCGCTGGAAGCGCGGTCCCGTTAGTGAACAGGAAAGCGCATCTGCGGCTGTGGATATAACCTCTCTCGACGATTTTATTAAGTATTCTAAAACGCGCGGCTTCACGATAAGCGCCATGGCGTTCCAGGACGCGATGAACCTGGATATCGAACGCCTGCGCCGGTGCAGTCTGCACGTTTATAAGGACGGCGTGCTGATGCCGTTCTGTGCCAGGTACCTGACCCCCATGGAGGAAAGCGCACGAGATGCCATACGGTGAAATGCTTAAAAAACTGAATCCTTGCGGAGCCGCGCTGACGCAGTGCGTGCTGAACGCTTTCGGGACTTCTACTGATATGCGAGTCCTTGATGCGGGCTGCGGCAGAGGTGATACGCTGAAACACCTTTCGGAAAACAGCGGGTACCGGCTTACTGGACTTGAGATCGACGCGGCGTACGCGGAGCTCGCCCGCGGGCGGGGCTCTTTCGACGTAGTCGCCGGAGATATCCAGGCCATGCCTTTTGAGGACGGGACCTTCGACGCCGTGCTGATGGAGTGTGTGTTCTCACTGGTTCCGGATCCGCAGAAAGCGGCGAAAGAGGCGGGACGGGTGCTCCCGTCCGGGGGCATCGTCGTGCTGAGCGATATGATCTCGCGTGCGGAAACAGACGGATCTCTCGACGGAAGCGACGTATTGAAACACCTGTACCGTACGGGAAGGATCTCCGACTTCTTTTCGATCTCGGGATTCGATTTCGTGTATTACGAAGACCGCACGAGAGACCTTCAGCGCATGCTCGCGCAGATGATCCTCGATGATTCGGCCTGCGCCTGTTTCTCGGAGGAGGACAGGATGACGCTCCGCAGGTACCGTGCCGGCTACGGCATGTTCGTATTTGAAAAGCGATGAAGATTTTCGATCAGTCGATCTCGCCGGAGGAACTGGCGGGATACAGAAAAGACATGCTTGCGCGCCAGCTCGCATACGCCGCGGAGCACAGCCCGTTTTACGCGGAACTGCTCTCGGGCGTCATTCCGGGACGGGCGGAGCTGACCGACCTGCCGTTCACCTCGGCCGGGGACGTGACGGCGCGCGGCGCGGAAATGGTCTGCGTACCGGGTTCCGAGGTACAGCGGATAGTCACGCAGCGGACCTCCGGGAGTTCCGGCAGTCCGAAACGGATATACTTTTCCGCGGCCGACCTGCAGGCGACGGTCGACTTTTTCGCGGTCGGTATGGGCTATATGTGTTCAGCGGGCGACCGCGTGCTCGTGCTCATGTCAGGGAACACGCCGGACGGTCTCGGGAGCCTTGTGGAAAGAGGATTATGTAAACTGGGCGCCGAGCCTCTGATATACGGAAACGTCACGGACTACGGCGACGCGGTCCGCGTCTGCAGGGAGTTTCTCCCGCATACGGTCATAGGAGCGCCAGCCACGGTCCGAAGGCTAGCGCTGTGCGCGCCTGAGCTCAGACCTGCAAACGTCCTGCTCTCATCGGATTACGTCTCCGACGCGGCAGTCGGTACGATACGCCGCCTTTGGGAGTGCGGAGTGTTCACTCACTACGGACTGACGGAGACATGCTACGGATGCGCCGTGGAATGTCCGTCACATACCGGAATGCATATAAGGAACGACGAGTTCATTATAGAGATTATAGATCCTGAACTGCTCATACCGCTTCCGGCATGGCAGCCCGGGGAGATCGTAATCACCACTCTCCGCAGAGAAGCCTTCCCGCTTGTGAGATACCGCACGGGAGATATGGGCGTTATGATCGGCGGATCCTGCGGTTGCGGGAGCAGCCTTCCGCGTCTGGGAAGAGTGTTCGGACGTATAGACGAGCTTAAACGCGATCTGAACGTTTACAAGCTCGACGAAACGCTGCTGAGATTCGATGCGATACTTGACTATTCCGCATCGCTTCACGGAAGCGAGCTGTCCGTTCTGATCGAGACGGAGGACCGCGGCGTATCCGGCAAGGCGAAAGCCGGGCTTGAGAAGCTGTTTTCTGATGTGCAGATCTCGGTATCGGAGACGCAGACCGGCGCCGGGGCAGGAAAACGGAAGATAGACAGACTAGTCTGATGCAACATAGATTTTTCGGGAGATGAATGTCATGAAGCAAATATTCACAGAACTCAAAAAGCTCATCGAAGAAGGAAAGCCCGCGATGCTCGTGTCGATAATCGCCTGCGAGGGCTCCGCCCCGCGCGGCTCCGGAGCGCGCATGCTCGTGGCAGAGGAGGGGCAGATCTGCGGTACCATCGGCGGCGGCGCCGTCGAGAAGAAGGCCGAGATCGTCGCGCAGAGACTGATCGGCGAGCAGAAGTCTCTTCTCAAGGAGTACAAGCTCAACGTGAAGGACGAGGACGATATCGGTATGATCTGCGGCGGCGACGTTACCGTGCACTACTGCTTCGTGCCCGCCGGGGACGCCGGCTGGAAGAACACCGTGGAAACGGCGCTCTCGCTGATAGAAGAGAACAAGCCCGGCTATTTTGTTGAACCTCTCAACGACGCGGCGCCTTACGTCGTCGCCGGCGGCAAGGACGCCCTCAGCGAAGCTGAGAGCGGAGCCGGCTACTTCTCCGAGCCGCTTCCGATAGGCGAGCGGCTGATCATCTTCGGCGGCGGCCATATTGCAAAGGAACTCGTGCCGATCGCCGCACAGGTCGGTTTCCGCCCTGTCATCTTCGAGAACAGGCCGGACTTTGCGGACATTGCCCGTTTCCGGGGCGCGGAGAGGACGATCCTGGGCGATTTCCAGAATATCAAGGCGAGCATCGACATAAGACCCGATGACTTTATCGTCATCATGACGAACGGGCATGTCTACGACTACTACTGCGAAGAGCAGGTGCTCCGCTATGACGTCGCCTATATCGGCGTCATCGGCTCACGTTCAAAGATCGCTGCAGTCAACAAGAGACTGCTCGAGGCCGGCATCCCGCAGGAGAAGATCGACACGGAGCACAAGCCGATCGGAATAAACATCAAAGCGGTCACGCCGGAGGAGATAGCGGTCAGTATCGCTGCGGAACTGATACTCGAGCGCACGCGGTTCCGCGCCGCGCGCGGCGAGGACACCGCATCCTGTCCGATGCATCTTCTCCATCACTGAGATTTACAAACAGCAAGGCGGCGGATGCATCAGCATCCGCCGCCTTTTCAGAACGCTTTGGTGTTATTCGTGGCCGCAATGGCAGTCGCAGGGTTCCTCCGAGGTGTTGTGATCCTCGCCCGAGCAGCCGGGGCCGTTCACGTAGTCACGGATAATGTCGAGCCGGTACGCGTTCATCGCATTGACAGCGTCGCGAACGGTCATGCCGGCGGCAAAATAACGTGTTATGCAGGCTCCTGCGATAGCCTCGAACAGCTGTGGGTCGTACATCTGGCCGCAGAGGATCGCCTCGCAGTCCTGGTCGATCATCTCGCTTACCCAGCGGGAGTCTTCGAATTTGGATATGCTCATATCATCTGTCTCGACGAGCAGGAGCCCGGCGGCCTCTTCGAGCGTTTCCGGGATGACAGCGTCGAGTTCGGGGGACATTACGGCGGCAGCAATAATCATTTTCAAACCTCTTTTTCCTGTTTTTAATCATTTTACTTTATCCGCCGCCCCTTGACAATGTATACCTGCAATACATAGACGCCGCGTATTTGTTCAAATGTCTGTACGGTGCCTGTGAAGAGACGTATAATGGTCATGCTGCGAAACAGGGAACATTGTTTATGCCACGTCGTCATATTATCGGAGGCGATATCAATGAAAAGACTGATTCCTATAATGCTCTGCGCAGCGGCGCTGTTCGTCCTTGCCGCCTGCGGCAGTTCAGAAGAAGCCGGACAGACTACGCAGATACCGAACCCGCTGATGCCTTCATCGCTCGAGGAGATCGCAGATAAGGACGGCGTAAGTATAACGTTGCCGGACGGCGCGTCGGATATCAATGCCGTACGCATAAACACGGATCCCATAACGGATTCCGTTACTTTCACTTATCAGGGAACGAAGTACACCTACCGCGCAGCAGCAACGCCGTCCCTTACGGACATATCCGGCATGTACTACGAATGGGGCGAGCCCGAGGGCGGCGAATTGCCTGAAAATGCGCCGCGCTGTATGCTGAACGGAGAAGGACAGGGGATACTCCTCTGGTACCGAGACGGACATTCCTTCAGTATCGCGGTCACTGAGGGCGCGGATTCCGCCGCACTCACCACCATGTATGAAATGCTCGACGCAGGCACGACTGTATCCTGACGCGGCCTGCTATTGTAAACACAGGGATAACATGGTAGAATAACTTCATAAAGAGCACGAACCGCGCCCCGCTCATGCGGGGCGCCGCGGTATATGCAAGATCATGCCGGGAGGGGCGAAATATGGATTACACCGCAGCCGTAATAACGATAAGCGACAAGGGCTCGCGCGGGGAACGCATAGACACGAGCGGACCTGCACTCTGCGCGATAGCTGAGGAGCACGGTCTGAAGGTCGTGTACACTTCTATCATACCCGACGAAGCGGAACAGATAAAAGCAGAAATCGTCCGATGTTCAGACGAGATAAAGGCTTCTCTCATCCTCACGACCGGCGGGACCGGTTTTTCTCCGAGAGACGTCACCCCCGAGGCGACACGGGCCGTGATCGAGCGGGAGACTCCCGGTATCCCGGAGGCCATGCGCGCCGAGAGCATGAAGATAACGAACAGGGGCTGTCTTTCCCGCAGCGCCGCGGGAATACGAGGAGGAAGCCTTATCGTCAACCTGCCGGGCAGCGAGAAAGCGGCGAAGGAGAACCTCCTCTCCGTCATCGACGCGGTACATCACGGCCTCGACATGCTGGCGTCTTCCGGGTCGGCAGACTGTGCGGCGCCGACAGCGCCGGTCAAGAAGGATGCGCCTTCAACGGACACCTGGCTCAAGGAGGCGAAACGCGATGCGAGCGCGGCGGACTGCGGGATGTATCTCTTCCACAACGGAGTCGTTCGCGAGACGGCTAAGGCGCGTGTCCGTGCCGGAGATGAGGGCACGATGCCCGTAAAGGGCCTGCTCTTCGGCTACGACGCCGAAAAGGTCGCCGCCGCCATCGCGGAGGCTAAGGAGCTTCCAGGCATCTATTACGTAAAGGTCTGGCTCAACGAAGGCGAACTCGACGTGGGAGACGACATCATGCTTGTGCTTATAGGCGGGGATATCCGTCCGCGCGTCGTCAACGCGCTCACGTTCCTTGTCGGGAAGATCAAGAGCGAGTGCGTCTCAGAGACGGAAGTATATTGATCGATACAGATAGAAACGGCCGCTTCACGATGCGTGAAGCGGCCGTTTGATCGTTATGGGGATCTCATGCCTCCGCGAGGCCGTCGGAGATGCCAAGGAGCACGATGCCGACGATGACGGCGGCGACGCAGGCGTACTGCGGCGTCTTGAGACGCTCCTTCAGGAAAATATGTGACAGTATGACTGAAACGATGCAGTACGACGCGACCATCGGCGCGGCGAGAAGCGGATTCTTCGCCATGGCGTAGACGTAAAAGACCTGGCCGAACTCCTCGCAGCAGGCAGCTATGCCCTTGCTGCGTTCCGAGCGGGCGAAGGGGTTATAGACTCTTTTCTCTTTAATGAGAAGGAACACCCACGCGACGATCCCGGCGAGCAGGAAGGTGAGGCCGTAGAGGATGATTACATCGATCTCGCCGAGACCCAGACCGACCTCTTCGTCGAGGATGATGCCGTCGGCGGCTGTGCCGATCGTGTCGAAAATGCAGTAAAGGATCGGGAAGAGGAGTGCCAGCGCTCCGAAGCGGTATTTTCTCTCGGAGAGTTCAAGTTCCTGCTCCTCGCGAGAGAGGCGCTGCTCGACAAAAGCGAGAGCGACGACGCCGGCGACGATGAGCACCGTGCCGACGATATTGATCGCGTCGAAAGATTCCGCTATCCTCGCGGCCTGACCGGCAGCTGCGAAGAAGATGATCATTGAGAGCGTTGAGAGCGCGCCGGAGGCGTTCTGTACAGGGGAGACGATGGATAGCTCCAGATATCGCAGACCGGCGTAGCCGATGACCATCGAGATTATATAGCACAGAGACGCGGGAGAATACTTCACTGCATTGGATATAAGGGCAGAGAGCGACATCGGGGTCTCCGCGAGCGGCAGGAGCGCGAAGGCGCATACGCCCATTACAAGACCCACCCACACCGCGACGCGCAAATGAGAGTATCGGTCGCTTTCATCCGTGCCTTTTTTATAGAATAGGTCGGCAAAACCCCATCCGAGAAGACAGATAAGAGCGAAAAAGAACCAGGACATAGAGGAAATCCTCTCTTTCATATTGTCAGCAGATCACAAATAGCTTGATGCGCAAGAGAAACACCCGGAGCGTAGTGATTCAATACATTTCAATATACCATATAGTGCAGATATAAACAACAAAGACCCCTTCTGCCCAAAGGGTCAGGAGAGGTCTTTTGCTGGTACGCCTGAAGGGACTCGAACCCCCGGTCTCGCGGTTCGTAGCCGCGCACTCTATCCAGCTGAGCTACAGGCGCAAACGATTTTGCTCACAGCGAGCTTAATAATAATACCATGCCGTTCGGTAAAATGCAAGTGTGATTTTGAGTAAGAATGACCGAAAAATGTTGAAATCTTACTGCGTAATAAGTATAATAATATAAAAACTACATCGCTTTCTGGAGGATGGCATGGAGCGTAAGGACAAGACCAATTACTATCTCGATATAGCGGATACGGTGCTGAACAGGTCCACCTGTCTGCGAAGGAAATACGGCGCCATAATAGTCCTGAACGACGAGATCGTTTCCACCGGATACAACGGCGCTCCCCGCGGCAGAAAGAACTGCATAGATTTGCAGTACTGCACGCGCGAGAGCCTCAATATCCCCAGCGGAGAGCGCTATGAACTCTGCCGCAGCGTACATGCGGAGGCAAACGCGATAATTTCCGCGGCGCGCAAGACCATGATCGGCGGAACGCTGTATCTAGCCGGACGCGACAGCAAAACCAACGACATCCTTCCTGACGCCACGCCCTGCTCCATGTGCCGCCGTCTTATCATAAACTCGGGCATCAAAAAAGTCGTATGCCGCACCGGAGCGGATACATATACGGAAACAGACGTGCGGGACTGGGTCTTCGGCGACGATTCATTGCCGAA
This sequence comes from Oscillospiraceae bacterium, assembly GCA_017619535.1. Classification (GTDB taxonomy): domain Bacteria; phylum Bacillota; class Clostridia; order Oscillospirales; family Oscillospiraceae; genus RGIG8048. The sequence goes on along the minus strand of JAFZSD010000036.1, from coordinate 12,181 downwards.
GATACCCTGACGCGCGATCAGCGAAACAGATAATTCTATTGGAGGTATGTTCTGTGGAAAAGATCGAAGAATTCATTGGCAAGACACCCGCCTACGAGTGGATGGGCAAACCGGAGAAGATAACGGATTTCGTGTCTGAGTCGACGTACGACATCGTCGTTATCGGCGCCGGCATCGCCGGCTGCGCCGCGGCACAGGCAGCCGCAGAGCAGGGAGCGAAGGTCATCTGCGTAGAGAAGTTCGCCACGTTTACCGCGCACGGCACCGATGTATGCGGCGTCGGTACGAAGCTCCAGAAGGCGCAGGGCATATCCTTCGACAAGGTGCTCGCCGCACGTATGATTTATCAGTGGGGCCAGAGCCTTACGAACTACGCGCTCATCAGGTATTTCGTCGAGCACAGCGGCGAGGTCATGGACTACTACATCGACATGGCCGAGAAGAACAAAGTGCTCGTCACCATCAACAACCACATGACCGCCCGTGCCGACTGGGACAACCTTGAGGACCGCTTCAAGATCTTCCGCAGCCCCCACAACTTCGCACCCATGGAAGGCTGCAAGTACCCCGTAGTCCGCTGGAAGGTCACGACGCTCATCAACATGATAAAGGATTCCGCCGAGGAACTCGGCGCGACCTTCGCGTTCAACACCCCGGCAAAGCAGCTCGTCCGCGAGGGCGATCGGATCACCGGCGTCATCGTTCAGGACGCTGAAGGGTATAAGCTCATTCACGCGACTAAGGGCGTCATCATGGCCAGCGGCGGCATCTCCGACAACAAGAAGATGATCGAGACCTGGTGCCCGTACGTCATGCGCGCCGACAGGACAGAGCATTTCCCGATAGGCGCTAACATGGGCGACGGCCTCGTCATGGGCGTCTGGGCGGGCGCCGCGGTAACGCGCTGCAACCCGTACCCGGTCATCCACCCGGTCAACCTCAGCCCGATGGGCCCCGGCATAACCACGAGCTGGCCAATCTTCAACAAGTTCGGCAAGCGTTTCTGCTGCGAGGTCAGCTGGGAGCCGATCGTCACGAACGCCAGAATGCAGGCGCCCGGAAACGTTGCCTGGACCGTTTGGGACAAGAACTACAAGACCCGCGCCCTCCAGCAGGAGCCGATGCGCGGGCACGAGATAACCGACGGCGTCGAGGAAGAGGTCGAGGAGACCGTCCGCAAGGGCATCTACTACAAGGCCGACACGCTCGAGGGACTTGCCGAGCAGCTCGGTATGCCCGCGGACGCGTTCGTCGCTTCAGTTGAGCGCTACAACAAGTGGTGCGATCAGGGTTTCGACGAGGACTTCGGCGTTCCCGCAAGATTCCTCATGCCCATCAAGGAGGGCCCGTTCTACGCTTCCAACGTCAGCGCCTGGATGCTGAACGTCGGCCACGGACTCCATGTCGACGCAAATTCCCAGGTATGCGGCGAGGACGACGAGCCTATCGGCGGACTCTTCGCGGTCGGCAACATGCAGGGCGACTTCATGTCGAACTCCTATCCCGTGACGCTGCCGGGCCTCAACCACGGCAGAAGCCTCGTGTTCGCCCGCAAGGTCGGACAGGCGCTCGCCAACGACACGGTCATCCACGGAGACCAGTACAACTGACAATCAAACGGCATAATACGAAGCCGGACGCCCTCGGGCGTCCGGCTTTTTGCGTTGTTTTCGTTTACTTGAAGTTGTGCGCGTCCTTCAGGACCATCTCTTTTACCTTCATAAGCCTTATCTTGGTGGAGAGATCGTTCTCCTCCAGCTTCATGGAGATGTAGCGGATGTTCTTCTGAAGGTCAGGTATCATGACGTGTTCAAGCGCGTTTACGCGGCGGCGGGTCTTTTCAATCTCGTCCGCCATGAGCTGCATAGTCTTTTCGACCTGTGCAAGCTCCAGCATATCCTTGAAAACGTCGCCCAGCGCAGAGAGAGCGTCGTCCAGTTCGCCCGAGGTCTGCACGAAGCCGTAGGGGCAGATGTCCGACGGGTCGTCAGCCTTGGTATGGAACTGGTAGACCGGGACCTTTACAGACATGACGTTGTTGAAGGTCATGTCGAGCTCGACGCTCTGCTTGGGATTGAGTAGCGCCTGCTCCATCATCTGCGGGGACATGACCGACGACGCAACGGAAATAGCGGTGTTTGCGTCCTTGAGTCCTTCCTCGACTTTCGTACGGAGCTCACGGTTGCGCTTGACAACGTCCATGAACTGGCGCATCAGTTCGTCGCGCTTGTCCTTCAGGAGCTTGTGGCCGCGGGTAGCCGTTTTCAGACGGCCCTTGAGCCGCATGAGCTCCATGCGGGTCGGCGATATAGTTGTGGTTGCCATACAGGTTCACCTCACACCGGTCATTCGGACTTCGGCATGTACTTGTCGATAAACTCCGTCTTGATCCTCTTGAGTTCGGATCTGGGCAGTATGGAGAGAAGCTGCCAGCCGAGGTCGAGGGTCTCCTCGATCGAGCGGTTCTCATCATATCCCTGGGAGACATAGCGTTTTTCAAACTCATCGGCGAACTTCGCAAAGAGAAGATCGGTCGGGGAGAGAGCGCTCTCGCCGAGTATCGTTGCGAGCTCCTTGGCCTCCTTGCCGGTAGAGTACGCGGCGAAGAGCTGGTTCATCGTATTGGCGTGATCCTCGCGGGTCTTGCCGACGCCGATGCCCTTGTCCTTGAGACGGGAAAGAGACGGAAGAACGTCCACGGGCGGATTCACGCCTTTGCGGAAGAGGTCGCGGGAAAGGATTATCTGACCTTCCGTTATATACCCGGTGAGGTCGGGGATCGGATGCGTCTTGTCGTCTTCGGGCATCGTAAGGATCGGGATCATGGTTATCGAACCGGGCTGGTCGACACGGCGTCCGGCGCGCTCATAGAGCGTCGCAAGGTCCGTATACATATAACCGGGATAGCCACGGCGTCCGGGGACTTCCTTCTTTGCGGCGGAGATCTCACGAAGCGCCTCGGCGTAGTTCGTTATATCCGTCAGGATGACGAGAACGTGCATATCCATCTCGAATGCCAGATACTCCGCGGCGGTGAGCGCCATACGCGGGGTGGCGATACGCTCGATCGCGGGGTTGTCGGCCAGGTTGATGAACAGGACGGTACGGTCTATGGCGCCGGTGCGGCGGAACTCCTGAACGAAGTATTCGGATTCCTCAAAGGTTATACCGATAGCTGCGAATACGACAGCGAATTTTGCGGAATCGTCTCCGAGGACTCTTGCCTGACGCGCGATCTGTGCGGCAAGCTGGGAGTGCGGGAGACCGGAGCAGGAGAAGATGGGTAGCTTCTGACCGCGGACCAGAGTGTTCAGTCCATCGATCGTCGAGATGCCGGTCTGGATGAATTCGTTCGGGTAGTCGCGGGCGGCGGGGTTCATCGGCAGGCCGTTGATGTCGTTGTACTCCTGAGCGAGTATCTCGGGGCCGCCGTCGATCGGCACGCCCATGCCGCTGAATACACGTCCGAGTATATCGGGGGAGACGGCCAGCTGCAGCGGGTGACCGAGAAAACGGACCTTGGACTGTGAGAGGTTTATTCCGGCTGCGCTCTCGAAGAGCTGGACGACGGCTTTGTCGCCCTCCACCTCGAGGACCTTGCAGCGGCGGACGCTACCGTCGGGAAGCATTATCTCCGCAAGTTCGTCATATGTAACGCCGGAGACGTTGTTGACGACCATCAGCGGGCTCGCGATCTCTCTTATCGTTTTGTATTCCTTGATCATTCTTCGTCACCTCCGCCTGAGATCTCTGCGATCTCTCTTGCCATATCTTTGGCGATGCTCTCATATGCGGCTTTGTATTCGTCGGGCGGGATCATCTTGGCTCTGCCTATGCGCTCTCTTGAAGGAATGCCAGTGAGCTGGTCGAGGTCTGTGCCTCTGTCGATCGCGTCCTTGCAGAGGTCGTTGTATTTGAGGATGAGGGCAAGAAGATCCATCTGCTTGCCGTAGGACGTGTAGCTGTCAAGATCGACGAAGGCGTTCTGCTGGAGGAAGTCCTCGCGGAGCATCTTCGACGTCTCCAGAGTGAGACGGTCGGCCTGTGACAGCGCGTCCTGACCGACGAGTTTGACGATCTCCTGCAGCTCGGCCTCCGACTGGAGCAGGCTCATCATCCTCTCGCGGTTCTTAAGGAATGAGGGACCGAAATTAGTGTCGTACCAGGGCTTCAGCGTGTCCTGATATAGCGTGTAGCTCGTCAGCCAGTTGATAGCGGGGAAGTGGCGGGCGTACGCCAGGGAGGCGTCAAGGCCCCAGAAGACCTTAACGATCCTCATGGTGGCCTGTGAGACGGGTTCCGAAGTGTCGCCGCCCGGAGGCGAGACGGCTCCGATCGCGGTAAGACTGCCGCGTCTTCCGTCGCCGCCGAGACACTCGACGCAGCCGGCGCGCTCGTAGAACTGGGCGAGACGGGAGGCGAGGTACGCAGGGTAGCCTTCTTCGCCCGGCATCTCTTCGAGACGTCCGGACATCTCACGCAGTGCCTCCGCCCAGCGGGAGGTGGAATCGGCTATGACCGCGACGTCGTAACCCATGTCGCGGAAATACTCCGCAATCGTGATGCCCGTGTAGATCGAGGCCTCGCGGGCCGCGACGGGCATATCCGAAGTGTTCGCTATGAGGACGGTCCTTTTCATGAGGGACTCGCCGGAGCGCGGGTCCTTCAGTTCCGGGAACTCGTTTAGAACGTCGGTCATCTCGTTGCCGCGCTCGCCGCAGCCGATGTAGACGACTATGTCGACGTCGGACCACTTCGCGAGCTGGTGCTGCACGACGGTCTTGCCGCTGCCGAACGGGCCGGGAACTGCGGCCGTGCCGCCCTTTGCTATCGGGAAGAGCGTGTCGATGACGCGCTGTCCGGAGCAGAGAGGAGCGCTGGGCGTGAACTTGGCTATATAAGGCCTGCTCACGCGGACCGGCCACCGCTGGATCATGTTGATCTCCCTGACAGTGCCGTCGGGAAGTTCGATGGTGCAGATCGTATCCTCTACGGTGAACTCGCCGCTCTCGATGGAACGGACGGTGCCGGAGAATATCGGCGGTATCATTATCTTGTGAAGGACGGCCGTCGTCTCCTGGACGGTGCCGATAACGGTGCCGCCTGTTACCTCGTCGCCGACTTCCACACAGGGTTTGAACTCCCACTTCTTCTCGCGGTCGAGGGCGGGGGCGAAAACGCCGCGCTGGATCGTGTGGCCGGAGATCCTGCGGAGCTCCTCGAGCGGACGCTGGATGCCGTCGTAGATGTTCTCGAGCAGTCCCGGGCCAAGCTCAACGGAGAGAGGGTAACCTGTAGTCACGACTTCGGCTCCGGGGCCGAGTCCGCTGGTCTCCTCGTAGACCTGGATGGAAGCCAGGTCGCCGGACATCGTGAGGATCTCACCTGTCAGATGCTGCGGCCCTACGCGGACGACGTCAGACAGGTTCGCGTCTGACATGCCTTCGGCGACTATAAGCGGGCCGGATACTTTTACAATTCTTCCACTCATTACTATGCGTCTCCTTCAAATATCGGTGCCGATCGCCCGGATGACCGAGTTCTGCAGTGCGGACTGCGCGATGCCGAGCGGACCGCTTCTGCCGGGGATCAGAATTATTGCGGGAGTGACGGTGTCGTCGTATTTGGCTATCTCCGCGGAGAGCTCCGCGGCGAAGTCTTCCTCTATGTAGATGATGGCGTGCTCTCCGCCGGCCGCGAGTTCGCGCAGCGCGAAGGCTGCCTCGTTCACTGTAGCGGAGGGATATGTGTCGAGGCCGAGCGCCTTGAAGCCGGTGACGGTGTCTTCGCCGCCTATGACAGCTATCTTATACATGGCAGTCCCTAAGCCTTTCCCGGATAGTCTCAGGCGACGCGCCTGAGAGCTTACTCGTTATGATGACCCTGATCGACATGATCTCGTTCTCGAGATGTGAGAGGTAAGCGGCGACAGGACCGGGGCCGAAGCTCACCAGAGACGCGTCCGCCAGATAGTCTGCAAGCGCGTTGTCGCATTCGCGCTCGAACGCTGTGAGAGGACCTCTGGGGATCGCAGCAGAACCCAGCGCGGCGGCCTCGGCGAGGCGCGTAGTCGAGAAGACCTCGGCGATGCCTTCGGCGGAATAGAAGGGAGCTATAGTCGACGGCATCATTGAGCCGCCCTCTATGAGAGCCCCGAGCACGAATTCAAGAGTCTTCTCCATGCGCGCCGAGCGTACCAGGGTGCGAAGGTTCGCAGAGTCCACCATGAGCCGGACGTACCCCGTCAGGAATGACGAGCCGGTCTTCTCAGCCAGAGCGCCCAGAGCCGCAAAGTATGCCTTGTCGGCGGCGATGTCGGCAAGCTGCGAGTCGCCGGTGCGGGCCAGAACGTCCTGCACCTCTGTGATCGCGCTGTGCATGTCCTTGGGAAGCTGATCTGTCTCCTCGCGGATATAGGCGTCAGCCACTTTCTCGGCCGGGACGCGGCCGGAGTCGGAAAGGAGCGATACCGCCGATCCCGCGGATTTGACCAGGACCTTGATGTTGTGGTAGTCGTATTTCATACGGAACATGTCGACGATGTCCCCGGCGTTTTCGTCACGGGCAAGATCGGAAAAGATCGCGCTGCGGTATGCACAGAGGACTTTGTCCACATCGCGGGAATCCATGCCGGACATATCCGGATAGCCGGCGTCAGTTAGCTGCTTGGCGACGTCATCAGTGTCCGCAGTGGAAACGAGACGTTCAAGCTTCTCCGCGTCGAGCATCCTTGACATCCGGGAGCGCAGCATCGAGGTCAGACCGAGAAAGTCCGTATCCTTAATGTAGTTGTTTGTCAAGACGAACCACCCTTTAATCAAACAGGACTTCGGCGACCTTTGCCGCCAGATCGTGTTTTGCCGCCCCTACGAGCGTGGCGATGCTGCAGTTGACCTCGACGTCTCCGCTGTCGAGAAGGAGGATGAGGCCTCCCGTTATGTCGGCAGTGCGTTCAGAGAGCGTGAGCGAGGCGTTGCGCCCTTCGGCGGCAAGGAGCTCGTTTGCCTTTATGCAAACAGATTTGCCGTAGCGGGTGCGGTCGGCAGGCGAGAGGATGACCTTCTCGTCGCCGTTCTCCGCCGCCTTCGCGGCGAGCGAGGCGAGAAACGCGATGTACTCGCTTTCGGGCAGCTCCGCCGCCATCTCGGCCGCGCGGGAGAATGCCTGATCGACGAGCTCCTGCTTCGCGGCGAGGACGGTCTTCTTGGAGTCGAGCTGGGCAACGCTGTCGAGACGCTTTACGCGCGTCTCGGCGTCGGAGATGCCCTGCGCGACTATCGCGCTGTACTCGTCCTGCGCCTTTTTTTCGCAGGTTGCCTTTATCTCGGCTATCTTCGCCTCGGCGTCGGCGCTGATGGAGTTAATCTCGGCGGCGCACTCTTCGCTTATCTTGGCGATGATGTTTTCTATACCGTTCATTTCAGAAATCCTCCGCAGGCGATCACTTGATGCGGAGCAGCATGAGGAAGGAAGCAAGCAGCGACAGGATCGCGTAGAACTCGACGACGGCGCAGAGCATGACGCCCTTGAACCAGTCGTCGGGCTTCCTTGCCAGTATGTTTATAGTACCTGCCGCGACACGGCCCTGGGCGGGAGCGGAGATGCAGCCGCCGAGCGCCATCGGAAGGCACGCACACGCAAAGCGGAGCCCGGTGGCGACGTCCATGCCGACCGCGGTGCCGTTGAAGATGCCCATCCAGTTGATAGCAAGGAACCAGATAGCGAAGCCGTAGAGGCCCTGTGTGCCGGGGAGCACCTGCAGGATCATGACCTTCGCAAACTTAGAGGGGTCCTCGCTGAGAAGCCCGGTACCGGCTTCGCCTGCGATGCCGGTGCCCTTCGCGCTGCCGGCGCAGCAGAGGCCTGCGCAGAGACCGCTGCCCAGGATGCCGATGGCCAATCCGCCGAAATCATTGAAAAATCCGCCCATTGTATTAGTCCTCCTTATTGATTATATCAACGTTGTTTGTGGTTACGGTCAGCGGTTCAAAGGGTTTGCCGCCGTCCCTGTAGAATTTGCCGAAGAACTCAAGGTACTGGAGCCTTGAAGTGTGTACGAACGTGCCGATGATGTTGAGCGCCATGTTGAGCGCATGGCCTATGATGAACAGCACGATGAAGAACACGATGTTGCCGCCCATGGCGCCGAGCGTGTTGAAGACGCTCGCGATGACGCTTCCGGCGAGCATGAGAGCCATCAGACGGCTGTAGGAGAGGATGTCTCCGAAATAGCCGGTCGCGGTGTTGTAGAGTTCCCACAGACCGCTGCCGATCTTTCCGCCGATCGACTTCGAGTTCCGGCCCTGCGCAATGATGAACAGTACGACTGCGACGATCGCGACTATCCAGGTCTTTCCGAGGGCACCGAGTGCGATGCCGATAAAGAGGAGCCAGATGCTGCCGACGTCGCACAGCGCGTCGAACCACATCCCCTCGCGGATCAGCATGACGGCCTTGATGGCAAGGCCTACCATGATATGTATGAAACCGATGACGAGAGATCCGATTAGAACGACCATCGGGTTCTCGAAGATGTCGATGAGCGTCGGAAGCTTCACGGTCTTGCCGTACATGTTCGCGATGACCGGTATGGCGTCTCCGAAGAAGTTGCCGGTTATGGCGCCGAATACCATGCTCATTATGCCGCATGCGATCAGCATTCCGCCGGCGTAGTTCAGCGTGCCCTGGGGCTTTATCTTCAGCTTTATTACCAGGCCGATTATCAGAAGGATGAGCCCGTATGCCAGATCGGCGAACATTATGCCGAAGAACAGGCAGAAGAACGGCATGATGAACGGGTTCGGGTCGACGCCGTTGTAGGACGGGAGACTGTACATCTCCGTTATCATGTTCGCCTGCCGCGTTATGGCGTTGTCCTTGAGACAGATCGGAACGCTCGCGGCCTCTTCCGGGAGAGGATCCGTAAGTTCCCACGCACAGCCGAGCCGTGTCAGGAGTTCCTCGAGCTCCTTGACGCGCGGGGCGGGGACCCAGCCGTTCAGAAGTACCACGCTGTCGGTACGGAGAAGCTTTTCCGCTGCTTCGGCGCGGGCCATCTTCGTACCCAGATAGTCGATGCCGGTCTTGAGTTCCGTGCGCCGTTTGGACAGGGAAGACGCCTTTTCCACGAGCTCAGATTTCTGCTCTCCGATAAGTTTGAGCTGTGCCTCCGCCGCTGCGATGTTGTCGGCGGCGGTACCGGTAAGCTGTCCGAAATCTGCATAGGTGAAACCGAACTTCCTCAGAACGTGCTCTACGGCCTCCTCGTCCTCCCTGATGCATACGACCGAGAGACAGTGCACCTCGGCTCCCGAAGAGACGAGCGTCGTTTCGGATGCGGCGGAGACCTCTGCCACGGCCTTCCTCAACTGTTCGGGGTCGGCTGCGGCGGGGATCGTCCCGTTGAGCACGGAGCAGGTCCGGGTGTGCGTCATCTCAAGAGGCGATGCCAGGTCTTTCCACGGAGTCAGCGAAGAGACAGTTTCGCTCTGCTTCGTTTCCATAGAAGTCAGACCGCATATCTCTCCGTCAAGGCTCACCAGCTCATTTGCAAGAGCAGACGAACTGTCGAGCCCCTCCTCGCTGAAAAACGACTTTCTGCTTACTGCGGCTCGCCGTGTGAACAGGCCCGACTTTTCGGGGGCGTATCTGTTGAGAGCGGTGAGCGCACGCGTAAGCTGCGTGTGCTGCGTGCGGTAGTCGGGGAGGAGACTTGTCTCGTGCCGTAAAGAAGCGACATCGGAATCGTCAGAGGCGGGCACTTCCGTGACCTCTACGCAGCCGAGCATCATTAGCTCGTTCAGGAGCTCCTCTTTCTGGGAACGGATGGCGAACAGCTGAAGCTTTTTCATTTTTACGATGGACATCAGCTTTTCACGATCCTTTCAAGAATTAGAGCGGCCGCTTTGTCAAGACGGGCCTCCGCGTGGGCACGCAGAGCGGCGCACCGGTTCGCGATAGTTCCGTCGAGCTCCGCGGCGTTCGCCGCAGCCGTCTTGTCGGCGGCGTCAAAGAGCGCCCGGACCTCTTCCTGCGCCCGGGAGACGGATCTGCCGATGATGTCGGCGCCTTCCGTTTCGGCGTCCGCGATCATTTTGCGCGCGTTCTGCCGCGCCTGCGCTATCGCGGCGCGGGAGGCTTCCTCCGCTTCGGTTATGCTGGTTATGACATCGGTGGACATGTGGTGTACACCTCCTTGCAACGGTCAAATTGGGAAAAAACGGAATCGAGATTATATCAATCCATTATATTAGAAGTATACTCCTATATATTTACTATTTCAATAGAAAATAATAACGGCCCTATGCGATATGGTATGGCCTCCATGCAGAAAAACGGGGTGGAGCGGTGCGGCATCCGGCGGCGGCGGAACGGCCGTTATGTATGTAAAGAGGACGATGCAAAGATTTTGATTGACATTATCGGTTTTTGGTATATACTATTCGAGCATGCTGTGCATAACGGCATGATATCCTTGCCTTCGGCGGGACCGAAGGCCATATGTCCAAAAGGAGGTGTAATGATGGCAAAGGTAAAGGAAAGCTACGAGCTTATGTACATCATTGACCTTGACAAGGGTGAAGAGGAGATCGCTGCAATTGTGGAGAAATTCAAAGCCCTTATCGAGGCGAACGGTACGCTTGATGAGCTCGAGGAGTGGGGCAAGCGCAAGCTGGCTTACCTCATCAACGACAAGCCCGAGGGATACTACGTTCTTGCGAAGTTCACTTCTGCTCCCGATTTCCCGGCAGAGCTCGACCGTGTCCTGAAGATCACGGACGGCGTTATGCGTTCCCTGATCACCACGGTAGGCGAATAAGGAGGACGACATGAACCAGATAGTTCTCATGGGAAGAATGACCCGCGATCCGGAACTGAGACATACCCAGTCCGGCACGGCTGTCGCGTCCTTCACTCTCGCGGTCGACCGTCCGTTTTCTTCACGGGACGGCGGCGAGAGACAGGCAGACTTTATCGACTGCGTAGCATGGAGGAACACTGCTGAATTCGTCAGCAAGTACTTCGTCAAGGGTCAGATGACCGCCGTTACCGGCAGGCTTCAGATCCGCGACTGGACCGACAAGGAGGGCGGCAAGCGCCGCAGCGCCGAGGTCGTGGTCGACAATGTCTATTTCACCGAGAGCAAAAAGAGCAGAGAGGCTGCCGGCTATACTGTTCCGGCTGCCAGAACCGACGATTTCGACAGCGGATACACCTCGCCCGTCACCGGCTCCGATTTCGAGGAGCTCGACGAGAGCGACGGCGATCTTCCGTTCTGATGCCGGACGTCTGAACTATTATAGGAGGTAAATGTATCGTGGCTAACGAGAGAGACAGCAAAGTGCGCGGCCGCAAGCGCAAAAAAGTTTGTCAGTTCTGCGTCGACAAGTGCCAGTATATCGATTATAAAGATACCGCGAAGCTCCGCCGTTTCATGTCGGAGCGCAGCAAGATCCTGCCCCGCAGGACCACCGGCACCTGCGCCGCTCATCAGCGCCAGCTCATGGTCGCCATCAAGCGCGCGCGTCAGATAGCGCTGCTTCCGTACGTGACCGACTGACAGAATCACAGAAAACAGACAAGGCGTTCGCCGTTACGGCGAACGCCTTGTTCGTTTAATCAGCAGAGACCAGCTATTTCGCGCGGTCCATGGGGATGTCCCCGAGGTTCACGCTCTTCTCGGTATTGACGTCCTTGAATGTCTTTGTCTCAAAGCCTTCGGCGGTTATCATGACGTCCCATTTCCCGACGGCAAGATCCCTGAACCAGAAGTCGCCGAATTCATCGGTAACGGTCTCGATGAGCTTGCTTCCGGACACGGCGCGGCATTTCGCTCCGATAATGACTTCCTTTTCGACTGGGTCGTATACGGTCCCGGCAATAAACTCGCCGGGGATGTTCTTGTAATACACGTTGGGCCCCAGACCGGAGGAGGGATCTCTGACTTCCGCGCCTTTGAGCTCTTCGAGAAGGTCTTCCTTCTCTCCGAATCTCAGAGCATCGGTGGGGCAGGACTCCACGCAGCGGGGGAGCTTGTATCCGTTGTCCAGGAGATGGGCGCAGCCCGTGCACTTCTGGCAGATGCCGAGTTCATCGTTCCTGTAGATCGCCTCGTAGGGGCAGGCGTCCGCGCAGGCTCCGCATCCTATGCATTTCTCCGGATCGATGATGACGAATCCGT
>JAFZSD010000035.1 GCA_017619535.1 Oscillospiraceae bacterium | reverse complement strand
CTACGACGACGCCTGGATCAAGGAGGCCACCGAGAAGAGAGGCCTTCTCAACTACCGGACCACGGCGGACTGCATGCCTCACCTGCTCGACAAGAAGAACAAGGACATGCTGATAAACCTCGGCGTCTTCACCGAGGAGGAGCTGAGATCCCGCTGCGACATCATGTTGGAGAACTACTGCAAGAGCGTGGTCATCGAGGCAAACACCATGGTGGACATGGCGAGGACCCAGATAGTCCCGGCCATCGAAGCCTACGCCTCCGACGTGGCGAAGACCGCATCCGCGAAGAAGGCGGTCGCTCCGGAGCTCGCCTGCGGATATGAAGCGGGCCTCGTCAGGAAGCTTTCCCAGCTCATCGACGAGATAGACGAAAAGAGCGGCGAACTCGAGGACGCGGTGCTCGGACTCGACGGAGCCGACGGAATAATCGAAGAATCCGCAATGATCCGCGACACGGTGCTGCCCGTGATGAGCGAGCTGCGCCTGCCCTGCGACAAGGCGGAGGTGCTTACCGCGAAGAGCTACTGGCCGTTCCCGACATATGCGGATCTGCTCTTCGGCGTTAAATGACGACAGGAGGTCGAGATAAATGACAGTTGAATTCTGGTTCCTGATAGGCGCCGCTCTGGTGTTCTGGATGCAGGCGGGCTTCGCGATGGTCGAGACGGGCTTTACACGCGCAAAGAACGCCGGCAACATCATCATGAAGAACCTCATGGACTTCTGCATCGGCACCGTGGTCTTCTCAATCCTGGGCTACGGCCTCATGATGGGCGAGGATACCTTCTTCGGACTTATCGGAAAACCGAATCTTGACCTTTTCACCCATTTCAAGGAATTCATCGCGTCGCCGGCGGACGGCTTCACGGGCGCCAGCTACTTCGTGTTCAACCTCGTCTTCTGCGCGACGACGGCGACCATCGTTTCCGGCTCCATGGCGGAGCGCACCAAGTTCTCTGCCTACTGCGTGTATTCAGCGGTTATATCCCTCGTTATCTACCCGATCGAGGCCCACTGGATCTGGGGCGGCGGCTGGCTCAGCCAGATCGGATTCCACGACTACGCCGGCTCCTGCGCAATCCACATGGTGGGCGGCATCGCCGCTCTCATCGGCGCGGCCGTGCTGGGGCCCCGCATCGGCAAGTACAAGACCGACAGCGCAGGCAAGATAATCAAGGTCAACGCGATCCCCGGACACTCGCTCCCGCTCGGAGCCCTGGGCGTGTTCATCCTGTGGCTCGGCTGGTACGGCTTCAACGGCGCTGCGGCGACTTCGGCTTCCGAACTCTCCAGCATCTTCCTCACCACGACGATAGCTCCCGCCGTCGCCACCTGCACCACGATGATCTTCACCTGGATAAAGAACGGCAAGCCCGACGTCTCCATGTGCCTCAACGCGTCTCTTGCAGGCCTCGTGGGCATCACCGCCGGCTGCGACGCCCTCGACGCTTTCGGAGCGGTCATAGTCGGCATCGTCTCCGGCATCCTCGTGGTCGTGATCGTCGAAGTGCTCGATCTCAAGCTCCACGTCGACGACCCGGTCGGCGCCGTGGGCGTCCACTGCGCGAACGGCGTATGGGGCACCATAGCGGTTGGCCTCCTTGCAAACCCGGACACTCCCGCAGGTCTCAGCGGACTGTTCTATACGGGCGATTTTAAGCAGCTCGGGCTTCAGCTCATCGGTTTCGTGACCGTCGCCGCCTGGTCCGCGGTCACGATGTTCTGCTTCTTCAAGATCCTGAAAAAGATCGACTTCCTGAGGGCTGACGCGGCTGACGAGCTCTCCGGCCTGGATATCAGCGAGCACGGCCTGCCCAGCGCATACGCGGACTTCATGCCTTCCGTCGACAAGTACGCCGAATTCGGCACCGGCGAGCATATCGTGGCGGTCACCGGAACGACGCCCGTGGCCGAGGCCGTCCCCGTCAGGAGAGAACCCACCTTCGGCGAACACAAGTTCACCAAGGTCGAGATCATCTTCAAGGAGGAGAAGCTCTACGCCCTCAAGGATGCCATGGCGAAACTGGGCATCACCGGCATGACGGTATCCCACGTTATGGGCTACGGAATGCAGAAGGGCCATACGGAGTTCTACCGCGGCGTCGCGGTGGAGACCGACCTCCGTCCGAAGGTCCAGGTGGATATAGTGGTCACTGCGATCCCTGTGAGGGACGTCATAGAGACGGCGAAAAAAGTCCTCTATACCGGACATATCGGCGACGGCAAGATCTTCGTCTACGACGTGGAGAACGTCGTCAAGGTCCGTACCGGCGAGGAGGGCTACGCAGCCCTGCAGGATGTTGAGTGATAGGGTGATATGACATGTGTTCTATAATAGGATACTGCGGCACCGTCGCAGACGCGGGAGCATTCGATGCGGGCTTTGCCCGCACGAAGTCCCGCGGCCCCGACGACAGCCGCGTAATAGATACCGGGAAGGGCATTCTGGGCTTCCACCGGCTTTCCATCATGGGGCTGACGCCGTCAGGCATGCAGCCCTTTGAGCTTGACGGGAGCTGGGCCGTGTGCAACGGCGAGCTCTACGGATTCGAGAAGGAGAGGGAGGAGCTCATAAAGAAGGGCTACACCTTCAGGAGCGACAGCGACTGCGAGATACTGCTGCCCCTCTACAGGGAGTACGGAACGGACATGTTCTCAATGCTGGACGCAGAGTTCGCCTGCATCATCTACGACGGTAAGACAGGCGGGTTCATCGCGGCCCGCGACCCCATCGGGATCCGTCCTCTCTATTACGGGTACGACGAAAAGGGGACCATAGTGTTCGCCAGCGAGGCAAAGAACCTCGTGGGCATCTCCGACAGGATCATGCCGTTCCCGCCGGGGTGCTTCTACAAGGACGGCAGATTCGAGCGCTACTGCGATATCACCGCTGTGGACGCGGTCTCCGGCGACGGCCTCGAGACGGCCTGCTCGAAGATCCGTGAAAAGCTCACAGAAGGCGTAAGGAAACGACTGGTATCCGACGCGAAGGTCGGCTTCCTGCTCTCCGGAGGACTCGATTCTTCCCTGGTCTGCGCCATTGCGGCAAGCGAGAGCGACAGGCCCATAGAGACCTTCGCCATCGGCATGGAGAAGGACGCCATCGACCTCAAGTACGCCCGGCAGGTCGCCGGGTACATCGGAAGCCACCACACGGAGGTTTTCATGACGCCGGAAGAGGTCGTGTCCTCGCTCGAGGACGTCATCCATCTGCTGGGCACCTACGACATCACGACGATCCGCGCCAGCATGGGCATGTACCTGGTCTGCAAGGCCATCCACGAGCAGACGGATATCCGGGTCCTCCTCACCGGCGAGATATCCGACGAGCTGTTCGGATACAAATACACCGACTTCGCGCCGTCGGCCGAGGCCTTCCAGGAGGAGGCCGTCAAGCGCGTCAGCGAGCTCCACATGTACGACGTGCTCCGCGCCGACAGGTGCATATCCGTCAACTCCCTCGAGGCACGGGTCCCCTTCGGCGACCTGGATTTCGTGAAGTACGTCATGAGCCTGGACCCCGCAATGAAGATGAACACATACGGGAAGGGCAAATACCTGCTGCGCCACGCCTTCGAAGGCACGGGCATACTGCCGGACGAGATCCTCTGGCGCGAGAAAGCGGCCTTTTCGGACGCCGTCGGCCACTCCATGGTGGACGACCTCAGGGCCTACGCCGAGACATGCTACACAGACGCCGAGTTCGAGGAGCGCCGGATGAAGTATTCCCACGCGAGACCGTTCACCAAGGAATCGCTGCTCTACCGTGAGATATTCGAGAAGTACTATCCCGGCCAGGCGGAGATGGTTGCGGACTTCTGGATGCCGAACCGTTCGTGGGAGGGCTGCGACGTGGACGACCCGTCCGCAAGGGTCCTGTCGAACTACGGTGCCAGCGGAGAATAAGAAAGACGAGAAGACAAGATAACGGAGGCAAATGATCATGTGCGGGATAGTGGGATTCACCGGGGCGCAGCCCGCTGCGCCGATCCTTCTGGACGGACTTAAAAAGCTTGAGTACCGGGGCTACGACTCGGCCGGCATCGCCGTGATGTCGGAAGGCGGGATAACCGTCAGCAAGGTCACGGGACGCATAGCGAACCTGTGCGAAAAGACCAATGACGGAAAGGAAGTCCCGGGCAGCGCCGGAGTGGGGCACACCAGATGGGCCACCCACGGGGCGCCTACGGAGGAGAACGCCCATCCCCACCTGAGCAACGACGGCAGGTTCGCCGTCGTACACAACGGGATAATCGAGAACTATATCGCGCTCCGCGAGGAGCTCATCAGGGACGGATACCGTTTCGAGAGCGAGACCGACACGGAGGTGATCGTGCATCTGGTCGAGATGTACTACTCCGGCAGCGTCAGGGACGCGCTCATAAAGACGACGAACCGTCTGCGGGGATCCTACGCGCTGGGAGTCATATGCTCCGAAGAGCCCGGGAAGCTCTTCGCAGTAAGGGAGGCGAGCCCCCTCATACTGGGCGTCGGAGTCGGGGAGAACTATTTCGCCTCGGACGTGACGGCCCTGGTGCCCTACACGAGAAACTGCATATACATGGACGACGGGGAGTACGCCGAGCTGACGAAGGATTCCGTAAAGGTCTTCGACTGCACGGGTCAGGAGCTGTCCAAAGAGGTCGTCCGCGTCACGTGGGACGTACAGGCCGCCGAAAAGGGCGGCTACGAGCATTTCATGCTCAAGGAGATCATGGAGCAGCCGGCCGCCATAAAGGCCGCCACGGCTCCCCGCATCAAGAACGGAAAAGTCTTCTTCGAGGAGATGGACATAAGCGCGGAGGAGCTCCGGGAGATAAGGAAGATAGTCATAACCGCCTGCGGTTCCGCATATTACGCGGGCTGCTCCGGGAGATACGCCCTGGAGAAGCTGTGCCGCATACCGGTGGAGGTGGAGCTGGCAAGCGAGCTCCGCTACAACAATCCGCTGATCGACGAACATACGCTGCTTATCGTCATTTCTCAGTCCGGCGAGACGGCGGACACCATAGCGGCCATGAAGGAGTGCCGGGCGCGGGGAGCGAAGGCCCTCGCGGTGGTGAACGTCGTCGGGAGCACCATAGCGAAGCTGGCGGACTGGACGGCATACACATGGGCCGGACCTGAGATAGCCGTGGCAACGACGAAGGGATACACGACCCAGCTTGCGGTCCTGTATCTCCTTTCTGTGTATTTTGCGGACAAACTCGGATACATCGACGACTGCTCGAAGTACGTCTCTTCCCTCAGAGCGCTGCCCAGGCTCATACAGCATGCGATAGACATGAACCCCGGCGCTGCGCAGCTGGCGAAGAAGTATCACGGAAGCAAGTCCCTGTTCTTCATTGGCCGCAATACGGACTACGCCGTGGCGCTCGAAGGGGCGCTCAAGATGAAGGAGATCTCGTACCTGCACGCCGAGGCCTACGCTGCAGGCGAACTGAAGCACGGGACCATCGCCCTCATCGAGGAACACACGCCGGTGATCGCGCTCTGCTGCAATCCGGCGATAATGGAAAAGACGCTCAGCAACATCGTCGAGGTGAAGGCGAGGGGAGCGGAGGTCCTGGCACTCACGTTCCGGGACAACCAGAAGATACTTTCCGTCGCCGACGACCTGCTGTTCATACCGAAGATCGACGCGCTCTTCTCCGCCGCGGTCGAGATAATACCGCTTCAGATCCTCGCATACTACGTGGCTAAGGAGAACGGCTGCGATATCGACAAGCCCAAGAATCTGGCGAAGTCGGTAACTGTAGAATAAATATGTACATATCCAGTAATCCGGTATATAATAATTAATTGTTTTTTATTACTGCAGATATCTTCGGAGGTACTGACATGAACAAAGGCGAGCTCCTTTATGAAGGGAAAGCAAAGAAAGTCTACAAGACCGACGACCCCGACCTTCTCATCGTCTCCTACAAGGACGACGCGACGGCTTTCAACGGACTGAAGCGCGGAACGATCCAGGGAAAGGGCGTAATCAACAACAGGATGAGCAATCTGCTCATGAAACGTCTCGGGGAGAAGGGCATACCGACGCACCTTGTCGAAGAGCTCAGCGAGCGCGACACCCTCGTCAAAAGAGTCTCCATCGTCCCGCTGGAGGTCATCGTCAGGAACATCTCCGCCGGCTCGTTCTCCAAGCGCTACGGAGTGGAGGAGGGGATCGTCTTCGATTCCCCGACCATCGAGATCTCGTACAAGAACGACGAGCTCGGCGATCCGCTCCTTAACCGCTACCACGCCCTCGCGCTGAAACTTGCCAGCGAAGAGGAGCTCCAGACGATAAAAGAGTATTCTTTCCGCATAAACGACGAACTGAAGAGCTTCTGGAGCGGCTGCGGCGTGACGCTGGTCGACTTCAAGCTCGAGTTCGGCAGGCTCCCCGACGGGACGATCGTCCTCGCGGACGAGATCAGCCCGGACACCTGCCGTCTCTGGGACAGCGCCACGGGCAAAAAGCTCGACAAGGACCGCTTCCGCCGTGATCTGGGCGGCGTCGAGGACGCCTACCAGGAGATCATGCAGCGGCTCAGGGACAACATATAACAGGGGTGAAGAGCATGAAGAACAGCGCTATCGTCGGCATCAACTGGGGCGACGAGGGCAAGGGCCGGATGGTCGATCTGCTCACAGAGAACTACGACGTCGTCGTCAGGTATCAGGGCGGCGGCAACGCCGGTCACACCGTTATCAACGAGAGGGGCAGATTCGCGCTGCATCTGCTCCCCTCCGGCATATTCAGGGAGGGCGTCGTCAACATACTCGGAAACGGCGTCGCCCTTGATCCCGAGAACCTCTGGAACGAGATACAGGAGGTGTCGTCCAAGGGCGTTTCCGTAACGCCGGAGAATCTGAAGATAAGCGACAGGGCGTCGCTGCTCCTGCCGTGGCACAGGGACCTCGACGAACTGGAGGAGCAGCGCCTGGCGGACAAAAAGTACGGATCCACGAAACAGGGGATAGCGCCTTTCTATTCCGACAAGTACCAGAAGAAGACCGTCCTGGCCGGAGAGCTCCGCGACGGAGCGGCGGCGAGGGAGCACCTGAAAGGGATCCTGGAATGGAAGAACCTCACGCTTACGAAGGTCTACGGAGCGGAACCGTACACCATGGAGAAACTGGAGCGGTGGCTGGGGGATTACTGCGATAAGATACTGCCCTTCATCTGCGATACCGGCGCGTTCCTCAAGGAAGCGCAGAAAGAAGGAAAGAGCATCCTGTTCGAAGCCCAGCTGGGCGCGCTCAGAGATCTGGATTACGGCATCTACCCGTACACCACGTCGTCCAACACGACGGCTGCGTACGCCCCGATAGGCTCCGGCCTGCCGTC
The DNA here is from genome assembly GCA_017619535.1 of Oscillospiraceae bacterium. GTDB lineage: Bacteria > Bacillota > Clostridia > Oscillospirales > Oscillospiraceae > RGIG8048. Next base: position 4,111 of record JAFZSD010000035.1, on the reverse strand, counting down.
CCTCAGGATCGACGACGTGATCGGCGTCGTAAAGGCCTATTCCACCTGCGTGGGAGAGGGACCCTTCGTATGCGAGATGTCCGGACCCGAGGCGGACAGGCTCCGGGAGGCCGGTTCCGAATACGGCGCGAAGACCGGAAGGCCCCGCAGAGTGGGACCGCTGGATATCGTGGCCACAAGATACGGCGTGGAGGTCCAGGGAGCCACCCGCATCGCGCTCACTAAACTGGACGTTCTGAGCTATATGGAGAAGATTCCCGTGTGCGTCCGCTACCGCATCGGGGACAGTGAGACGGAAGTGTTCCCGTTCCCGACGGAGCTCGACAGCGCCGGACCGGTGATCGAGTATCTCGACGGATGGAACTGCGACATCTCCGGCGCACGCCGGTGGGAGGACCTGCCCGAAGCGGCAAGGAATTACGTCTCTTTCGTCGAAAAGGCGATCGGCTGCCCGGTGTCCTACGTCTCTGTTGGCCCGGAGCGCGAAAAGGTCATAAGGAGATAGACAGATGACGAACAGGTATGAATCACCGCTGTCTTCGCGGTACGCCTCCGAATATATGCTCGGGCTGTTCTCCTCCGACACCCGGTTCCGCACATGGCGCAGGCTGTGGACGGCCCTGGCCCGTGCGGAGATGGAGCTGGGCCTGCCCATAACCGAACAGCAGGTCGGCGAGCTGGCCGCGCATATCACGGACATCGACTACGATCTTGTGCGCGAAAGGGAAAAGGAAGTCCGCCACGACGTCATGGCCCACGTGTACGCCTACGGCAAGGCGGCCCCGTCGGCTGCGGGAATCATCCATCTCGGAGCGACCAGCTGCTACGTAACGGACAACGCGGACCTCATAATCTACAGGGACGCTCTGGCTTACCTGCGGAGAGAACTGCTTTCCGTGCTGGCTAACCTCACGGAGTTCGCCGACAAGTACAAGGCCACGCCCACTCTCGGCTATACACACTATCAGCCGGCGCAGCCCGTAACGGTGGGCAAGCGCGCGACGCTCTGGATGCAGGATCTCCTCTCCGATCTTAAGGAGCTGGATTTCGCATATGAGAACATAAAGTTCCTGGGCTGCAGGGGCACTACAGGCACCGAGGCCAGCTTTATGGAGCTGTTCGACGGGGATGCCTCGAAGATCGACGAGATGAACAGAAGGATCGCCGCCGAATTCGGCTTCTCGGAATGCTTCGACGTCTGCGGACAGACGTATCCCAGAAAAGTGGACAGCCGCATACTGAACGCCCTGTCCTCGATAGCACAGAGCCTTTACAGGATGGCCAACGACATACGCCTCATGCAGCACGACAGGCAGATCGAGGAGCCTTTCGAGAAGAATCAGATCGGCTCGTCCGCGATGGCCTACAAGCGCAATCCGATGCGCTGCGAGAGGATATGCTCGCTTTCTAGATATCTGATGGCCGACGCTGCGAACGCCCCCATGACGGCCTCCGTCCAGTGGCTCGAGAGAACGCTGGACGACTCTGCAAACCGCCGGATCTCCCTCCCGGAGGGGTTCCTCTGCGCGGACGCCATACTGCGTCTCGCCAGAAACATCACGGACGGTCTGCACGTGAACGAGAAGATCGTGGACAGGACGCTCCGCGAATACCTGCCCTTCATCGCGACCGAGAACCTGCTCATGGAGGCCGTGAAGAGGGGCGGAGACAGACAGCAGCTCCACGAGATAATCCGGCGCTGCTCCATGGAAGCGGCCGCCGTCATGAAGGAAGGCGGGGAATGCGACCTTCTGGCGCGTCTCTCGGCAGAGCCCGGTTTCGGACTGTCGGAGGCTGAGATGAAGGACATCCTCGACCCGAAGCTGTACATAGGCAGATGCCCCGAACAGGTAGACAGGTTCCTCGAGAAGGTAAGACCGCTGCTCGCCGGGGCGGACACGGAGCCGGCTGAGATAAATCTGTAGGGGGCGCAGTCATGGAAAAGATCCTCGTGCTGGATTTCGGCGGGCAGTACGACCAGCTCATAGCCCGCAGAGTGAGAGACCAGCACATATACGCTGAGATAAAACCGTACAGCGCCATATCGCTGTCTGAGATAAAGGACGAAGGTTATACGGGGATCATCTTCACGGGAGGCCCCAACAGCGTCTACGACAGCGCTTCTCCCCATTACGATCCGGCGATCCTGGACGCGGGAATACCGATCCTGGGCATCTGCTACGGGGACCAGCTGATGGCGTATATGGCGGGCGGAACGGTGTCCTCCGCGGAGGACTCCAGCGAGTACGGCAAGACGGTAGTAAAAGTAACCGGCGGCGCGCTTTTCAGCGGAGTCCCGGAAGAGAGCGTCTGCTGGATGAGCCATACTGATTACATCAGCAGTCCGCCTCAGGGCTTTCGGACGACCGCCTTTACGGCAAGCTGCCCCTGCGCAGCCATGTGCGACGAAGGACGGAAACTGTACGGAGTGCAGTTCCATCCCGAGGTGACCCACACCGAGTACGGAAATCAGATACTCAGGAACTTCCTCTACGGCGTCTGCGGCTGCACCGGAGACTGGAGCGTGGAGGACTACGCAGAGAGGACAATCGAGGACTACAGACAGAAGCTCAAAGGCAAGAAGGTGCTGCTGGCACTCTCCGGCGGCGTGGATTCTTCCGTCGCCGCGGCGCTCCTCAGCCGCGCGATAGGCAGCGATCTCACCTGCGTATTCGTGGATCACGGACTGCTGCGCAAGGACGAGGGCGACATGGTCGAGAAGACATTCAAGGGCCATTACGGACTCAACTTCGTCCGCGTTAACGCCCAGGAGAGGTTCCTCTCGAAGCTCGCCGGCGTCACCGATCCGGAGAAGAAGAGAAAGATAATTGGCGAGGAGTTCATCCGGGTGTTCGAGGACGAGGCGAAGAAGCTCGGCCGTCTCGACGTGCTCGCCCAGGGCACGATCTATCCGGACGTCATAGAGAGCGGGAAGGGCGACTCCGCCGTTATAAAGAGCCACCACAACGTGGGCGGCCTGCCCGACGTCATATCCTTCGAAGGCATCGCCGAGCCTCTCCGAGACCTGTTCAAGGACGAGGTCCGCCGGGTGGGAACGATGCTCGGCATCCCCAGGGAACTCGTCTGGCGGCAGCCGTTCCCCGGACCCGGGCTCGCTGTCAGGGTTATGGGCGAGGTCACGGCCGAAAAGCTCGCCGTCCTCAGGGAAGCTGACGCGATATTCCGCGAAGAGGTCGAAAGAGCCGGGATAGAGAACGCCCCCGACCAGTATTTCGCCGTCCTTACCGACACCCGAAGCGTGGGCGTCATGGGCGACGCGCGGACCTACGGCTACGTGGTCGCGCTGCGGGCGGTGACGACCGACGATTTCATGACAGCGGAATGGACCAGGCTGCCTCTTGAGGCGCTGGAGCGCGCGAGCTCCAGGATAACGAACGAAGTCCACGGCGTATCACGTGTCGTTTACGATATTTCATCCAAGCCTCCGGCAACGGTGGAGTGGGAGTGAGGAGGAAAACATCATGACGAAGTACATCTTTGTGACCGGCGGCGTCGTCTCCGGACTTGGAAAGGGGATCACGGCGGCGTCGCTCGGAAGGCTCCTCAAGGCGCGGGGACTGAAGGTCGCCGCACAGAAGCTCGATCCGTACATCAACGTCGACCCGGGCACCATGAGCCCGTATCAGCACGGCGAGGTGTACGTCACCGAGGACGGGGCCGAGACGGATCTGGACCTGGGCCATTACGAGCGCTTCATCGACGAGGACCTGAACAAGTACTCCAACCTGACGACGGGAAAGGTCTACTGGAACGTCCTCAACAAGGAGCGCCGGGGCGAGTACCTCGGTTCCACTGTGCAGGTGATACCCCATATCACGAACGAGATAAAGGACTTCGTCTACAGCGTCGGCAAAAAGACCAACGCCGACGTAGTCATAACAGAGATAGGCGGCACGATAGGCGATATCGAATCGCAGCCGTTTATCGAGGCCGTGCGTCAGATATCGCTCGAGGTAGGGCGGGAGAACAGCCTTTTCATCCACGTTACGCTCGTGCCGTATCTCAGGGGCTCGGAGGAACATAAATCAAAGCCGACGCAGCATTCCGTGAAGGAACTGCAGGGCATGGGCATCAACCCGAATATCATCGT
>JAFZSD010000034.1 GCA_017619535.1 Oscillospiraceae bacterium | reverse complement strand
CGTCAATGCCCCCGCCGCAGCAGTTGTCATATGTTTTCCCACGGCGGGAAGATACCGGTATGAGCGCCGGACGTCAGCCCGCGTTCCGTACCTCTACGGCCGGGTCGTCAGGAAGAACGACGCTCTTGATATCCGCTCCGACGCCGCGGAGCTTCGCCACGATATCCTCGTAGCCGCGTTCGATATAGCCGACGCCTTCGACTTCGGTCGTCCCGTGAGCCATAAGACCGGCGATGACGAGAGCGGCGCCCGCTCTAAGGTCGCAAGCTTTAATAGGCGCCCCGGTGAGCTTCTTCACGCCTTCGATTATGGCGAGGTGTCCGTCCACCTGTATCTTGGCGCCCATCTTGGCAAGCTCGTCCACATATTTGAACCTGTTGTCCCAGACGCCCTCGGTGACTATGCTCGTGCCCTCAGCCGCGCAGAGCACCGCGGCGATCTGGGGCTGCATGTCGGTTGGGAATCCGGGATACGGGAGCGTCTTGACGTTGGTCTTCAGAAGCGGCGTCTCGCGGGTGACTCTTATGCAGTCATCCATATCCGTCACGGTCACGCCCATCTCGCGGAGCTTGATGGAGATGCAGTCCATATGCTTCGGGATGACGTTCTTTATGAGCACGTCTCCTCCGGCTCCGGCTACAGCCGCCATATATGTGCCCGCTTCGATCTGGTCGGGGATTATGGAATATGAACCGCCGCGCAGTTTTTCGACGCCGGTGATCTTGATAACGTTCGTGCCCGCGCCTCTGATATCCGCGCCCATCGAGTTCAGGAAGTTCGCGAGATCGACTATGTGGGGCTCGCGGGCTGCGTTCTCTATGACGGTCTTTCCCTTTGCGAGAGCCGCGCCTAGCATGATGTTCACGGTAGCTCCGACGGAAACGACGTCCAGATATACGGAGCAGCCGGTCAGGCCGCCGTCGGTCTCCGCGCAGACAAGGCCGTTCTTTACTTCCACCTTCGCGCCCATGGCCGCAAAGCCCTTGATGTGCTGGTCTATGGGACGTACGCCGCCGAAATTGCATCCGCCGGGCATGGCGACACGGGCAGAACCGAATCTGCCGAGCATGGCGCCGATGAGATAATACGACGCGCGGATGCGCCGCATCATGTCGAAAGTCGCGTCCGGAGTGCGGATGGCGGAACAGTCGATATCTATCGTATGTCTGTTTATCATCCTGATGTCCGCGCCCATCTGCTTCAGGATGTTGAGAAGCATCGTGACGTCGGATATCTGCGGTACGTTCTCTATCCGGCAGGGACCCTCGACCATGAGGGTGGCCGGTACTATAGCCACGGCGGCATTCTTCGCGCCGCCGATCTCGATCTCACCGTGCAGCGGTCTGCCTCCGTTGATGACGTATTTAGTCACAGGTTCACCTTCCAGCTGTAGCCAAGATAAAAGCCCGGAAAAGACGGCGGCCATATATGCGGTATGCGACCGTCGCCCTACTAAGTCACTATACTATATTATGTAAATATATGCAATACCTTCTTGCAGTTAAAAACGCAAAAATTCGGATACTTCTTATGTTGATTTTCACATCACAGGACTCCGGAGATCAGTTCCCCGGTACCGACGTCTATATAGTACTCTCCGCTGTCCGCAGAGACTCTCCAGGCGGGCGACAGTTCCGTCTCGCCGAAGGGCGTCGAGGACATGACGTATCCCAGTTCCACGCTCCTTAACTCAGTGCAGGACACGTCGCCCGACCTGACGGCGGAGATGAACGCGACGACGGCAGTAGGAGCCGACGTGGCTTTTGTTTCCGACGCTCTGGCTGATCCGACGCAGTAGACGCGGCCTTCCATCTCCCTTATACATGAGTCCCCGTCAAATACGATATCCACGGCGCAGTTCCAGATCCTGACCCTGTCCAGTGTACATACTGCCAGCACTCTGGTCTCCCCTGCTTGGCCCGGCATCTCGACGGCCTCCGCCGTCAGGCCTGCTTCCTGAAGAAGCTTGACCGCGTACTTCGCCGGATTTCCGTCAGCGTGAAGATCGTTCGTATCTATCGTTGCGGAGAACTCGCCGCCGGTGCGGAACACTGCCGTGCCGCGCTCGCCGGTGTAGCTGTATACGTTGCCGCCGCTCTCTCTGCTCTCAGTTTCTCCCAGGAGCCGTTCGGCCAGCTTTTTCTCCGCTTCAACGCTCCGTTTCGCCGCGTAGGCGGTCGCTTCCGAATCGGGTGGAAGTACGTCTGTCTTAAGTGAAACGCCGCTTCTATCGCACAGCGCCGATAGGTTGTCGAAGGTCTCCCTCTCCGTACGTCTGTCGGACATCGCGTCTGCAACGACTATGGCGAGGAAGAACAGATTCGCCGCCAGAAGCACCGCGATTACGATATTCTTTATCTTCGATAACGGCACTTCAGCGCCCCCTTCCGACCTGTGATGACCGTTATTCCGCGAACCATTCGGGGCTTATCTCCCCCGTTCCCGTGTCGGAGTAACCGAGAACGAACCGGCCTCCGGCTGCCGCAGCCGTCTGAAGCTCCGGCATCAGCGATACCTTCTCCGCTCCTGCGGTGTACGATCTGAACCTCACGGTCATCTCGGCGATCGCGCCCGCCTTTACGCGCGCTGCGGCTGCAACGCCCCCGGCTCCGGTGAATACCCGGCCGCCTTCGGCCGTGTAGCAGAATTCCACATTGTATGAACCGTCGGCACCTGCAGAGACCGAGAAGAACTGTATCTCGGCGTCGCCGCAGTAACGTCCGGCCGTTCTCTGGAGGATGTCTCGCACTCTCTCGACGGCTATTGCAGCGCTCACCGCGCTGCCCCCGGGCTCGTCGTTGAGTCTGTATATGAGCGTGTCGCCCCCCGCGATCCTTACGGTGAAATCGTTCTCAACGAATACCCGGGTGCCGTCGCTGTCCGTATAGTCCGAGCCGGCCTCCATATCCACTCCGAACTGTCTAAGGACGTCCTTCGTCGTCTCGTTCGACGACAGCGGGTCGGACGCTTCCAGGACCGGGTGCTCCGGTCCGCCGGTGAATATGAGGACGTCCTGCTCCGGGACGTCGGTCCTGCCGGTCTCGAACAGATATGAAGCTCCGTTCGGCGCTGTGTTTGCCGTCAGCTCTGTCAGCGCTTCCGGGGGGAGCGCCGTCTCACAGCTGTACATGAGCCCCGTGTCCGGATCCGCGAACGCGAACCGTCCGGCACCGTCTTCCCTGTAAATGCATACGCTCCTCGCGCTCATCTCTTTCCACAGGCCCGTGATCTCCGTCCCAAGCCAGCCGTCGAGGACCGACAGCTTTACCGGACTCAGATAGATGAAACAGACGCCCGGGCTGCACAGGGCGTCGTGCCAGCCTCTTGCGGTTATCTGGTCAGGTTCTCCGGCCGAACCCATCGCCTCGGCGAACAGTCTTCCCGTGCGCTCGTAGGTCCTGTTGACGGCCGCTCTGTCGTACTTTTCGCCCAGATGCTCTCCGCTTCCGGATGTCAGGACTATCGCCGTCGGTCTGGCCGCCTCGGCCGATACAGCGCCGTATTCGTCCGCTTCGCCGCTTTCCGCGGCCTGTGTTTCGCCCCGGGCGCCGCCCAGCCTGAAACTGCCGGAAAAAAGCCCCGACTTCCAGACGAGAAATACAAGGCTTAGAAACAGGATAACTATGACCGCGGTCTTTACGCCTTCCAGGGCCTTCCGTTTATCCATTCTCCGGCCCCTCGATCTTCAGCACGACGGTTGCGGTAGTCCCCTTGCCGGGCTCGCTCTCCAGCTCTATGCGTCCGCCGTGGCGGGATACGATCTCCTGCGCGATGGAAAGGCCGAGGCCGGTTCCGCCCGACTCGCGGGAGCGGGCCTTGTCCACGCGGTAGAACCTGTCGAAAACCCTGTCCAGATCCTCT
>JAFZSD010000033.1 GCA_017619535.1 Oscillospiraceae bacterium | reverse complement strand
GCACGAGGAGCAGCCCGCCCCATTTCGCGTCCCCGTAGAACGCTCCGGCGCTGAGGGCGATCACGCCGAATATGCCGACCTTCGTCAGTATGCCCGAAAGGAGCGCGCTTGCCGGCGCCGGGGCGACAGGGTGCGCCTTCGGCAGCCAGATGTGGAGCGGGAAGATGCCGGCCTTCGCTCCGAAACCGACGAGGATGCATATGCCGGCCGGATAGAGAGGTCTCTTGTCGGCAAGGCCCTGGGCCGCCGTGCGGAGTTCGTCTATCCTGAGCGTCCCGAGCGTCCGCCAGAGGAGCAGCAGACCCATGAACAGGACCAGGCCGCCGATCACGGCGATGTAGAGATACGTTTTGGCGGCCGTTATGGACTCCTCCGTCTGGTCGTGGATGACCCACACGAAAGACGTGAAGGAGGCTATCTCGAAGAATATGAACGAAGTCATGAGATCCGACGCAAGGAACACGCCCATGACCGCTCCGAGGGTCAGCAGGAAGAAGCAGTAATACCTGTTCCTGTTGCGGTAGTGTTCTGCAAAATACTGGAGCGAGAATACCGCCGCCACCGTCCACGCAAAGGAGATGACCACGGCGTAGAGACGCCTGAAGCCGTCGAGCGTGAGGCTCAGGCCTCCGGTGAGGACGCCGTTAACGGATACGGACAGATCCCGTCCCGAGAAGAACAGCACGAGCGATACCGCGAGCATCGCCGCGCAGACGGCCGCCGCGAACACGCTGCGCGCCGTCTTTCCGAACCGGCCTATGACGAAGGAGACGCCCGCTGCGAGCATCGGGATGAATATCAGGACAAACAGCAATGCAGACATACAGGCACCTCCTCTCAGAATAATCCGCGCGCTATTTTGGTCGCGAGGTCGACCACAGGCTGGCCGTAGAGGCCGAAGAAAATATTGACGGCGCTGAAGACGCAGACCGGCACGAGCATGGCCGGGGGCGCGTCGCTCCGCGGATGGCGGGTGAAGTGGTCGCGCTCACGCTTCGGGAAGAACGCGCGGATGACTATGTTTATCATGTAGAGCGCGCAGAGGAACGAACTGCAGATAAGGACGGCGACGCCGGCATAGCCGAGGGGCGTGCCGGTGCTCAGCGCCGCCGTGCAGAGCTGCCACTTGGACACGAAGCCGCAGAACATCGGTATGCCTGTGAGCGAGAGCGCGGACGCGGTGAAGCACGCGAAGGTCACGGGCATGACCTTCCCGATGCCGTCGAGCTCCCAGATGTACTCGCGCCCCGTCTTCTTGAGCACGGCTCCCGCGCAGTAGAAGGCGGATATCTTGATTATCGCGTGGAACAGCATGTGACAGAGACCGGCGGCCATGCCCGCCTCTGTCATGAGCGTCACGCCTATGAGGATATACGACAGATTGCTGACCGTCGAATAGGCGAGCCTGCGCTTGAAATGGCGCTCCTTTACGGCCTTTACCGCTGCGTAGACGACGGTGAACATGACGACGATCTGGACGACGGTCTGCGCCCAGCTGCCGTTCAGGAACGAGGCGCCGAAGACGTAGTAGGTCAGGCGTATGATCGCGAACACGCCCGCCTTTACGACGGCGACTGCGTGGAGCAGCGCGGTGACCGGCGTCGGGGCGACGGAGGCCGTCGGCAGCCAGCTGTGGAGCGGGAACACGCAGGACTTGACTCCGAAGCCGAAGAACGTGATGACGTATATCAGGTACAGCAGATCCCTGCCGATCTGGGATATGGTGGCGGCGTATCCGCCGAGGGTGAACGTCGTTGTGTTGGCGAAGACGCCGACAACGACGACGCCGATGAACGCGAACGCGGAACCGCCGAAGGAGAATATGGCGTATTTACGGCCCGCGTACATGGATTCGTGATTGTACTCGTGGACGACCAGCGGGATGGTTATGAGCGTCAGCATCTCGTAGAACACGAACATGGTTATCATGTTCCCGGCAAAGCAGATGCCCATGGTGACGCCGAAGGTCATCACGTAGTATCCCAGAAACTCGTTCTGCCGCTCCTCGTCAGCCATGTACGAGAAGGCGTATATCATCGCGAACACCCACAGCGTCGACGACATGCCGGCGAAGAAGCTTCCGAAACCGTCGAGCCTGAGCGTTATCGAGAAGTAATCCGTGAAGCTGTAGAAAGTCAGCGGTTCCGAGGGGCGGTCCAGTATGAGCGCCCAGACGGAGGCCGCGGTGAGGACGACCACCGCCTCGTACAGGATGTTTCTCGTCCGCGTATCTATTTTTTTGAGTTTCCGTACCGCGATCGCGCCGACAAACGGCAGCAGCACCGGAAACAGCATGAAGAATCTATTCATATTCCGCGATCCCCTAGATGATGAGTGAGAGCCAGTTGAACAGGGCCTGTCCGAAAACGCCCAGGAGCAGTCCTATGATGCTCAGCAGGAGCATCGGCGCGGTCATGACCGGAGGGGCTTCCGTCTTCGGCTGCGAATAGTCGTAGCCCTTTTTCGGGAAGAATCCGTTGATGACGGGCGGCAGCAGATACCCGGCGGTAAGGAGCGCCGAGACGAGCAGCACCGCGGGGATCAGGACCGAGAACGCGCCGTAGTCGCCCGAGACGGCAGCAACGGCTATGAACCACTTGCTTACGAAGCCGGCGAACGGGGGGATGCCGATCAGTGACAGCGAAGCGAGGGTGAACGCCCACATCGTGAGCGGCATGCGCTTCCCTATCCCCTCGAGCTCCGATACATGTGTCTTGCCCTCCCGCAGGATTATGGAACCGGCGGCGCAGAAGAGCGTCACCTTCGCTGCGGCGTGGGCCGCGACGTGGGTGAGCGCGCCAACTAGCCCTGCGGGCGTAAGGCACGCGAGGCCGAGCATTATATACGAGATGTTGCTGACCGTTGAGTAAGCGAGGCGTTTTTTGAGCAGGTCCTCCTTGTAGGCCATGATGGAGCCCATGAACACCGTCACCAGCGCCAGGATCATCCAGACCGTCTGGACCCACGTGCCGGCGATGTATTCAGCGCCGACCGTGTAGTATACGACGCGGACCACGGCGATTATGCCGGCCTTGGCGATTATGCCGGACAGGAGCGCGCTGGCCGGGGCAGGAGCGACCGGGTGGGCCGTGGGCAGCCACCCGTGCATGGGGTACATACCGGCTTTGGTGCCGAAACCGACTATCATAAGGAATACGGCGGCGTGGAAAACTTTCTCGTGGCCGGCTATAGCCTGGGGATCGATGACGCCGCCGAGAATGAAATCGTGTCCCGCCGAGAAATGCCAGATGAAGAATACGCCGAAAAGCGCCAGCAGCGCGCCGAAAACAGAGTAGAACAGATATTTGAGGGCCGCCGAGACGGCCTCTTTCTTGAGCGAGTGAAGAACCAGCGGAACGGCCGCGAAGGTCACGCACTCGAAGAACAGATACAGTGTGACGAGATTCGATGCGAACGACAGTCCTATGAGCACGCCGAGCGTGGCGAGGTAGAACCCGTAGAACCTGTCCTCGGCCCCCTCGTGCTCCATATACTCGTAGGAGTATACCGCGGTTATAAGCCAGGTCACGCATATGACTGCGGCGAAAAACAGGCTGATCTTATCCGCGGCGAAGGAGATCGTGAGCTCTTCCGTGATCCGGAACAGCGTCACGGCCCCGTCGGACGCAGCGGCTGCCGCGACCGCGATCACGGCGGTCACGGCCGTAACGGCAGTCACGTACCACCGGCGCGTTTTCCGCTCCGGCTTCAGTATTGGCAGGAGTATCCCTGCGATTATAGGGATAAAAATTGGTAGAATCAGCATATGTTCACTTCCTGTCGTTTGCTCATGCAAGCATCCTGAGGCCGCTCACGATGATCCTGTAGATCATCTGCGACCCGAGTCCGAATATCAGGTTCAGTATGAGGAAAAATGCGGATGAGGCCATGAATCCCCAGTCTTTGTATACCAGCGGGGAGACGTCCTCGGACGGGGTGAATATCCTGATGACAGTTCTGAAGAAATAATACGCGTTGAGGAGCGTGCTCACGGCCAGGACGCAGAGCGTGACTATGGACTGCGCGCTGGAGTGCGTGACCGCAGCGACTGAGAAGAACAGTTTGGAAACGAAGCCGGCAAAGGCCGGGAATCCTACCATTGAAAGGGCGCCGACCGTGAACATGGCCGCCGAGAACGGCGCGCGTTTCGCTGCGCCGGTCAGACTGCTGAACACGGGGCTGCCGCCGCTGGCCTCGGTGAGCTTGGCCGCGGAGAGGAACAGGAGCGGCTTGGTCACCGCGTGGGTCAGGATGTGGAAGATCGCGGCGCAGAAGCCGATGTGGCCGCCCAGGCCGATACCGACGAAGATGTATCCTATCTGCGCGGCCGAGGAATAGGCGATCATGCGGTTGACCGACTCCTGTCTCAGCGCGGACACGGAACCCATTATGATCCCGCAGAGGCCGAACACGAACAGCACGTTCTGCGCGGCGCCTACCGCGGGGCTTCCGGTGCCTATTACGCGGTACAGTATCTTGATGAGGAGAAAGATATAGCCCTTGGACACGACGCCGGAGAGCAGCGATGCCGATGTCGGCGTCGCGTTGCCGTAGGTATCCGGCATCCAGCGGTGGAACGGGAACAGTCCGCTCTTGATCGCGAGGCCGGCGCAGATGAGTCCGGTGGTGACGCGGAGCGGCATCGAATAGTCGCCCACAGCTTCGAGCTGCACGACCGAATCGTGCATGAACTCCATGAGGAGATGTCCCGTGAGGTCGTACATCAGGATGACGCCCAGCAGGAACAGACCGGAGCCGAGGAGGTTGATGATGAGGTAGCGGGTCGCGGCCAGCGTCGTCTTTCCCGTGCTCTTTATCATCAGGATGCCGCCAGAGGTGAGCGTCAGTATCTCAAGGAACACGTATCCGGTGAATATGTCGTTCGTGTACACGAGCGCGGACAGCGCCGCACCCATGAGATTTAACAGCACGTAGTACAGATTCCGTTTTTTCTCGGAGATATCGCGCACGATATAAGTGCCGCCGCCCAGCACCGAAGCCAGCATCACGATCATGAACGCCGTCGCCAGGAGCGCCTCCAGTACGCCGATGCGGAGCTCGTTGCCCCACGGCGCGCCGACGTGCCCCATCGTATAGTTGAAGGAGCCGCCCGTCCTTATAGTGTAAACCAGCACGGAGACGGCGAGGCAGACCAGAACGAACTCCACTATGAGCGTGAGCCGCCGCGCCGCCCTGCCGGACAGCACGGAGCATACTACCGCGGAGAGCAGGCAGAGCACTATTGAGAAAAACGGGAAATTGCAAATGAAATCCATCAGAACTCTTCCTTTTCTGTTCTTCTCGCTATCGCGTAGATCTCGTCAAGGTTCAGCGTTCTGTACTTGCTGTACAGACGGACCGTAAGAGAGAGAGTTATCGCCGTGACGCTGACGGAAACGACTATGCCGGTGAGCACGAGAGCGCTCGGGACCGGGTTGATGTAATCCGCCATGTTTATGACTTCCGTGTCGGTCAGTATCGGAGCGCCCGCTCCCCTTATGTATCCCATGGAGGCGAGAAACAGGTACAGGCCGGTATCCATGATGTTGAGGCCGATTATCTTCTTCAGCATGTTTCTGTGGAACAGCAGCGTCGAGAATCCTATGCAGAACAGGATCACCGCCGCGGCCTCGTCGAAATTGTTCAGCAGGCCCTGCATATTAGAACCTCCCCTTCTTGAACATGCGGTACATGCCGTAGATCGTGCAGGACACGACCATGCCGACCGCTATGTTGAGCGGAAGGATCAGTCCTCCGCTCAGTATCTCGCCGGGCGTTCCGGGCTTGATTATGCTCTCCAGATGGTTCGCTCCGGTGAAGAACGAATAGCTCTTTGCGACGCCGTAGAACGCCAGCGCGCAGAAACAGACCGTCTTGAATACTTTTTCCGAGATAAGCGCTCCGGACGCGCGTTCGCCGTAGGCAATCGACAGCAGGATTATCCCCGCGCCGATGACCGCGCCGCCGGAGAACCCGCCGCCCGGCGACAGGTGGCCGTTGAGCAGCACGTATATGCCGTACACGAACACGATGGGGATGGAGAACAGCGCCGACTTCCGGAGGATGTCGTCGTGGGCAAGGTTGAAGTACAGCTCATGGTGCGACGCGTCTTCGTCCCCGTCGATGCGGAGGAGTATGAGCACGCAGTTGAGCGCGCAGAACAGGACGAAGGACTCGCCCAGAGTGTCGAAGGCACGGTAATCGAGGATTATGCCGGCAACGATGTTCACCGCGCCGGTCTCTTTGAGTCCGGATACGATATAGCGCTCAGTGAGCTCGTTTATGGCGTCGCGGGCTTCGCCGAAGCGGGGTAGCGCCGCGACCGTGGACAGCAGAACGACGGTCATGACGGCGCAGCATATCACGGCGAAGACCGTGTACAGTCTGTGCCAGAACTTCCTGCTCAGGAAACTGATCTGACCCACCGGCTGGGCGTCGATCCTCTCCTCCAGTTCATGGCGCTTTTCCTTTATTCGCTCCCGGGGAGGGTACGGGATCTCCGCCATCTCCTCCATGCCGCTGAGCCGGTCGGGGTCGGTGTTGAGCCAGGCGCTGAACTTTTCCTTATCTATCTTCATCGCCGTCACCCGCTCTTTCATCGGACACCGTATCTAGGTCTTCGGAGTCCGTTTCCGTCCTGTTTATCTTTTTCAGAGTAACGAGAAGGAGTATGCCGCTGACGCCGGCGCCGACGGCCGCCTCGGTGATGCCGAGATCGGGCGACTCCAGAAGTATCCATACGACCGCCATGATAAGGCTGTAGCCCATGAAGATGATGACCGCCGTGAGCAGTCTCTTCGTAAGGCTGACACAGATCGCGCAGGCGATCAGGATGAGGAGAAGGATGACCCTAAATGTTTCCATTTTCATCCTCCTCTAGCTTGCAGTGCTCTCTGAGCTTGTCGTTCGTGGCGACTTCGATACGCGAGAGGAGGTGCGTCCCGATCGGCGAGGCGATGCCCATGAGCAGCCCCACGAGCACGAGCTTCAGCGTCGAGGACAGCGTCCCCGGCGCTATGATGAGCGAGAGCAGGATGCATATAAGCCCGAGCGTGTCGGCGATGCCGGCCGCGTGCAGCCGGTTCATCACGAAATCGAATTTGTTTACGCCGAAGGCGGAGGCGAAGAAGGCCACCAGCCCGACGAGCATGAGTATCGCGCAGAGCGCGAAGCGGAGCCACTGGAATATCATTCCTCCACCCCCGTTCCTTTATTGATGTAGACTTTGGCCACGATTGCGACGGAGAGGAAGCTGATGAGAACGTAGATCAGACAGATGTCGCAGACGTATTCCTCGTTCAGCAGGACCGAGAGGATCGCGAGGCAGGAGACGACGGCAGTCGTGGTCATGTTGACCGACATCAGTCGGTCGCAGGTCTCCGGGCCTTTCACGCAGCGGTAGAAGGACACTATGAGGAACAGCGCCATGAACATGAGCGCGAACTTGAACAGATACTCATATGCCGTTTCGACTGTCACAGGATCCCCTCCATTCTCTTGAGAAGTCTCGCGAAGACGAGATCGTCTATCCCTTCGGCATAGTCCTCGCACAGGCAGTGCACCGTGAAAAGACCGTTCTCCTCGGAGACGGTGATCGTCCCCGGCGTGAGCGTTATGCTGTTGGCCAGCGCTGCGTTCGCTATCGGAGAACGGAGCCCGGACTCGAACGTCACCAGCACGCCCTCGGGCTTTCTTCCGGAGAAGATGAGCTTTATCACGGAAACGTTCGCCTTGACGATCTCCCACAGGAGCACCAGCCCGTAGTAAATGACGTGCGGCAGAAGCTTGTAGAGCCGGAGCTCTTTTTTTATGTTCCAGTGCAGCAGATATTTCAGAAGCAGCCACACACCGGCGCAGGCGAGCACACCGAAAAGGCATATCTGGAACGTTATCCGTCCGTTGAATATGAACCAGACTATCAGAAACAGGAGATAAATGGCGTTCAGCCTTCTTTCCATAAAAAATGCGTCCGTGCTGAAAGGGGCCGGTACGTAAATTAATACCCATCCGTATACATATATTATATATACTACCTTTGACACCGTTTCGCAATGTCAGTAATCAATAAAAATGATGGACCTGACAAAAATCCGGCGCACAACATGTCCATATCCGCGCATACCGCGGCCAACAACGCATATCCTTGAAAAATAACCGCTCATAATATAAGATTAATCCATCGAATATCCTTAATGAGAGAGGAGCTGACAGGCATGGCAGAACACGGCGGCAAACGCGCGTTTTCCTGCGCGGCGGTCGTATCGGACGTCTTCGTTGCCTATCTCCTCTCCGTGTATCTGCTGGCCGTACCTGCCGGCGGCTACTCGAACATAACGGTTTTCAAATACGCCCTTTTCATGTCTGCATGCGGGATCTACGCCGCGCTCATGCTGTTCTTCGCCGTGCGCGGCCTGATCCGGGGACGGTCTTCGGGGCGGACGCCCCGAAGGCTGACCATCTGCAACATTGCAAGGCTCGCGCTCTGTGCGTTTCTTCTCTTTTCGGCCCTGTCCGCCGCGTTCTCGCCCTGGGGCGGCGCCGTCGTCGGCGGAGCAAGGCGCGAAGGCCTGCTCACCGTTGCGGCCTACGTCGTCACATGTCTCCTCGTCTCGCGCTTTAGCCGTCCTGCACCGTGGATGCTGTGGATGTCCGGGATCTCCGTCTCGCTGTTCTGCGTACTGAGCCTCGTTCAGTTTTCCGGCGCGGACCCCCTCGGCCTCTATCCTGCCGGTACGGCGTGGGCCGCGGGCGACGGCGTAACGCCGGTCGAGTTCTTCGGCACGGTCGGAAACGCCGATCTAAGCGTCGCCGTCCTCTGCGCATCCGCCGGCGCGTTTTTCATGGCCCTTTTCCGATGCCGCAGATGGACCCGTCTGTTTCTGCTTGTGCCGATGGCCCTGGCCGTAACTGTCATACTGAAAAGCGGCGTGGAAGCCGGAAAAGTGGCTCTTGCCGCAGGCGTCCTGCTCTCTCTGCCTGTCATCGCCGGGAAAAACCGCCGTCTTCGCCGCGCAGCCGCAGTCTTCGCGGCTGCCGTTATCGTACTGTTCATAGCCGTACTTGCGTTCCGGACCCCGTCCTCCTCCGGCATTCTTTACGAAGCTTCCGAGCTGCTGCACGGACGCTGGAACGATTCCTTCGGTTCCGGCCGCATATACATATGGAGAAACTGCCTGAAACTGTTCACAGAGAGGCCTCTTTTCGGCGGAGGGCCCGACACCCTGGGATCGCGGGACCTGCCGCCGTTCGTCCGCTGGGATCCCGAATACGGGATGCTCAAGCGGAGCATCGACGCCGCTCACAACGAATATCTGAACATACTCGTGAATCAAGGTTTCTTCGCGCTGGTATCATATCTCTCTTCGCTCATTGCCGGCGCCGTCCACTGGTACAGGCCGGACAACGATCCGGCTGCCGCGGCCGCCGGTGGGGCTGTTCTCTTCTACAGCATACAGGCCTTCTTCGGGATCTCCATGTGCCTGTCCGCGCCTTATATGTGGCTCGCTCTCGGGATCCTTCTGCGTGCCGGATCCCGGCTCCGGGAAGATCGGATCGGGCGGCCGGATCCGCCGGAAACCGAGTAATAACAGACAGACGCCGGACGGAAGGCGAGACCTTCCGTCCGGCGTTCTTTCTTCTTTATCTTCTTCTTTTCGGTATGCCCGGATGTTCGAGCAGCGCTATCTGCCGCGGGGTGTCCGCGTCGATCTCGAGAGACGCGCCGTGCCTGCGCAGGAGCGCGGGGTCGAAGAGCGCCGTGAATGCGTCCAGCGTGCCTATGACATCGTAGCCAAAGCCCTTCCCCCTGTAGTGCATAGGTATGGTCACGCGGGGCGACAGCCTCTCCACAATACGTTTTGCCTCATCAGGCCCCACCGTGAAGAATCCTCCTATGGGCAGCATAAGCACGTCCGGCCTTCCGATCGCCGCCGCCTGCTCTTCCGTGAGGGGCTCGCCTATATCGCCCATATGCACCGCGCGGATACCGTAATCCGTATCTATGACGTGGATGACGTTGGGACCGCGCAGGCGGCCCTCCTCCGGATCGTGCCAAGATGGAACGGCCGTTACTTTGAAGGGATACGCCCCGCTGTCTGTGATCTTTATCCTTCCGCGTGCGTTGTGATCGTGATGCTCGTGGCTGCAGAGCACCCTGTCCGCCTCCAGATCCTCAGGCAGTTCCGTTCCCGGAACGGAACCGGCTTCATAAGGATCGCATACAAGCGTGTATCCGCCCTCGCGCAGCATCATGCATGAATGTCCCAGCCATGTGATCTCCATATCGTCGTCCTTTCCGGCGCGAAAAGCGCTCAGTTCTTTTATAGATTATGACATAATCCCCGTCCTTTTGCAAACCGCCCGTGTCTGTGAAACCGTTCGTTTTTATTGACGCAGTATCAGTTTGGGATTAAAATTGAAATGCCCGATCATTATCAGTAGATTTCCGGATCCAAGTGATTCCGTCGTTATCCTGGAGGTAGAAAATGAACAGACTTAAGAGACTTCTCGGCATCGCGCTGGCGCTGGTAGTGCTGTGCACGCTGTTACCGGCAAGCGCTCTGGCCGAGCCGGATAAACACGCCGTGCAAATAGGCACGATCCTCAACGGAACGGTCGTCTCCGACAAGGAAACAGCGGCCGAAGGCGAGCAGGTGACCCTGACTATCGTACCGCGCGACGGGTATCGGTTCGTCGAGGATTCCCTCAGGGTTACCGCCGGCGGCCAGACTGTACCGGCAGACATATCTTCCGCAGGCGGAGACTATTACCGGGCCGATTTCACCATGCCCGACTCAGCGGTCAGTGTCTCCGCCGAATTCAGTGTCATAAAGTACAGAGTAGTCTTTGCCGACAGTCTTTTTACCAACGGCAAAGTCAAGGTGAAAGTCGGAAACGGCTCTGAGGTCGCTCTTGGTTCCGCTTCTCCGTTCGTAGAAGCGGCGAAGGGCGATACCGTGAAGATAACCTCTGTTCCGAACAGCGGCTACCAGCTCACCGAGGGCAGGCTCTCGTCAACGGGCGCCTCGTTATCCGGAAGCAACGGCGTATACACTTTCACGATGCCTGCAGGCACGGTGAACATCTCCGGCAGTTTCTCTCCCGGAGCACGTCTGGCCGTTGCCAGCGTCGCCAATGCGGTCGTCAGAGCATCCTTCGGCTCGTTCACTGTCACCGAGGGTTCCAATACTGTCGTTCCGGCCGGTTCCACGGTGACCGTGAGCATAGCTCCCGATACCGGCTATATCCTTGATTACGTCAGATTCGGCTATAAGCTCGACGGCAACGACGCCACTGTTGAACTCACGCCGAACGAAAACGGCGTCTGCACCTTCCGGATGCCGGAAAACGTGGATACCGTCACTGTCATGGCAGCCGTCAAGGTGGGCAACCACACCGTATCTGTCACCGTTAACACAAACGCTGTGATCTCCGCAAAAGTCGGCAGCGGCACATACACCGCCATAGCCCCTCCGTACACGTTCGCGCCTAAGACCGGCGAGACCGTCTCTCTCCGCTTTGATGCCGGCAGCACGGACCTCGTACGTTCCCACAGCGTCACATATACGGAAAACGGGGAGACGAAATCTCTGGAGCATACCTTAAAGTACAGCCCTGTCAGTTCCAACCCGAACCGCTGCGAGCTCACGTTCACCATGCCCGACTCCAACGTATCTGTCGACATCCAGTTCGGAGCCGCCAAGACCGTGATCTTCCCCGCCATTGAGCACGGTACGCTGGTCCTTGAATCCGCTGGATTAAAGCTCTGCGAATCTACTGCCGGCAAGGCCACCATTGCCGGTTCCGTGGCGGCAGGCGGAGCGGTCGTGGAGATACACGCATCTCCCGAGAACGGATATGCCGTGGATCCGGGCTCGGTGACCGTGACTTATCTGACCGGCACCGCAGCCATAGCGGAAGTTTTCTATGATAAAGACGGCGGTTTCTACTGGTTCACCATGCCCGAATCCTCATTAATAACGGCCGTTACGGTCTCTGCGGAATTCGTCCGCGGGCAGACGGCCACCCTCAAAAGCATCCCGGTCGGCGGAAAGGCCGAAGCCTACGTGACCGCCGAAAAGGCAGCGGAAAACCTGCTCGCCGCTTCTTCTGTCTCCGCTGATGTAGTGAGCGCGGCAAGACTGAGCAGGAACGACGTGGTGTATGTTTATACGACGCCCGATCCCGGCTGCACCGTCAAGGATATCGTCGTCTCTTATTCGCTGAACGGCACAACATACCAGATGACCACGAACGGAACGTCCGAGGCGAACAGGATAAACCTGGATACGTCCTACAATTCGGGAAGTACATACAGATTCTTCTTTACCATGCCTGCCGCTGATGTCACGATCACCGTGACATACGACGCGCCCCTCTTCATAACCGGCGTCAAACGCACCTCTGATTCGGAGGCTGAAGTGACTTTCAAATCTGACACGGCCGGTACGTACTACTATGTCTGCACTACTTATTCGACCCAGTACACCTCCGGCGCCGCTTTGAAAGCAGCTTCCGGCGGTCAGGGCGATGCGGCTGCCGCCGGTACAGGCGCCGCACCTGTTACCAACACGGTAAAGCTCACCGACCTTCCGAACGCGACCTGCTATGTGCACATAGTCGTCGCCGACCGTTTCGGCTCATACACGAACATTGCCAGGGCGGAGATACCGCTGATATCCCACGGAGTGATAACCTCCGGCGGCACCTCATACAGCCTCAGCTATGATATCTCAGGCACTGTGCTGACGGTCACCGGCATAATTAACGATAACGGCGAAGACGTCACGGCAGCCGTAACGGAACAGTTCGCCGCAACCAAAAAAACGACCGTTATGAACCTGTCCGACTGCGGCTCGGTGACACAGATCCGTATCCCCTATTCGATCATCGCCCCCTTCTCCTCAGAGATAAACAGTTCGGCTGCAGCCGAGGCTCTCGAGGTCGACTTCAACAGCAACCAGTACGGTTTCCGCTTCGACTCAGATGCGATAGCCGAACTTGCAGCTCCCCTGGATGACGAGTCCTCCTTCTCCTATGCCGTGCTCGGAGTCCAGCCCGGCACGTACGCGTCCCTTACCGCGGCCCAGAAGACCTACGTCGACGATTATGCGGCAGCCCGCGTCATTATTCCCACTGTCGCCTATATGAACTATAACGATTCCGCTCCCGTCTACATATCGACTTATCCCGCCTTCTCCGGTGAGGCCAGGCTCCTGGCGGTCCACGCAATCGATCCGGAACTGACGCCCCTCGGGGTAACAGGATATGAGATAGCCCCCGGCGGCGGCATCTCGCAGGCAATATACTCCTATACCGCCCTTTCCGGCGGCAACGGCTACATTTCCTTCAGGCTGCGCAGCGTGCCGGCGAAACTGGTCGTCGGCTACTGGACGAACCCGTTCCCGGACATAGCCGATTATGCGCAGAGCTCCGCGCTCCACTGGGCATATGAGGCCGCCAAGTACAACGAAATCGACGGCCGTTTCAAGGGCATGGCCGACGGCACGTTCTCCCCGATGACCAACATGAACACGGCCCAGCTCATAACCGCCCTTTACCGTGTTTACTACGGCGCGGATCCTGATCAGACCCAGGGCGATTACTGGTACTCCGCTGCTGCGGCATGGGCGATCGGAAGCGGTATCATCAGTTCTGATGATTTCGTCGCCGGCGCCGACGTTACACGCGAACAGTTCGTGACTATGTTCTACGATACGCTGCGGCTCCGTGACGATACCATCGCGCCGACGGCAGCGATGAAGCAGAAGCTCGCGACTGCGGTGGACTATTCCAGCATCTCCGCTTCGAGCCGCGACGCAGTGGCCTGGGCCGTGGGCTCCGGACTGATCAGCGGTACCACTTCCGATGTGCTGACCATAGACCCCTCCGGGCATATCAACCGCATCCAGGTCTGCCAGATGCTGAGGAACTACTACACCAAGGTTCTCGGCTGACAACAAATTTCACTCTGCTCGACGGGTCCTCCTCCGGGAGGGCCCGTTTCTATTGCGCCAAACGGGCGCGGATGCTATAATCCAATTATCAGATAAAGCTTAACGGGAGGCTCA
Organism: Oscillospiraceae bacterium; assembly: GCA_017619535.1. Lineage (GTDB taxonomy): Bacteria > Bacillota > Clostridia > Oscillospirales > Oscillospiraceae > RGIG8048. The sequence continues at coordinate 3,509 of JAFZSD010000033.1, read as the reverse complement.
CAGATATGGGAAAATATGATAAATACTCCTGGGCGACCCCTCCGGCACCTGTGCCGGAATCCGAGATAAAGAAGGATCTTTCCGCCGACGTCGTCATTATCGGCGGCGGCATCTCAGGTCTCGCCTCCGCCGTGAGCGCGGCCGAGCACGGGCTGAGCGTGATCGTCATCGAGAAAGGCTCCGTATGCGTCGGGCACGGACATCATTTCGGCGTGGCGAACTGCCGCTTCATGCGTTCCCGCGGCTATGTCAACAACATCGCCGACCTGAAGCGCGAATTCCTCAAGGCGACATCCTACCGCGTGAACGAGGACGTCCTCATGTCCTACCTGTGCCACAGCGAGCCTGCCATGGACTGGCTCTGCGACAAGGCGGACAAACACGGCATAACCTATACCATGAACGCCGCCTGCTACAAGGGCACGGCCTACACAGAGTTTCCGGGAACCATAATGTTCTCCTGCGGAGCCGACGGCGTCGTCAAGATGCTCTGCTCCGAGGCCGTCGAACTCGGTGTGCGGATCCTCTACAACACGCCGGCAGAGCAGCTCGTCACAGAAGGCGAACACATCACCGGCGTCATCGCCAAGTCCCCCGACGGATATATCCGTCTCCGCGGCACGAAGGGCGTCGTCCTGGCGACCGGCGATATCTCCGGTAACGAAGAGATGACCCGCGACCTCGCTCCCCAGGCCTTCAACGCGGTGAACACCCGCTATACCCCCGTCGGCGTGAACACCGGCGACGGACACCGCATGGGCGTGTGGGTCGGCGGTCTCCTTCAGGAGACTCCTTTCCCCTGCATACTGCATACCACCGCTTTTTCGACGAACGTCTTCTTCTATCTGGCCGTGAACCAGAAGGGCAAACGCTACATGAACGAGGACGCCGGTCCCCAGAACAAGAGCTGCTACACCTGGAATCAGGATCCGAAGCATCCCTGGGGCTTCGCCATATTCGACTCCAAATGGCCCGGCGAGGTGCGCGACAGCCTCGCCTACGGCGGCGGTCTGATGTGGGACTGCCTCGAGCATGACATCGACCACCCCTTCGACACTGAGTGGGTGCGCGTTCCCCTCGAGAAGAACATCGCCGAAGGCAGAGTCGCGTGGCGCGCAGACACGCTTGAGGAACTTGCCGACAAGATCGGCGTCCCCCGCGACGAGTTCCTCAAAACTGTCGAACGCTACAACGAGATCGTCCACAGCGGCGTCGACGTGGATTACGGAAAGCGGCACGAGCTGCTTACGCCGATCTGCAAGCCGCCGTATTACGCGACGAAGTTCGGCGCGTCCCTTCTCGTCATAACCGCCGGTCTTGAGATCGACGCGCTTCTCCGCGTCCTGAACGAGGACCGCGAACCCATCCCCGGCCTTTATGCCGTCGGACAGGCTTCCGGCAGCATCTACGCCGTCGACTATCCGCTCACCATCCCGGGCAACGACCTCGGACGATGCGTGACGTGGGGCTACCTCATAGGCGGGATCCTCGCCGGAGAAAAAGCATAACGGGCAGACAGAACAGAACCGCCGGAGCGTGATTCGCTCCGGCGGTTCTTGCTGTGTTTGATGTTTTGGTGCGCGTCAGCCTCCGAACACCTTGAGAAGGAAGCCCGCGGCTACGGCGGAGCCGATCACGCCGGCCACGTTCGGGCCCATGGCGTGCATCAGCAGATAGTTGAACTTGTTGGCGCGCTGTCCCTCGAGCTGAGAGACTCTGGCGGCCATCGGAACGGCGGAGACGCCGGCGGAACCGATGAGAGGATTGATCTTGCCGCCGGAGATGACGTACATGAGTTTGCCCAGCAGCAGACCGCCGACCGTCGAAAACGCGAACGCGACGAGACCGAGCGCGATGATGAGGAGAGTGTTCCAGGTAAGGAAGTTGTAGTACACGGTCGTCGCTCCCACGGCGACAGACAGGAACACGGTCACCGTGTTCATAAGGCCGTTCTGAACGGTGTCGGCAAGACGTCCCGTGACTCCGCACTCCTTGAGGAGATTTCCGAGCATCAGGCACCCGAGGAGCGGAGCGACGGTCGGGAGAACGAGGCAGGCCACCGCAGTGACGACGATCGGGAACACGATCTTCTCGGTCTTGGAGACCTCCCGGAGCTGCTCCATCTTGACCTCGCGCTCCTTTTTCGTAGTGAGCGCACGCATTATGGGCGGCTGGATCATGGGGATGAGAGCCATGTAGGAGTAAGCGGCGATGGCGACCGGGCCGAGGATCTGCGGCGCGAGGGTCTTGGTGAGCCAGATGGCCGTCGGGCCGTCGGCGCCGCCGATGATGCCTATGGACGCGGCCTCCTTGCCGGTGAAGCCGGCGAGGGACGCGAGTATGAACGCGCAGTAGATGCCCAGCTGGGCCGCTGCGCCGAGAAGAAGGCTCTTCTTGTTCGCGAGCATCGGGCCGAAATCGGTCATCGCGCCTACGCCCATGAAAATGAGCGACGGGTAGAGGCCGGTCTTAACGCCGATGTAGATGATATCGAGAAGTCCGCCTTCCTTGAGGACTTTTCCGTAATCGATATCTGCCGCTTCCCAGAGCTCCGGCGTATAGATGCCGGTGACCGGCAGGTTCGTGAGCAACATGCCGAAAGCGATGCCCACGAGGAGCAGCGGTTCGAATTTTTTGACTATGCCCAGATAGAGCAGGAAGAACGCAAGGAGCAGCATGATGATCTGCCGGACATCGGTTATGTTCGCGAAGCCCGACGATGTCAGCGTTCCGTGCAGGATGTCAGAAATGTTCACGATGCATCCTCCCTTATGCGAGGATGATCAGCGGATCGTCCGTTGCAACGGTCTGGCCCTTTGCGGCCACGACCTGCGCCACCGTGCCGTCGCGCGGGGATGTTATCTCGTTTTCCATCTTCATGGACTCCATGATTAGGATGACCTGTCCCGCCTTGACGGCGTCGCCTGCCTTGACCTTCAGTTCAAGGATGGTTCCGGGCATCGGTGACGGGACCTTTTCGCCGGCAGCAAGTTTCTGCTGTGCGGGAGCGGGGGCGACGGCAGGCGCCGGGGCTGCCGCGGGAGCTGCCGCGGCGGGAGCCGCAGCTGCGGGAGCAGCAACTGCAGGCGCGGCTGCGGGAGCAGCAGCGGGGGCTGCGGGAAGCGCAGCTTCGTATTCAGCGGCGAGGATGGCCTCTCCGCGCTCTACTTCTATCTCATAAACTTTTCCGTTGAGCGTTACTTTGTATTTCATTTGGACGCATCCTCCACTTCTTTGATTGAGATGAACCTCAGCTCGTTGAGCGGGCACTTCATTTCGTCAGCGACGATAGCCATTAGCATGGCGGCCGTCCTTTCGGGAACGTCGAAGAGCTTCACGTCGCCGCAGGAGCCTCTCGCCGGACCGGCCGGTGCGGCCGGGGCCGGGGCCGGAGCAGGCGCCGTACGAACAGGGGCCGGAGCCGGAGCTGGTGCCGGGGCGGGTGCCGGGGCGGGAGCCGCCGCCGGAGCAGAGGCATTGCCAAGGGACTGCGCAAACATCTGGCCCAT
>JAFZSD010000032.1 GCA_017619535.1 Oscillospiraceae bacterium | reverse complement strand
ACGCTACGTCGCCGGAGCCCTGCAGCACGCCGCTGAAGGTCATATAAACGGCGAAGATGCAGAAGAATGTAGATATAAAGCGTATCTGTTCTATACCTTTCTTCAGCGATTCGCCTTCAAGGCTGAACAGCCTGACGATTCCCGGAGCCGTCGTATACAGCGTGATGCAGATGATGACCGCCGTTATGAGCGCCATGATAAGCGTGCTGACGAGACCGCGTTTGACGCGGTCCAGTTTGCCTGCACCCATATTCTGCCCGGTGAAGTTGGACAGCGCCGTGGAGAATCCGAATATCGGGACGAATACGAAACTGTCGAGCCGGTTGCCGGCGGTGTAGGCAGCTATCGAGGTCTGGCCGAAACCGTTGACCAGACGCTGCATGGCTATGTGGCCGAGCGCTACGATGCACTGCTGGGCGGCCGCCGGTATGCCGAGCTTCAGCATCAGACGGCAGAGCGGAGAGTCGAAGTGGCGGCCTTCCGCAGGGGAGAAATACCGGCGGAGATAGATATACGACACGACGCAGCAGACTATCTGCGCTATCACCGTAGCGACGGCAGCGCCCGCGATGCCCCAGTGGAACACGGAGACGAAGAGCAGATCGAGCCCGATGTTCATGACCGTCGTTATGATGAGAAAGTACATCGTGGAGTTGGAGTCGCCGACTCCGCGAAGCGCGAAGGAGACGGCGTTGTACACGAAGCAGAAGAAGAGACTGCAGCAGAAAAGCCGGTAATAGAGGAGCGCGTCTGAGAGGAGATGCTCCGGCACTCCGAGAACTGTGCGAAGAAAGAATCCGGAGGTGAGGAGCGCAAGTCCTGTGCAGATGAGACCGAGAGCGCCGAGGAGCAGGAGAGCCGTGTCGATGGCGAGCGGAAGCTCGCTCCTCCTTCCTGCGCCGAAGAACTGCGAGATCACGACGCCGGCGCCGATAGATATGCCCATGGCTACCGAAAGCCAGAACATCGCGATCGGCTGGCTCACGCCGACGGACGAGAGCGCGGCCTCGCCGATGTATTTGCCGACGATGATGCCGTCAACGGTGATGTAGAGCTGCTGGAGGATGTTGGCGGCCATGACCGGAAGGGCGAACAGCAGGATCTGTTTCCAGACGACACCCGATGTCATGTCTTTCTTCATATCGGCAGTCCGCACCTCCCTCCTGATGTATGTTTACATTTAACTGTACCGCAGTTTTAGTCATAATGTAAAGTAAAAAAATACAGTATTGGTCGTTTTTTAGAAAATGCATCCGGGTACATGCTTTTTGAGCAAAACGTTTGAAATAGCGGGATAGTGTGATACAATAGAACACGATCAGAGGAATGACCTGCCGGGCGCGTAAAAACGGCGGTTCCGGCAGGGACGTTGTTCGAACTGAAACACTTGTCGTCAATACGACTGAAGTACCGAAGGGAGAAAGAATATGAGCATCGAAAAGTATCCGCATCTGTTCGCACCCATCAAGATCGGAAACGTCATCTTCAAGAACAGGATATTCGCATCGCCGAACGGATGCCAGTATCTCGACTACGGCCAGGTGCCCTCAGACGCCGGCGTGGCGTTCTTCGAGCGCAAGGCGATAGGCGGCGCGGCCGCCGTCACTATAGGCGAGTCAATAGTCGATTCCAAGACGGGCCAGGTGCACGCATATCAGATCCTGCTCGACAACCCGCTGGCTCTTCCGCCCCTTTCCTCCATGGCGACCGCCATATCGAGACACGGCGCCGTGGCATCTATCCAGCTGCAGCACTGCGGTATGTTCTCCCATATGGTCTACGAACGCGGAGATCAGCTTCTGGGGCCGGTCGACATGGCGATCCCCGATACCCACACAACGAACAACGACGGGCACGAAGTGCGCGTATCCCCCGACGGGCTCCGCCATGTACGCGGTATGACCGAGGAGGAGATAGAACACCTGATAAAGGCCTTCGGAAAAGCCGCGGCTCTGGCAAAACAGTGCGGGTTTGGAATGGTCATGATCCATGAAGGGCACGGCTGGGGCCTCGCACAGTTCATCTCCAAGTCTCTGAACACCAGAAAGGACAAGTGGGGAGGCCCGGATCTTGAGAACCGCATGCGTTTGCCGCTCGCAGTAATAGAGAGCGTAAGGAAGGCAGTCGGACCCGGGTTCCCGATCGAAGTCCGTATCAGCGGCGCCGAATGCACCGAGACCGGCTACGACATAGACGAGGGCATCGAGATAGCCAAGATGCTCGACGGCAAGGCGGACATCATCCACGTTTCCGCCGGACACCATGAGTCCCCCTACGCCAGCATGATAACCCACCCCAGCATGTTCCTCGAGGACGGCTGCAACGTCAAATACGCGGCCGAAGTCAAAAAGCATGTCAAGGCTCCTGTCGCCACAGTCGGCGCCCTTGTCGACCCGGCGTTCATGGAGGAGGTCATCGCTTCCGGCAAGGCGGATATAGTCGAGCTGGGACGTCAGACCCTTGCCGATCCCGACCTGCCGAACAAGGCCCGTCTCGGAAAGGACGACGACATCGACAGATGCATGCGCTGCTACGCATGCCTGGCCAGCAGGACCAGAACGCGCAGAAGCGCCTGCGCGATAAACCCTGTGATCGGCCATGAGCTCGAGGAGCAGTTCGACAGAGCGCCGAAGACCCTTAAGAAGGTCCTCGTCGCCGGCGGCGGCATCGCCGGCATGGAGGCGGCTCTCACGGCCGCCAGACGCGGCCACAAGGTCGTCCTCTGCGAAGCGTCCGACAGACTGGGCGGAGCCCTCAGATGCGAGGAACTCGTTCCCTTCAAGAAGAGACTGGGCGAATATCTGGACCGTCAGGCACGCCGCGTCGCAGAAGCCGGAGTCGAGATAAGACTCAACACCCCCGTTACGAAGGAACTGGCGGAGAGCATCGCTCCCGACGCCATTATTGCAGCCCTCGGCGCGCGCCCTGTAAAGCCGCGCATACCCGGTATCGACGGCAAAAACGTTTTCGGAGCGGAGTACATTTACACGCACCCCGATGAGGCCGGAAAGAACGTGCTCATCCTCGGCGGCGGCCTCGTAGGCATTGAACTCGGCATATTCCTTGCCGAAAAGGGAAGGAACATCACTCTCATGGAGATGATGCCTTCGCTGAACGACGGCGGCAACATGGTGCACATGAACTCGCTGAACTGGAAGATCAAGGAGGATGACATCAGGCTCGCCCTCTCAACACAGGCAAAGGAGATCAGGGAAGACGGCGTACTCGCCGAAGGCCCGGACGGGGAGAAGTTCTTCCCGGCCGACACCGTCATCTACGCAGTCGGCCAGCGCCCGCTGAGCGACGACGCTCTGGCGCTTAACGGATGCGCCGACGAGTTCTATATCGTAGGCGACTGCGTCGCCGCGAAGAACATCCTGGCGGCTACGACGGCGGCATACAACGCAGCCCGTGACATCGGCAGGCTCTGATATTATGTAAACGAAGTTATCCGCATCCTGCTTATGCCGGATGCGGATAACATTATCCGGGCCGCGCCCGGGGAGAGAGTTGATTCGGTTGTCTCAGAAAAGCATGATCCACGACCTCACCACGGGAAACGTGGCGAAGGAATTAATTATATTTTCGCTGCCGTTCATACTGTCGCAGTTCCTGCAGACCCTGTACGGCCTGGTGGATATGATAATCATCGGCCAGTTCGTCGGACACGTCGGGCTCGCGGCAGTGTCCATAGGCGGGGATATGCTGAGCATGTATACGTTTCTGGTCGTAGGCTTTGCCTCCGCCGGGCAGGTGATCATTGCGCAGTATGTCGGGATGGGCGATTATGAATCGGTCAGCAGAACGATCGGCACGTTTTCCACCTTCATCATGGCGATGGGCGTGTTCTTCACCGCCGTGGGTTTCATCTTCGGCGAGACTTTTCTCCGCTGGCTGAACGTGCCGCCGGAAGCACACGATCAGGCCTACGCGTACACCATGGTCTGCTATACCGGGACCATATTCATCTTCGGCTACAACATCGTCAGCGCCATCCTGCGCGGAATGGGCGACTCCAAAACGCCTTTCGTGTTCATTGCGGTAGCCACGGCGGTGAACGTTATACTCGACCTGCTGTTTATCGCGGTCATGGGGCTGGACGCCTTCGGCGCGGCCCTTGCCACGGTCACGGGGCAGGCGGTGGCGTTCATCAGCGCGGTCATTTATCTCATGCGGAAAAGGGAGGCGTTCGGATTCGACTTCAAGCTGAAGAGCTTCAGGATAGATCCCTCGCTGCTCAAGGTGATCCTGAGACTCGGCATCCCTATGTCGATACAGAGCTGCGCGATAGGTTTTTCGGAACTTGTGGTGCACTCTTTCGTAAACAGCTACGGAGTCGTGGCGGCCGCGGTAAACGGCGTCGGAAACAAGCTGGGAGCGGTGGCGAGGATAATAACCGGCGCGCTGCATACCGCCGGTGCGACCATGGTGGGGCAGAACTTCGCCGCCAGAAAGCTCGACAGGGTGTCCCGCGTCGCGGGAGTCATAGCATTCATATCCCTGACGTTCGCGGTCATACTCTCCGTGCTGATGATACTTTTCCCGGAACAGATCTTCTCGATATTCGACGACAGCCCCGCCGTCCTCGAGATGGCCCACATGTACGTCGTGATCGCCGTGGTCAATTTCATGGGATATGCCTCCCGCAGTCCCTTCATCGCGGTCATAAACGGCATCGGCCACGCCAGACTGAGCTTCATCATCGGCGTGATCGACTCCTTCGTCGCGAGACTGGGCATCGCCATCCTGCTCGGATACGTGTTCAATATGGGCATAATGGGGTTCTGGCTCGGCGGCGTGCTGGGCGGATACGCATACACGGTCATCGGAGGGATCTACTACTTCAGCGGCAAATGGAAGACCAGGCCGCTTGCAGTGTCGTGATATAAACTGAAAGATCAGAAAATCATAAAGATTTCGAAAGGAATGAGACAAGCCATGGCAACCTATCGCGAGAACATCGTCTCGGAGCCCATCCCGAATTCATTCGCAAAGAACGAAGCGGGGGAGATGCTGAGACGCAACATCTTCATGATGGACGGCACGATCGTGCCCGGAGCGCCCTACGTGGCCGCCACGTGGTACGGCCCGGACACACCGGTGCAGGAACCGCACACACACGAGTTCGACGAGTATCTGTCTTTTATCGGAACAGATCCCGAACACCCGGAGGATCTCGGCTGCAAAGCGACGCTCTTGCTGGGAGATGAGTGGGTGACGATAGAGAAGAGCTGCGTAATATTCATACCGGCGGGCGTCAAGCACACCGTTTTCAAGAATACGGACATGAGAAGGCCGTATATCAGCGTAACGGGTCTGATGACCAACAGCGCGTATGTCAAGACCGAGAACGGCGTGGAGAAAAAGATGGGAAAGGACGGCTCCATAAAGGCCGATTAAAGATAATAAAGCACAAAGGGGGAAAACAGAATGGGCGACATCATAATGAACAACGGAGGCAAGTACGGCAGGCACTTCATCCAGGAAGTACAGGAACCGAGACACTTCACGCCCAGAGACCACGAGTTTTACAAGATGTTCGCAAAGCGGATAATGTACATAGACTCGAACATCTTCCCGGGAGCGTTCCAGATGAACACCGTGTGGTATCACAGCCCGCTGCCACCGGAGGGGCCGGGCGAGCACACCCATGATTTCCCGGAACTGCTCGGCTTTTACAGCGCGGACCCGAACGACCCGGACGATCTCGGCGCCGAGGTGGAATTCACGATCGAAGGTGAGAAGCACCTCATCACTAAGAGCACGATGATCTTTATCCCCGCGGGAGTGAAACACCTCCCAATGGCGCTTAAGAACATCAGACGTCCGATCCTCCACTTCGGCGTGTGCCTGAATCCGGAATATGCCGCCAACTACAGCGACGGCTCCGTCACGGGCCTGAAAGACGAGGCGGCCGTTGCAAAGATGCTCGCGGAGGCTGCAAACGACACCGGAGAAGTCGTGATGAACGACGGGGGAGAGTACGGAAAATACATAATACAGAAAGTACATGAGCCTGCCCACATGACGCCGGAACGCCAGGAGGCATACAGAAAATTCGCCAGACGTATCATGTACATGGACACGAACGTCGTACCCGGCGCGTTCCAGATGAACTCGTCGTGGTACTTCGGCCCGACGCCCGACGGCCCCGGACACGGTGAGCATACCCACGACAGCCCCGAGCTCATCGGATTCCTGAGTTCGGATTTCAATGACCGGGAAAACCTCGGAGCGGAGGTGGAATTCACCATAGAGGGGGAGAAACACCTTCTCACAAAGAGCACGATGATATTCGTCCCGGCGGGCATGAGACACCTGCCCATGGTCGTCAAAAACGTAAAGCGTCCCATATTCCACTTCAGCATCTGCCTCGAGGGGGAATACGTTGACAAGCTGACGGGAAGAGAGCTGTAAAGCCCGCGGAATTCTATCCAAAATGACAAATTGACATTATCGATACCATTATTCCGTGATTTTCTTTGACATTTGTATCTAATCTGATGTATCATTTGCAAGTAAGAACCGTGCAAAAAGCAAGTTCAACTATTCAGGAGGAAAAGACAATGAAGAACTTCAAGACAATCGTATCAATTGTCCTTGTTGTCGCAATGGTCGTCATTCTCTGCGCCTGCGGCGCACAGACCCCCGCCGACAACAGCACCCCGGCAAACAACACTCCGGCAAACAACACCCCGGCGGACAACGGCAAGAAAGACGAAGAGAAGAAGGATGAAGAGCCTGCACAGCAGGAGTACACCGAGAAGTACAACTTCATCTTCTCCTGCATCGACGCAGCCGGCGGCACCTGGGACCAGCTGATCGCTCAGCCTCTCGTAAAGATGCTCGACGAGTATTCCGACGGCAGGATCACCACTGAGGTCTACTACAGCGGCGCTATCGCCGGCCAGGGCACCACGCTCGAAGCCATCTCCAACGGACTTGCCGATATGGGCGCCGACGTCATGACGGCCTACAAGGGCATCTATCCGTACTGCGAACTGTATGAAACCGCCGGTATCGACTACGGCAGCACCGAGAGCTTCACCCGCCTCTATGCCGAGTACGTCGATCTCTTCCACGATGACTTCGACGATTTCGTGACCATCGCGAGATATTCCAGCGGCCTCATCGGCCTCCTCTCCAAGTTCCCGATCAACAGCGTTGCCGACGTCAAGGGCCACACCTTCCGCTGCCCGACCAACGTTAACGGCTACATCACCGCCATGGGCGGCACCGGCACCATGATGTCCATGAACGAAGTTTACGAAGCCCTCAAGCTGAACGTTATCGAAGGCTGCAGCTGCACCCTCTCCCGCGTCGGCTACAACGCTTTCTGGGAGCAGGCCAAGTACTTCCTGCCCTGGTCCTGGTGCAACGGCGCTCAGACCATAGCGATGGCAAAGGACAACTATGACTCCCTCGATCCCGGCGCACAGGCCGCTGTCGACAGAGTCTGCGAAGAGTTCATGGAAGTCGGCATCAACTACGTGAAGACCGCTGACGCCGAGGCTCTCGACGTCGTCATGCAGGCATGCCCGGACTTCACCTATACCCAGCTCACTCCGGAAGCAACTGAGGAATTCGTCAACGCCGCCAACGCAGACCTCGAGGCGAAGGCTGCCGAGCTCGACGGCCTCGGACTCGACGGCACCGGCGCTCTTGAGTGGTGCCGTGCCAACTCCAAGAAGTACTATCAGGCATAATCGCCAAGGCATTTTCAGCCAGCAGCGCAAAATGACCTGAACCATTCGCATATTCAATCCCGGCCTCCGGAGAGCGAGAGCCCTCCGGGGGCGGGATGCTCCGTTATAAGCCGGCGCTTTTCGCAACGCCGGCCTCTGTGGAGTTATTTGGAGGTTTTGTATGAAAAAAGTTTTGGATAAGGCCACAAGCTGTTTCAGAGTCCTGTCCTGCGCCCTGTTTCTGCTGGTGGCGGTCCTGACGCTCGTCAACGTCGTCGGCCGCTCATTCTTCAATGCGCCGCTCCAGGGAGCAACTGAGATAGTTCAGTACGGCACGATGCTTGCGGCCGCCGCGGTTATGAGCCGCACGGGCTTCGAGCACAGACATATCATCGTCAACGTAATTTTCAGAAGATTCCCCAAAATGATGCAGAAAATCCTTGCCGCCATTGCGAATATCCTCGGCACGATCGTTTTCGGCGGCGTTTCATATCTGTATTACCGCAACGTAGTCAAAAACTTTGTCGGCGGACGCGTTACCGACGCGCTCCAGATTCCGTACTGGGTGCTCTATACCGTTCTCTGCGCCGGATTTGCGCTCGGCGCGATCGTATTCCTGTATCAGGCATACGAGTCTCTCAGGGATCTTTTCAGGAAGGAAGACGCGTTCGAAGCGCCGCCGGCCAGCATAGACGAGATCCAGGAGATGGAGCTCAAGGACGACCAGATCCTTGAGGAAGCTGCCGAGGCGGCCGAGAGAGCTGAAGAGGCGGCCGAAGAAGCCGCCGAACAGGTAATCGACGATCTGCCGGACAAGCCGGACGGCGTCTGACGCTTTACCAGAGCGAAAACACACATCACGATTGAAAGGAAACAACACATATGTCTACTGTAATGATTGGTGTTCTTGGGCTGGTAGCGTTCATAGTGCTCGTTTTTCTCGGCATCCCGATCACCGTTTCCATGGCGATCGCGGGCGTCGGCGGCTGTATGTTCCTTCTCAAAACACCGCAGAGCGCGTTCGACATGCTCAGCAGCTCTATATTCGGAAGCTTCACGAGCTACACCACTTCCGTTGCCCCGATGTTCATCCTCATGGGCGAACTTGCGTCGGAGACCGGCATCGGCAACGACCTGTTCGACTGCTTCCAGGTCCTGACCGGCCATCAGAAGGCCGGACTTGCCAAGGCGACCACCGTCGTCTGCGCCATATTCGGCGCGATATGCGGCTCCACCGCCGCCACCAGCGGCATGATGTCCCGCGTCGCGCATCCCCAGATGATGAGATACAAATACGCGCCTGAGCTCTCCGTCGGCACCATCGCCTCATCGGCATGCCTTGCCACGCTCATCCCGCCCAGCCTGCACCTCATCACCTACGGTATCGCGGCCGAGTCCTCGATAGGCGCCCTGCTCATCGCGGGCTGCTCCGTCGGTATCGTTCTCATGATCCTTTTCCTGATAACGATTATGATCATTACCACCGTGAACCCGACGCTCGCTCCCGACAAGGCGCCCAGGGCTACCTTCAAGGAGATGTGGAAGGCCATCCGTCACGGCGGCTTCATAGAAGTCATCCTCGTGTTCGGCCTCTCCATGGGCGGCATGTTCGCCGGTTGGTTCACTCCGACCGAGGCCGGCTCCGTCGGTTTCGCCGGAATGTTCATAGTGGCGCTCCTGTTCAAGAGATTCACATTCAAGGCCCTGTTCAAGGCGCTCAAAAACACGATGACCATGACCGGTATGATCTACTGCATGATCGCGGCCGCTCGCTCAGTCGGCAGTATGTTCACATACAGCCGCATCCCGACCGCCCTCGCGAACTGGGTCGCCGGTTTCGACGTGCCGCGCACGGTCATCATCCTGCTCCTCACCCTGATATACTTCGTGCTCGGATGCCTTATCGACGGCGTCGCGATCATCCTCCTCACCGTGCCGGTATTCCTTCCGGTCATCAAGTCCCTCGGCTACAGTGAGGTCTGGTTCGGCACGTATATCGTCGTTATCTGCGGCCTCGGCGCCGTTACGCCGCCTGTCGGCTCTGCATGTTTCGTCGTCTCGGGTACGAGCGGCGTTGACCTGGCCACTACGTTCAAAGGATGCATACCGTTCTGGATCGCCTACGTCGTATGCGCGATCCTGCTGGCGTTCATACCCGGACTTTCGACGTGGCTGCCAAGCCTCATGATGTAAGCCTTATAACGTAAAAACGTATACGTTTACACAGTTTAACAGCCCTGACGGTGTCACCGATATGCCGACCGGCATAGCTGTTGCGCCGTCAGGGCGTTTTTCAGAATCGAAAGAAAGGATCCTGCAAATGGCTGCTGAAGATTATGTAGTATACGACCCGATGCCCAATTCGCACGAAGTGGACGCAGAGGGCAAAACGACCAGAAGAAACGTGGTCCTGCTCAACGATTCCGTGATAAAGGGAGCGCCCCATTTCATGCTCACCTGGTACATGCAGCCCCCTCTCAAATCTACGGGCATGCACGTGCATGACTGCGACGAGTTCATCGGTTTCGTCGGGAGCGATCCCGAGGATCCGGGCAATCTCAACGCCACCATCACCCTGTATTACGACGGGGAGTGGATACGCCTCACGAGGAGCGCGGTCATCTTTATTCCCGCCGGAACGAAACACTGCCCGTATTTCATGGAGAACATTACGAAGCCGGTAATCCATTTTTCATGTACTATCGACGGAAAATACCAGCAGAAATGACCCCGGCTGCGATAAGCAAATAAAGGAGTACTTCAAATGAGTGAATTCAAATACCCGCATCTGTTCGATCCCATAAGGCTCGGCGGACAGCTCTTCCGCAACAGGATATTTGCCGCGCCGACAGGCATACGCTGCATGAGGGCCGACAGCATATATCCCGAAGAGGTTTTCCAGTACTACAGGCGCAAGGCCATGGGCGGCGCAGCCGCCGTGGCTACGGGACAGTACATGGTCGACGCTGAGAGAAGCGCCGGATATCCGGAGCAGATATGCCTCGACAGACCGGGCGTGGATCTGCCGCTCGGCAAGCTTGCCTTCTCGATCTCACGCTACGGCGCAGTGCCAGTGCTGGAACTGTCCCACTGCGGCATGTACGCAAACAGACGGTCCGCGTCAATAAATGACGGCAAATCCTACGGCGACGCCTACGGACCTGTCGAGATGGAACTGGGCGACAGGATAATCAAGCCGATGACCGAAGAGATGATCGAGCAGACCATCGCAAAGTTTGCCCAGGCTGCCGCCAACGGCAAGCGCTGGGGCTACGGGATGATCATGCTCCACGCCGGACACGGCTGGTTCTTCCATCAGTTCCTGTCACCGACGACGAATACCAGAAAAGACAAATGGGGCGGTCCGGACATCGAGAACCGCGCCAGGATAACCATAGCCACCTGCGACGCCATCAGGAAGGCCGTCGGCCCCAAATTCCCTATAGAGATCCGCATCAGCGGTTCCGAATGCTTCGACGGCGGTTACGATATCGAGGAGGGCATCAAGTTCGCAAAGCTCCTCGACGGCCATGTCGATCTTATCCACGTCTCCGCCGGCAACCACGAGGTGAGAGATTCCTTCGTCATAACCCATCCGAGCATGTTCATAGGCGACGGACCGAACGTAAGGTTCGCTGCGGCCATAAAGCCCCATGTTAAGACTGCGGTCGCGACTATCGGCGCCCTGGGCGAGGCTGAGATGATGGAGGAGATCATTGCCTCCGGCAAGGCGGACGTCGTTGAGCTGGCGAGAAGCCTCATCGCCGATCCCGATCTCCCGAACAAGATCAGGATGGGCAGGGAAAAGGAGATAAACGTATGCCTCCGCTGCCTCAACTGCTTCGCGAATCAGCAGTCACACGGCGTCAAGTACTGCGCGGTGAACCCGGAGAGCGGACACGAACACGAGACGCTGTGGGAGCCCCGCCAGAGCGGCAAGAAGAAACGCGTCCTCATCGCCGGCGGCGGCATCGGCGGCATGGAGGCTGCGATAACCGCCGCTTCGAACGGCCATGAGGTCATCCTCTGCGAGAAGAACGACGAGCTCGGCGGCAACATCCGCTGCGAGAAGAATGTGCCCTTCAAGCATAAGCTCGACGAGTACCTCGCCGGACAGGAATACAAGGTACGCAAAGCGGCCATCGACGTGCGGCTGAACACGGAGGTCACTCCCGAATACGCGGAATCGCTCAGACCCGACGTCATCATCGCTGCCATGGGCGCCCGTCCGATAAAGCCCCCGATCCCGGGCATAGACGGCAAGAACGTCATAGGCGCCGAATACGCCTACATCCATCCCGAGACCGTCGGCGACAGAGCCGTCGTCCTCGGAGGAGGTCTCGTTGGACTCGAGATCGCGCTGTATCTTGCCATGATGGGCAAAAAGATCACCGTCGTCGAGATGATGGACAAGATAAACGACGGCGGCAACCCGCTCCACATCATCGGACTCAACATCCAGCTCAGGAAATACGGCATAGATCTCCACTTCAAGACGAAGGCTATGGAGATAAACGAAAAGGGAGTAAGGTGCGAGGCCGAGGACGGAGACATATTCTTCGAAGCAGACAACGTCATCTACGCGGTAGGCCAGAGGCCGCTGCAGGAGGAGGCGCTGGCGCTCCGTACATGCGCGCCTGAGTTCTACATGATCGGCGACTGCGTCGTATCCAAAAACATCCCCGCGGCTACCAGCGTCGCTCACGACGTGGCGCTGAACATAGGACGCGTATAAGCAGCGGCGTAACGAGAAGGAGTGTATAAAATGAGTGAATTCAAATATCCGCATCTGTTCGAGCCCATAAAGCTCGGCAATCAGCTTTTCAGAAACAGACTGTTCGCGGCGCCCACCGGCTACCGCAACATGACCCACGACAGCATCTACGCGGAGGAGGCATTCCAGTACTACAGGCGCAAGGCCATGGGCGGCTGCGCATCGGTCGCCACCGGCGAGCTCATCGTCGATACGCAGTACGGCCGCGGCAGCCTTAACCAGATATGCATAGACAATCCCGCCGCCCAGATCCCGCTCGGCAAGCTCGCGTTCTCAATCTCCCGCTACGGTGCGGTCCCGACCGCGGAGCTGACTCACGCCGGCATGTACGCCAACCGCGAGCTGGCCATCTTCGGCGCCAGCGCCAGGGGCGAGGCCTACGGGCCCGTCGAGATGGAGCTCAGCGGCCGCCTCATCAAGGCGATGCCTGAAGAGATGATAGAGGAGACCATAGAGAAGTTCATCAAGGCAGCTGTAATAGCCAAGAACTGCGGTTTCCAGATGATCCTGGTCCACGCGGGACACGGCTGGGGCCTCCATCAGTTCCTTTCTCCGAAGACAAATACCCGCAAAGACAAATGGGGCGGACCGGACATAGAGAACCGCGCCAGGATGCTCATCGCAATCTGCGACGGCATCAAGCGGAAGCTCGGTCCGAAGTTCCCGATAGAGGTCCGCATAAGCGGCAGCGAATGCTATGACGAGGGATACGGCATCGACGAGGGCATCAAGATTGCGAAGGTCCTCGAGGACCACATCGACATGGTCCACGTGTCCTGCGGCAACCATGAGGTCCAGGAAGTCTTCACGGTAACCCATCCCAGCATGTTCCTGGGCGACGGCTGCAACGTGAAGTACGCGGCCGAGATCAAAAAGCACGTCGGCATCCCAGTTGCCACCATCGGCGCGCTGGGCGATCCCGCCCAGATGGAGGAGATCATCGCCTCCGGCCAGGCGGACGTCATAGAGATGGCGAGGAGCCTTATAGCAGATCCCGACCTCCCGAACAAGATCCGCGAGGGCAGGGAAGACGAGATCAAGGTCTGCATGCGCTGCCTCAACTGCTTCTCCAACCAGCAGGTCCACGGTGTCAAGTACTGCGCCGTAAACCCGGAGAGCGGCCACGAACATGAGACCCTCTACAACATGCGCCAGCAGGCTCCGAGGAAGAAGGTCCTCGTAGTCGGCGGCGGCATCGGCGGCATGGAAGCAGCCATCACCTGCGCCCAGTACGGACACCAGGTCATCCTCTGCGAAAAGAAGGACGTCCTCGGCGGCTCCATCCTCTGCGAGAAGAACGTGCCCTTCAAGAGCAAGCTCGACCAGTATATATCTAACCAGATCAAGGCAGTTCACCGCGCCGCAATCGACGTGCGCATGAACACCGAAGTCACGAAGGAATACGCTGACGAGATCAGCCCGGACGTCATCATCGCGGCGCTGGGCGCCCGCCCGATCAAGCCCCCGATCCCCGGCATCGACGGAAAGAACGTCCTCGGGGCCGAAGAGGCGTATCTCGCTCCGGACAAGGTGGGCAAGACCGCGGTGGTCCTCGGCGGAGGTCTGGTCGGCATAGAGATCGCTCTCTACATGGCGATGCTCGGCCGCAAGGTGACCGTGGTAGAGATGCTTGACAGCATCAACGACGGCGGCAACATCCTGCACACTCTCGGCCTGAAGGTGGAGATTGCCAGATACGGCATCGACATGAACTTCAAGACCACGGCCAAGGAGATCACCGAGAAGGGCGTAAAGTGCGTCAAGGAGGACGGCAGCGAGGTGTTCTTCGACGCTGAGACCGTCATCTACGCGGTGGGTCAGAGACCGCTGCAGGACGAGGCTCTTGACCTGCGT
>JAFZSD010000005.1 GCA_017619535.1 Oscillospiraceae bacterium | reverse complement strand
CTCGTCCGTCTCGCCCTCTTTCAGGACGTGGGGCGGCATCGTGTCAATCACTCCGAATACCGGCGGTTCGGTCATCAGTCTCACACAGCATGCCGGGAGCATCCTGGCGTCTATCCCTCCCAGTGAAGAGAACCGAAGGAACCCCTCCTCGTATCCGGTGACTATAAAGCCTATTTCGTCTATGTGCGCGTCGAGCAGAAGCTTCGGAGCGTTTTCCTTTCCGCAGCGCTTTACTCCGATCACATTCCCCATCACGTCGATATCCACTTTATCGACATATGGGGCGAGAAGCCGTTTCGCCGCCTCCGCCGCGCTCTCCTCGAACCCTGACGGACCGTGAAGCGCGCACAGTTCTTCCATGACGTTTCCTATATCCATCTCAGAATCACTCCAGTCCTTTTACTATCTCCTTGAAGAAGTTCCCGCGTTCCTCGAAGTTGCGGAACCTGTCGAAAGAGGTGCATGCAGGGGAAAGGATGACGATATCCCCCTCCTCCGCGAGCTTGGAGGCCTTTATGACCGCGTCCCGGAAATCCGGAACGGTGAATATCTCAGGCTCCCCGGAATATCCGGGCGCGTTCTCCACGGCCGACCGGATCTTGTCGGCGGTGAGGCCCGTCAGCACCAGCTTCTTTACGTGTTCGATTATCTCCGGCCCCAGAGAGTCGAAGGGCACGCCCTTGTCCTTCCCGCCGGCTATGAGGATGACCTTCTGCGTGAACGAGCGCAGGCCCGCCGTCGTCCTTGAGGGCGAAGAGGCTATGGAATCGTTGTAATAGCGCACTCCTTTCAGTTCGCGGACCAGCTCTATCCTGTGCTCCACGCCTCCGAAACTGCCCGCCACGCTGCGCAGCGTCTCAGCCGTGACGATGTCCCTTACGGCGGCGTAGGCAGCCATGTAGTTCTCGATATTGTGAACGCCGGGTATCTTTATCCCGCCGGTCTCAAGCACCGGCTCCGCCCTGCCGTCCCGGACGTCGTAGATAACGCCGTCCTTGCAGTAAACGCCGTTTCCGACAGGCTCCCGCCTGCTGAAGAACGCGACTTTTCCGCCGGCCTCGTCCGCGAAGCCGCGGGTTATGTCGTTGTCCAGGTTGAATACAGCGAGGCCGTCCGGTCCCTGATTTCTGAAGACGTTCCTCTTGGCGTCCACGTATTCATCCATGTCCCTGTGGATATCCAGATGGTTCGGGGCTACGTTCGTCACGACCGCTATGCGGGGGCTCTTTTTCATGGTCATCAGCTGGAAGGAGGAGAGCTCGACCACCGCGAAGTCGTCCGGGGACATCTCGTCGGCGCGGCACAGGAGCGGCGTCCCGATATTCCCGCCCAGGTGCACCGTAAATCCCTGCGCTTTCAGAAGCTCGGAGATCAGCGTAGTGGTGGTAGTCTTTCCGTCGCTTCCGGTAACGGCTATGATCTCACAGGGACAGACTTCGAAAAACGCCTCCATCTCCGAGGTCAGGACCGCGCCGCGGCTCACCGCCTCCGCGATCTGCGGAAGGTCCGGGCGCATGCCCGGCGTCCTGAAGATGACGTCCGCGTCCAGGCCGTCGAGATATCCGTCTCCCAGCTTAAGTTCCGCGCCCAGCGACTCCAGTTCCTCCGCCGCTGTGCCCAGCGCCTCGCGGTTGCGCCTGTCGCAGGCTGTGACTCTGCAGCCCTTTCCGGCAAGCAGTTTTATAAGAGGCGTATTGCTTATTCCTATGCCTACTACGGCGATCTTTTTATCCTTTATCTCTTCTATATACTGCGAAAGCGTCATTGTTTCACCTTCCTGAAATCATTACAAATAATTATATAACAAGGGCTGTCCCTTTTCAATTATTTATTGGCCTCCGAAACGCTCCCTTGGCGTTCCAAATGATATTTGACACGGCGGTCCGCAAAGGTTAGAATAACAGCGCGAGCAGGCCAGACAGCCGCGGGCATGAGCCGAAAGGCTGTGCGTGAGGAAAGTCCGGGCTCCACAGGGCAAGGATAACGGGTAACGCCCGCCGAAGGCGACTTCAGGAAAAGTGCAACAGAGATATACCGCCGCGCATCTGTGCGGTAAGGGTGGAAAGGCGGAGGTAAGAGCCCGCCCGACGGCGTGGAAGCGTCCGTCGCTGTAAACTCTATCCGGAGCAACACCGTGGGAAAGCAGCGCTTTTGCGCAAAGCCGGCCCGGCTGCTTTCAGGAGGTGGCTTGAACGCACCGGCAACGGTGCGTCTAGATAGATGGCTGTCCATGACAGAATCCGGCTTACAAGCCTGCTCGCAACTAATTTATGTTAACCAGACGGCAGTCCGGCCGCTGGCCCGGCTGAAAGGGCGGTGACCCCCACGAACAAAGACATCTTTCTTCCTGCAGATATACTGATACCTGCTTCTGTCGATATGCGGAAGTGGAGCGTCATCGCATGCGATCAGTTCACATCCGATCCGGATTACTGGAGGCGCGTCGGGGATACCGTCGGCGGCAGCCCCTCGACCCTCCGGATGATCGTGCCGGAGGCTTATCTTGGTTCCGAGGATGCGGACGCCGCGGCGCAGAACTGTTCCCGCACCATGCGTGAATACGTGTCCTGCGGGATCTTCGAACAGATAGCGTCGTCTTTTGTGTATGTCGAGCGTGAGACCAGCGCCGGCGTCAGAAAAGGCCTGGTAGGCGCCGTCGATCTCGACTCATATGATTTCACCGGGGCTCCGGCGCCTGTCCGGTCCACCGAGGCAACCGTCGTCTCGCGTCTTCCCGCACGGATATGCGTCCGCAGGAAAGCGTCTCTGGAACTTCCCCACGTCATGATGCTCATCGACGACCCCGAAGACACGGTCATCGGTTCCCTTTCGGGCAAGACCAGAAGATTATGTAAACTGTATGATTTCGACCTCATGGAGGGCGGCGGACATATATGCGGCTGGCGTGTGACCGAAAACGACGCCGAGGAGATCCTCCGCGCGATGCGCACCGCTGCCGGATCTGACGTCTGCATGATAGTAGGCGACGGCAACCACTCCCTGGCGGCGGCGAAGAGCTACTGGGACAGCATAAAGGAATCGCTTTCAGATGATGAGCGCTCCCGCCATCCGGCGCGGTTCGCTCTGGTCGAAGTCAACAACGTATACGATCCCGCGATAGAGATAGAGCCGATACACCGGGTCGTCTTCGATATCCCGCCTGACGCATTCGTAGCTGCGCTCCGCGGGATCTCCGCAGGGGACGGCTTCGCCGTTTCCTGCTTCTCGGCCGGTTCGGAACAGACGCTCCGCGTGCCCGCTGAGAACTACGGAGACCTTATAGCGCGGGTCCAGGATGCGATAGACGCGTTCATCTCTGAAAACGGTGGCAGCGTGGACTACATCCACGGTGACGATGAGGCTCGGGCGCTCTCGGCCGACACCCAAAGGGTCGCCGTTCTTCTCCCCGCTCTTAACAAAGCCGAACTGTTCCGCACGGTATCCCTGGGCAGAACGTTTCCCAGAAAGAGCTTTTCCATCGGTCAGGCCCGGGACAAGCGCTACTACCTCGAGTGCCGGAAGATCGTCTGACCGCAAAAATGTGCGAAAAAGGCGCTGTCCCGAAGCAGCCGGTGAGGCCGGCCGGGGCAGCGCCTGTTTTAT
>JAFZSD010000031.1 GCA_017619535.1 Oscillospiraceae bacterium | reverse complement strand
TCGTTGATGATGCGCTTGACGTCGAGGCCTGCGATGCGGCCGGCGTCCTTGGTCGCCTGACGCTGGGAGTCGGTGAAGTACGCGGGAACGGTGATGACAGCCTCGGTCACGGGGCCGCCGAGATAGCTCTCCGCGTCGGATTTGAGCTTCTGCAGGATCATCGCGGAGATCTCCTGCGGAGTGTAGTTCTTGTTGTCGATGGTGACCCTGTAGGCGGAGCCCATCTCACGCTTGATGGAAGAGATGGTGCGGTCGGGGTTCGTGATAGCCTGACGCTTTGCGACCTGGCCTACCATGCGCTCGCCGTCCTTGGAGAAGGCTACGACCGACGGAGTGGTGCGGGCGCCTTCAGCGTTTGCGATGACGACGGGTTCGCCGCCCTCGATGACGGATACGCAGGAGTTAGTGGTTCCAAGATCTATACCAATGATTTTTCCCATGATAAATACCTCCAGTTCACTGTGTGTTTATTGATATGAAACGTTGTTCATTCGTTCACTTTGTCAGTTGGCGACCTGAACGGTCGAGAATCTGATGACCTTGTCGCCCATTTTGAATCCCTTTTCGAACTCGGCGACTATCTCTCCCTCGCCGTATTTATCGTCCTCAACATGCATCACTGCGTTGTGGAGCGCGGGGTCGAACGTCTCTCCGACGGCCGGGATCTCGGTTATGTCCATCTTTTCGAATATCGAGCGCAGCTGCGTCATGGTCATCTCGACGCCCTTGTAGAACGCCGGGTCCGAACATTCCTGGGACAGGGCCCGGGAAAGATTGTCGTAGACGGGCAGGAGCTTCAGCACCGTGTCTGCGCGGACGTCCGCGTAGAGCGCCTCTCGCTCCTTCTGACTGCGCTTTCTGAAATTGTCGTATTCGGCGGCGAGACGCAGATACTTTTCTTTTTCAGCGTCCAGCGCCTTTTTGAATTCCTCTTCCGGAGAGGGTTTCGGTTCCGCTTCGGCCGTCTCCGGCGCTTCAGGCGCCTCCGGCGTTTCAGCGGTCTTCGTCTCCTCGGCGGTTTCTTCTGCGACGTTTATTTCCTCCGGCTCTGTTTCGGGAGGATGCGCGCTCTGTTTCTTTGCCAATTCTCACATCTCCTTGCTTTTCCGCTTCAGCTGTCCCTGTCGTCTATGCCGGGGAGAGAGAACCCTCCGGCAAGCAGCCAGCTGAGGCCGTTCGCTATATACTGCAGGCGCGCGGCGACCTTGGAATAATCCATTCTGGTCGGGCCGACGACGCCGATGATGCCCTGAAGATTGTCTCCCGCGTCGTACTTTGCGACGACGACGCTGGAATCCTTGAGTTCCTCCGCGAGGTTTTCCGGTCCTATCGTTATCCTTGAACCGCCCGCCTGGTCCGGAGTCGGGAGCTTGAGCAGGCCGTTCTCATCCGACAGATAGCTGAGAACGCGGTGAGCCTTGTCGACGTCGCGGAATTCCGGATGCTCAAAGAGGTGAGACGCGCCGGTCATGAACGTCTCGCGGGATTTGGCCGTCATAAGGAGCTCGATCGCGAAACCGGCGATGACCGCGACGAATCCGGACGTGTCTCCCGAGGCGCGTTCAGACGCGGCGATGAGCTGAGGGGTCATCTCCTCTTCGGGGATGCCGGTGAAGTTGGCGTTGAAGACGGCGGAGAGTTTCGTGAGAGTCTCCGGCGCTACGTTTACCGGCAGGTGCACCAGCTTGTTCTTTACCGTGTTGTTGTTCAGGAGGACCACGATGATGAAGGTGTGCTGGTCGACGTGTATGAGATCGAAGCGGTTGATGACCGGCTGCTGCGAAGAGACCGCCAACGCGTACGCCGGGTAGTTGGTCAGCTGGGAAGTGAGGCGGCCGGCGTCGGAAAGGACCTTGTCGAGCTGCTGAACGTTGTTCCGCAGCGCGCGGTTTATCGTGTCGGTGTCGTGCTCGGAGAGCCTGTGCTCCTCCATGAGCTCGTTCACGTATACCCTGTAGCCCTGGGCGGTGGGGACGCGTCCCGATGAGGTGTGCGGATGCTCGAGAAGGCCCATCGACTCCAGATCCGCCATCTCGTTCCTGACGGTGGCGGATGATACGGACAGGCCGCAGTCGTTCACGATGGCCTTGGAGCCCACCGGTTCGGCCGTCTCGACGTATTTCTCAACGACGGCGCGGAGTATTTTCTTTTTCCTGTCGCTAAGTTCCATATCCGGCCTCCGCCTTTCGGGATCTTTTGTCTCCGGAAGCGTTTAGCACTCACGACCTCTGAGTGCTAAACACAATTTAACACCGCCCATTCGGCGTGTCAAGAGCCAAAAAAGACGATTTCACATATTATTTACACTTTGATCGTTTTAACCCCTGTAACCTGTTGTAATCTCTTGTTGTTGTAAAAGAGGACGACAGTTTGTAGAATGACAGAAGGATTGCATTGAACGATAAGTATGACGGCTTTCCGTCATCAGGGTGTATTATGAAAAAACTGATCGTCTACGCGGTCGCCGCTCTCGTTATCATCGGAGCGATCGTCGCGGTTATAATAGTGATGCTCGGGCGCGAGCCGGAAGCTCCGGAGCCCGGGGCGGCGCCCGTGCCGGTGGCGGCGGACGCGTCCAACCGGGAACTGACGGATTACGCGGAGGATATACTGAGATGTATCGCTTCGGGAGATTATGCGTCTCTCGGCGCCGTGGCTCATCCGGAATACGGCGTGGTCTTCTCGCCTTACGCGACGATAGACCTGTCCGCAAACAGACGGTTCACGGCTTCGCAGGTCGCGGAACTAGGCAGGGATACGCAGGAATATATCTGGGGCATCTACAGCGGGACCGCAGATCCCATCAGGCTGACACCGCCGGAATACTTCGAGCGGTTCGTATGGGATGCGGACTATCTCCGGGCCGACAAGGTAAAGATCGATAAAGTCGCGGCAAAAGGGAACGCTCTGGAAAACATCGACGAGGTATTTCCCGATGCGAGATACGTCGACTTCTACGTGGGCCCCACGAAAGGCTCGGACGGAACTGACTGGCACAGCCTGCGGCTGGTCCTTGAAGAGTGGGAAGGAAAGCTCATGCTCAGCGCCGTGGTACACAGCGAATACACGATATGACCTATCCTGAAACAGGACCGGCCGCACAAACGTGCGGCCGGTCCTGTCTGTTGACTGCAAAGGGGGCTGCCCGCAAAGGCAGCCCCCGGTCTCTGTTATCCGGTGTATATCTCAGATGACTCCGCTCAGCGCGAGGATGAGCAGTATGCATGTCACGAGCAGCAGCGCGGCTACGAGCATGACGCCGGTGGTAACCTTTTTCTTCACCGGCTGGGACGGGGCCTGCTGCGGGAGCAGGTTCGCCCTGCGCAGCCCTCTCACTATCGGCTTGTAGATCAGAAGGGTCAGCGCGGCGTTGAGGACGGCCTTGATCAGGTTGAAAGGCAGGAAGGCCGGGATGAGCATCTTAACGATGACCGCGCGGTCGACGTGCATATAGAGGGGCGTGATGAGGTAGTTCCAGAGAAGCATCACGATTGTCATCGCGAGGACTCCGCAGATGAGACCGATTACAGCGCCTTTCATCGTGCGGTTCTTTTTGTAGATGGCGGAAGCGGTGCATGCGAAGGCCGCGGTGGACAGCACGTTCATGATGAAGCCGATGATGCCCGTCGTGCTGATTGTGACCATCTCGATCAGCGAGACCACGACGGTCACAGCAAGGGCGGCCATCGGGCCCATTATGAAGCCGCCGATGGCGATTATGACGTCTTTCGGGTCGTACTTCAGGAACGGCGCGGAGGGGATGAAGGAAAAAACGGGGACGAGGTGCGAGAGCAGCATGACGATATAGGCTATGGCTGCGAGCATTGCGAGGATCGCGATTGTCTTTGTGCGTGTGCGTTTGTTCTGCATGGCTGATTGCCTCCCGATAAAAGATAAACACCTGAAAAACGCGTCTTTCAGGTGTTGCAACGGTCTCGGCATAATCATCAGCCGGAACTGTCTTCTCTCATCCAGACTTTAACTGTCGGTATTGGAATCGCACCAATTCTGCGCCGAGCGCTCGCGGACTTTACCGCCGATCGGGAATTTCACCCTGCCCCGAAGACGTCTTATTCAAATGTGATTCAATTATAGCACCGCATCGGCGTTTTGCAACCCCTTTTTTGGCCGCTCTCCGGGAAGACGGCAGGCGCCGGACGGGATATCCGCCGCCGTGCCGGAAATGATTAGTAAAAATGGATGGTTATTTATGGATTGCCAGACGTTTTTTGTTTAATTTGCAATTGAAGAAGAAACGCATTTTTAATATAATATTTTATAATGTAAAGAACACCGTATCCGCGCGCGCGTGAAAGAGAGCGCGAAACATAACGGCAAGAGATGGGGGAAACAAGATGACCAAGAAGATCAATTTTACAGAGACGGTTTTGAGAGACGCCAACCAGAGCCTTATAGCCACCAGGCTCCCGTTCAGCGCATTCGAGGAGATACTGCCAGTCATCGACAAGTGCGGCTACTATTCCATCGAGTGCTGGGGCGGCGCGACTTTTGACACCTGTCTCCGCTTCCTCGGAGAGGATCCGTGGGAAAGGCTCTGGAAGATCAAGGAGAAGACTCCGAACACGAAGCGCCAGATGCTCCTTCGCGGACAGAACCTCCTGGGCTACAAGCACTATCCCGACGACGTCGTCCGCAAGTTCGTCGAGCACAGCGTAAAGAACGGCATAGACATCATCAGGATCTTTGACGCGCTCAACGACACAAGGAACCTCAAGGTCGCCATGGAGGAGACCGTCAAGCAGGGAGCCATCGCTTCCGGCGCCATCTCCTATACGACGAGCCCGGTGCACACCCTCGACAACTTCGTCAAGATCGGACGCGAGATGAAAGAGATGGGCGCGTCGACCATATGCATCAAGGATATGGCCGGCATAATGGGACCCCACGAGTCCTACGACCTCGTCTCCGCGCTGAAGGACAGCCTCGACATGCCTGTCATCCTTCACACCCACTGCACGACGGGCCTCGCCTTCATGACCGCGCTCAAGGCGGCCGAGGCCGGAGCCGACGTCATCGACACGGCGGTCAGCTGCTTCTCCGGCGGCACTTCCCAGCCTGCGACCGAGACGCTCGCCTACGCGCTGCGCCACCTCGGCTTCGAGATCGGCTGCGACACGCAGGAGATAAAGAAAGTAAACGACTACTTCAAGACCTACCGCGACGAGTATCTTGAAAACGGCCTTCTCGACCCGAAGGTCATGGCTACAGATACCGCTGCTCTCGCTTATCAGGTGCCGGGCGGCATGCTCTCGAACCTCATCTCCCAGCTCAAGACCCAGAACGCCATGGACAGATTCGACGAAGTCCTCCTCGAGGTCCCGAACGTACGCAAGGATATGGGTTATCCCCCGCTCGTTACCCCGACCAGCCAGATAGTCGGCGTACAGGCCGTCCTCAACGTGCTCGCGGGCGAGAGGTACAAGATGGTCTCGAAGGAAACCAAGGCATATCTCCGCGGCGAATACGGCCGCGCTCCGGGCGAGATCAACAAGGAGCTACAGAAGAAGATCGTCGGCGACGACATCATCGAAGGCAGATTCGCCGACACCCTCGAGCCGCTGTTCGAGAAGACGAAGGAAGAGCTCGGCGACACCGCCCGCAGCGACGAAGACGTCCTCTCCTACATCGCTTTCCCGCAGGTCGCGGAAAAATTCTTCAATGAGCGCAGAGAGCGCGAGGAGAAGAAAGCCAAGTATACCATCGAAGCTATCTGAGGAGGTTAGGATATGGATAAACTTGCCTTCACGGATACCCTGTGGATATCCCTGCTCGGGCTGTGCACGGTGTTCGTGGTACTTGTGATACTTATACTGGCAATCGCGATACTCTCGAAGATCGTCAGATCGGTCGAAAAGACCCCGGCCGCATCCCCGGCCGCTACCCCGGCTCCTGTGCGGACCGCGCCCGCCGCCGCTCCGGCCCCGGCTCCCGCAGCTGCTCCGGCTCCCGCTCCAGCCCCCGCTCCTGCCGCGGCACCCGCTCCGGCTCCTGTCGCGGCTCCC
>JAFZSD010000030.1 GCA_017619535.1 Oscillospiraceae bacterium | reverse complement strand
TTTCAATATGTGTGCACACAATGGCACTCATGTGGATGCTCCGTTTCATTTTCTGAAAGGTGGAAAAACAATTGATGCCTTAGGCCTTGAACCCTTTATTGGGCTGGCTTCCGTTGTGGAGCATCACGGGATCGTCTCCGGCAATGACGCAATGGAGATAATTGAAAAATCGAGAGATCGTGACCCGGAAGCCGCAAAACGAATTTTGATCAAGGGAAACGCTGTGGTCTCCTCGGAAGCGGCAAAGGTTTTTGCCTCCAAAGGGATCCTGCTGTTGGGGAATGAATCGCAGACTGTCGGCCTGGAAGGCGCGCCGATGGAAGTACATCTGATCTTGCTGGGCGCTGGAGTTGTATTACTTGAAGGCATCAGGTTGGCAGAAGTTGAGGAAGGCAGATTTTTTTTAAGCGCTGCACCGTTGAATCTCGCCGGTGCGGATGGTTCTCCGTGCAGAGCTTTTTTGATCACTGACGAGAGAATAAATTCTGATTTGCAGAGATTAGACAGTTAAATACTAAAGAGGAGGAAACTCATGAAAGTCCTGATCTTAAACGGAAGCCCGAGAATTGACGGGAACACGACCATCGCAGTTAACGAGATGGTCAAAGTCTTCGAAAAAGAAGGCGTAGATGCAGAAGTTGTCCAGATCGGCATCAAGGACATCCGTGGCTGCATCGCCTGCGGGAGCTGCTTTGACAAAGGCAAGTGCGTGTTCAACGATATCGTGAATGAACTCGCGCCGAAGTTTGAGGCGGCAGACGGCCTGGTCGTAGCTTCGCCGGTTTACTACGCCTCGGCCAATGCAACACTGATAGCCTGCCTGGACAGATTGTTCTACAGTACCCGATTCGATAAAACAATGAAAGTAGGGTCCAGCGTCGCAGTGGCAAGACGTGGCGGCTGCTCTGCGACATTCGATGAGCTGAACAAGTATTTCACCATCTGCGGGATGCCGGTCGCTTCCAGCCAATACTGGAACAGCGTCCACGGCAGAGAAAAGGGACAGGCGGAACAGGATCTTGAAGGACTTCAGACCATGCGCGTTCTTGCGCGGAATATGACCTTCCTGATGAAAAGCATTGCGCTTGGAAAAGAAAAGTACGGCCTTCCCGAAAAAGAAAAATGGCAGCCGACGCATTTTATCAGATGATCGGACGCCATTAAGTAAAGCTAAATAAATGCCATACGGATCGGCTTCATGCCAGGTCTGCGCGAAAATAACAGAATTAGGTTCTCCCGGGCAGCGGAGGACCTCGTTTCTCAAGAACTTGAAAATATAATCGTGCAGAGAGTTACCCCTCTCTTGACATTGTTGCATATTTATGCTAGCTTTTTTTCATATTATTCACAGCCGTTATCAATTACATTATATGGGAGGACAATCATGGTTGAAGCCAGCATGCGCTATATAAGCGCCTACGACCCCGAGATCGCAAAGGTCCTTGACCTTGAACTCAAGCGCCAGAGAAACAATATCGAACTCATTGCGTCAGAGAACCTGGTCAGCCAGGAAGTAATGGCCACTATGGCTTCCGTGCTTACGAACAAGTATGCCGAGGGTTATCCCGGCAAGCGTTTCTACGGCGGGTGCGAATATGTCGACATGGCTGAGAATATCTGCATCGAGCGCGCGAAGCTCATATTCGACGCACACTACGCAAACGTACAGGCCCACAGCGGTTCTCAGGCCAACTATGCCGTCTACCTTGCTCTCTGCAAGCCGGGCGATACTGTTATGGGCATGGCTCTCGACAACGGCGGCCACCTGACCCACGGCAGCAAGGCGAACTTTTCCGGCAAGAACTACAATATAATCTCATACGGACTCAATCCGGAAACGGGACTCATCGACTACGACCAGGTGCGTGAGCTGGCGCTTGCCAACCGGCCCAAGATGATCATAGCCGGTGCGTCCGCGTATCCCCGCATCATCGACTACGCCGCATTCAGCAGCATAGCGAGAGAAGTCGACGCCTATCTCATGGTGGACATGGCCCATATAGCCGGCCTTGTCGCAGCAGGCGAGCATCCGTCTCCCGTTCCTTATGCCGACGTTGTCACGACGACTACGCATAAGACAATGCGCGGGCCGCGTGGAGGCATCATACTTACGAACGACGCTGAGATCGCAAAGAAGATAAACAGCGCCATTTTCCCGGGAGTCCAGGGCGGACCGCTCATGCATATCATAGCGGCCAAGGCCGTGGCGCTGGGGGAAGTCCTCCGTCCCGATTTCAAGAATTACCAGCATCAGATCGTAGCCAACGCAGCCGAGCTGGCGAAGACGCTCCTCGACGGCGGGCTCGATCTCGTTTCCGGCGGTACGGACAACCACATGATGCTGGTCGATCTCAAGAAAATGGAACTCAGCGGCAAGGAGCTCGAGGTCAGACTGGATTCACTCCATATCACCGCGAACAAGAACACCGTGCCCGCGGATCCCAGAGGACCTATGGAGACCAGCGGACTGAGACTCGGTTCCCCCGCGGTCACGACCCGCGGTTTCAAGGAAGCTGAGATGCACGAGGTGGGCGAACTCATACTCAAGGCGATATTCGATTATGCAGGCAGCCGCAGGGAGATCCTCGACCGTGTGGCGGCTCTGTGCAAGCGGTTCCCGATATACGAGCGTATCAATCCGTCTCCCAAGGACAGCGTGTTCCCCGGCTGAGACGGGAACTTCCCAGATAAACTGTTATAAGAAGCTTCCGGAAGACAGAACGGCCTTCCGGAAGTTTTTCTTTGTTCAAAAGCGTTTGTTGTACGCGGAAACGGTATGTGGTAAAATCGGATAAAGAAAAGAAACGCGGGAGAGATATCGATATGATCACTGTTTCCAATCTCAGCCTGAATTACAGCGGGACCCCGCTGTTCCAGAACGTAGATCTGCAGTTCACGGCAGGGAACTGCTACGGCGTAATAGGCGCCAACGGCGCCGGAAAATCGACTTTTCTGAAGATCCTTTCGGGAGAACTGGAACAGACCAGCGGAACGGTCACTATAAAACCGGGCGTACGCATGTCTGTCCTCAAACAGGACCAGTTCATGTACGACGAGTATCCCGTCCTTCAGACGGTCATAATGGGCAATACGCGCCTATATGAATGCGGCCTGGAAAAGGACGCCCTGTACATGAAGGAGGACTTCACGGAGGAGGACGGAAACCGCGCGGCGCAGCTGGAGGAAGAGTATGCCGAACTCGGCGGCTGGGAGGCCGAGAGCGACGCTTCGAAGCTTCTCCAGGGCCTGGGCATACCGGTCGCGCTGCACGAGAAGATGATGGCGTCGCTGGATCCACGCCAGAAGGTAAAGGTGCTCCTGGCCCAGGCGCTCTTCGGCAATCCCGACATAATACTTCTCGACGAGCCCACCAACAACCTGGATATAAACTCCGTCATATGGCTCGAGGAGTTCCTCATGGATTATGCGGGCACCGTTATAGTCGTCTCCCACGACAGATTCTTCCTGAACACGGTTTGTACCCATATCGTGGATATAGATTACGGGAAGATAAAGATGTACGTGGGCAACTACGACTTCTGGTACGACGCCTCCCAGCTGATGCAGAAGCTCATAAAAGAGAAGAACCGCAAGGCGGAGGAAAAGATCGCCGAACTGGAGGAGTTCGTCCGGCGCTTCTCCGCGAACAAGTCCAAGTCCCGGCAGGCTACGTCACGCCGGAAACTGCTCGAAAAGATCTCCATCGAAGAGATGCCGGCGTCTTCGCGGCGCTATCCCTGGGTCGGCTTCCATATGAACAGGGAACCGGGCAAGGACAGACTGTTCGTCACGGACGTCTCGAAGACAGTGGACGGAGTCAAAGTGCTGGACGGCGTCACTTTTATCATGGACAAAGGTGACAAGATCGCTTTCATAGGTTCGGACGAGATAGCCATAACGACGATGTTCAAGCTGCTCGCTGGGGAGATGGAGCCCGATTCCGGGACCATCAAGTGGGGCGTATCCACGACGCAGGCGTATTTCCCAAAGGACAACAGCGAATACTTCGACGGATGCGACCTCAACATAATGGACTGGATGCGTCAGTTCTCCGAAGACAAGAGGGAGAGCTATCTGCGTACGTTCCTCGGAAGGATGCTGTTTACAGGGGACGACGTGTACAAGAACGTGTCGGTGCTCTCCGGAGGAGAGAAGGTGCGCTGCATGCTCTCGAAACTCATGCTGTCGGGCGCGAGCGTTCTGCTCATGGATCAGCCCACGAACCACCTCGACCTCGAAAGCGTCGCGGCGCTGAACAACGGCATGTCCGAATTCAAGGGTAATATCATATTCACCACCCACGACCATCAGATGAACGAGACGGTCGCCAACAGGATAATCGAGTTTGCTGACGGAAAGGCGATCGACAGAAGGATCACCTTCGACGAATATGTAGAGCTCAAAAAAGCGGAAGAGACCGAATGAGCCTTAAAGGACAAAGAAACGTGATGAACGACAGCAGAGATCTGCAGAAATATCTTGAAAACGGCGTTGAAAAGATAGTTTCAGAAGCGCTCAAAGCGACTCTTAAGGATCCCCGCGAAAGCGCTTTTATGATGAGGTTCGCCGCTGCGAGCAGGCGCGCAACGAAGATACGCGGCCGTTTCGAGACGGAAGGAGAGCACATACCGCCTTTCCTTATAGCAAGCATTACGAGCAGCTGCAATCTCCACTGCTCCGGATGCTATTCCCGGTGCACAAGCGCGACCGTCGACTCGGAACCTGCGGTTCAGCTTGACGCGGAGGACTGGGCGAGAATATTCGGCGAGGCCGAAGAACTGGGCATAAGCTTTATTTTTCTTGCAGGCGGCGAGCCGCTTCTCCGGCGCGACGTGATAGAAAAGGCGGGCGAAGCGGACAGCATCCTTTTCCCGATATTCACCAACGGGACGTATATTGACGACAGGTACCTGCAGCTTTTCGACAGACGCAGGAACCTTATCCCTGTGATCAGTATCGAGGGCGGACGCGAACATACGGACTCGAGACGGGGACCCGGTATCTACGACCGGATAATGAGAAATATGGACGCTCTGGGCGAAAGGAGCCTCCTGTTCGGCGCGTCCGTAACGGTGACTACAGACAACATACGGGAGGTAACATCGAGGGAGTTCCTCGATACTCTGGTCAGCCGCGGGTGCAGGCTCGTAGTATATGTGGAATTCGTGCCGATGAACGATGATTCGCAGTACCTGGCGCCGGGCGATAAGGAGCGCGCATATCTGAGGGAAGCGACAGAAGGACTGAGGAGCATATGGCCCGACATGATCCTGCTTTCGTTCCCCGGGGACGAACGGGCGAGCGGCGGATGCATGGCGGCGGGAAGAGGATTCTTCCATATAAACTCCCGCGGTGGAGCGGAACCGTGTCCGTTCTCGCCGTATTCGGACGTGAGCGTCAGCAGCGGCTCGCTCCGTGATGCGCTACATTCGAAGCTGTTCACGTCGCTGAACGCCGGGGGACTGCTGGACGACGATCATACGGGAGGCTGCATTCTGTTCGAGAAACGCGCCGATGTCGAGAAGATCGTAAGCGGCGGCGGATGACCGGAGCAGCGCCCCTGGACTGCAGGATTATATACGATTCCGGTTGAAACATTTTATTCAGTGTTGTATAATCAGCATATGAAGTCCGCCTTCCGCGGCGGCACAAATTGATAGGGAGTGAAACAATCATGAAACGTTCTCCGGTTAGAACCATCGTCGCCATCGGTATCGGCGCCGCGCTATTCTTCGTACTTGGCCGTTTCGTGGCGATCCCGAGTCCTGTACCAAACACGAACATCTGTCTCCAGTATGGTCTTCTGGGATTCATGGCCGTTCTCTTCGGGCCTATCGCGGGTCTGCTCATCGGCCTCATAGGCCATTTCCTGATCGACCTCTCCTGGGGCGGCGGCATCTGGTGGAGCTGGGTCATCGCGTCCGGAATCTTCGGACTGCTGATGGGCTGCATCTCCAGAAAGATCGCTCTTGCTGACGGCGTATTCGGCAAGAAAGGCATAGCCACGTTCAATATCACGCAGATCATCGCGCACCTTATCTGCTGGGTCGGCGTAGCACCGGCGCTGGATATCGCGATGTATGCGGAACCCGCGAACAAGGTCTTCGTTCAGGGCCTTGTAGGCGGCATCGCCAACATCATCACCACCGCGATAGTCGGCACGCTCCTGTGCCTCGCATATGCGGCGGCAAAACCCAAGAAGGGCAGCCTCAAGGAAGAAAACTGACACTTTTCTGCACGGATATACGGCGGGGGATCTTCTCCCGCCGTATTTTGCCGATTAAGACCGAAGGACAAGAAACGGAGACGACGCAATGAATGAGCCGATAGTCGAATTTAAAAATTTCGGCTTTCAGTACAACGCACAGGCGGAGCCGACGCTCTACGACATAAATCTGAAGATCCATAAAGGTGAGAAGGTCCTTATCGCAGGCCCGTCCGGATGCGGCAAATCGACTCTGGCGCACTGCATCAACGGGCTCATTCCTTTTTCATTCCGCGGCGAGAGCACCGGGACCGTGACCATCATGGGCAGGGAGACGAAGGATCTCAGCCTGTTCGAGATATCCAAGACCGTAGGCACGGTGCTTCAGGATTCTGACAGCCAGTTCATCGGGCTGACCGTTGCGGAGGATATTGCGTTCGCGCTCGAGAACGACTGCGTGGGCGAGCCGGAGATGCATGACCGCGTACAGAAGGCCGCCCAGATCGTGAACATAGAATCGCATCTTCTTCACGCACCCAGCGAACTGTCCGGCGGCCAGAAGCAGCGTGTCTCTCTTGCCGGCGTCATGGTGGATGATGTCGACGTCCTGCTGTTCGACGAACCGCTGGCCAATCTCGACCCCGCCACGGGCAAATCCGCCATCGAGCTCATAGACGAGATCCATAAAGAGACAGGCGCTGCGGTCATCATCATCGAGCACCGTCTTGAAGACGTCCTGCACCGGGACGTGGACAGGATAGTCCTGATGAAACAGGGAAGGATAATATCGGACACATCGCCCGACGTGCTTCTGAGCAGCGATCTGCTTCTGGAAAACGGCATCAGGGAACCTCTGTATCTGACAGCCATCAAGTACGCCGGCGTTAAAGTTACGGAGGAGATGCTGCCCCACAGCATCCGTTCGCTGAAGCTTTCCGACGACGACAGAGGATCTGTAGTCTCGTGGTTCAGGAGCACCCCTCCCCGCGTCAGGGAGGAGAACCGTCCTTATCTGCTGCGGGCAAAGAACATAACGTTTTCATATTCGAGCGGCCACCGCGCGCTGACGGATGTGAGCGTCGACGTGCGAAAGGGAGAGCTGATCGCGATAGTCGGCACCAACGGGGCGGGCAAATCCACGTTTTCCAAGGTGGTCTGCGGTTTCGAACATGAGCAGGAAGGCGAGATTGAGTTTACGGGATGCGACTGGAAGAACATGTCGCTCAAGGAACGCGCCGATCATGTCGGTTACGTGATGCAGAACCCGAACCAGATGCTCTCGAAGCCGATGATCTACGACGAAGTCGCGCTGGGACTTCGGACCCGCGGATTATCCGAGGACGAGATCAGGCCCAGAGTAGAGAAGACGCTGAAGACCTGCGGCCTGTGGCCGTTCCGCAACTGGCCCGTATCAGCCCTCAGCTTTGGCCAGAAAAAGCGCGTCACGATAGCGTCCATATTGGTTCTGGAACCGGAAATGATCATCCTGGACGAGCCTACGGCCGGACAGGACTACCGGCACTACACTGAGATCATGGAGTTTCTGCGCGATCTCAACAGCGAAGGCGTCACGGTCGTGATGATAACCCACGACATGCACCTGATGCTGGAATACGCAGAGCGCTCGGTAGTGTTCACCGACGGCGCCGTCATTGCCGACGACACCTCCGCCGGGATACTGACTGACCCCGATATCATCAAGAGGGCCAATCTCAAGGAGACGAGCCTGTACGACCTGGCCGTCATGTGCGGCATAGAAGAGCCCAGGGAGTTCGTCCAGCGCTTCATAGATTACGAGCGGGAGGTGTTCCGCTCGTGAGAAACATCTTCAACTACATAGACCGCCCTTCTCCGGTCCATCGGCTGACAGGCGCAACGAAGTTCATCTGCCTGCTCCTGTGGAGCTTCGCGGCCATGAGCACCTACGATACGCGCCTTTTGGTGCTCCTCACCGTGCTCAGCTTCGTTCTGTTCTATATCTCGAAGATACGCCTGCGGGACGTGTCGTTCCTCCTGAGCTTCATGGCGGTCTTCATGATCCTCAACAATATACTGATATTCCTGTTCTCTCCTCAGCACGGCGTAACGCTCTACGGCACGTGCCACGAGCTGTTTTCGCTGGGAGGCAGATATGTGGTCACCAAGGAACAGCTGTTCTATCATCTGAATCTTGTGCTCAAGTACTTCGCCACGATACCCATCGTACTTCTTTTCGTATGCACGACGAACCCCAGCGAGTTCGCGGCGTCCCTCAACAGGGTAGGCGTCAGGTACACGATAGCCTATTCCGTGGCTCTCGCCCTGCGGTACATACCGGATATCCAGAAGAGCTATCATGAGATATCCCAGGCGCAGCAGGCGAGAGGTATAGAGATGAGCAAGAAGCAGAATCTGGTCAAACGCCTGAAAAGCGCCAGCACGATACTTATCCCGCTCATCCTGTCCAGCATGGACAGGATAGACGTCATTTCCAACGCGATGGAACTTCGCGGTTTCGGGAAGGGCAAAAAGCGGACATGGTACATGGCGAGACCTTTCAAGGCGGCGGATATAGCCGCGATGGCCGTATGCGCTCTGCTGCTGGGCGCCTCGATAACCCTGAACGTCATAAACGGCGGCAGGTTCTGGAACCCGTTCGTCTGACTGACTGCGACAGATAAACACGGACCCGGCTCTTTGTGAGCGGGTCCGTTTTTTGCGCTCATTTATGTTCCGGCTGATCCGCGGAAAGAAAACATTGAAAAAAAGCGCTTTTGCTCTATAATATATTCTGTATACGAATATAAATCAGGCCTAATAAGGCCCGCTGGAGAGTAAGCGGATGCAGTTCAATTCATTCGGATTTATCCTTCTGTTCATGCCTGTCACGCTTCTGGCATATTTCCTTCTGAATAAAGCTGGCAAACTGGCCGGGAAACTTGTGCTGATCGCGGCCAGCGCAGTCTTCTACGGCTATATGGACGTGAAGTCCCTCGCCGTGCTCGTCGTAAGCATGGCCGTAAACTATCTGTTCGCCGTGCTCATGCGCAAAAGAGACACGGGCAGAAGACTGCTTGCGGCCGTGCCGATCGCTGTGAACATATGCCTGCTGCTCCTGTTCAAATATCTCAATTTCGGCATTTCGAACCTGAATACGTTCTTCGGAACGGAGATCGCGCTGCGGAACCTGATACTCCCGGTCGGCCTGAGCTTCATAACGTTCCAGCAGATCGCCTATGTGGTGGCCGTGTACAAGGGTGAACTGGAGAACGTTTCCCTTGTGGACTATGCGGCTTTCATCCTCTATTTCCCGAAGATACTCATGGGCCCGCTGACCGATCCGGTCGACTTCATCTCCCAGCTCAACGATCAGTCGCTCAAGAGGATAAACTGGGAGAACGTCGCTTTCGGGCTAAAGATATTCTGTTTCGGCCTTTTCAAGAAGGTCATTATAGCGGATACGTTCGCGGCAGCCGTCACATGGGGATTTAATAATGTCTCCGGCGCGACCGCCATGGACTGGATCGTCGTCACGCTGAGCTACACTTTCGAGAAGTACTTCGACTTCAGCGGATACTGCGACATGGCCGTAGGCGTGTCTCTGATGCTGAACATCCTGCTGCCTATAAACTTCGACTCCCCGTATAAAGCCATATCCATACGCGATTACTGGAAGAGATGGCATATCTCTCTGACGAGGTTCTTTACCAAGTATATCTACTTCCCGCTGGGAGGCAGCAGGAAGGGGACCTTCAGGACGTGCCTCAACGTCATGATAGTCTTTATAATCAGCGGCATCTGGCACGGGGCGAACTGGACGTTTATCCTTTGGGGCCTCCTGCACGGACTGTTCCTGGTGATCGACAGGCTGTTCGACAAAACAGAGGAGAGGATATTCACCCCCGTGCGGTGGGGAGTCACGTTCTCCGTGCTGAATATCCTTGCGCTTCTTTTCAGGTCGAATTCCATCAGCCAGTGGAAGAGCATACTGAAGACCATGTTCGGATTTCAGAGCATGAATTTGAGCGAGAGCCTTATAACGGCGTTCAAGATAAAGGAAACGGCGTTGTTCGAGAACGTCCTGCATCTGCAGTATTTCACGAAAAACGTCAGGGGCTTCTGGCCGCTCGTCTTTCTGGCCGCGGCTTTTGCGATTTGTCTAATACCGCAGAACAACTACAGGAATCTGAGGAAGATATCGGCCGTGTCGATGATAGCCGCAGCCGTCGCTTTCATATGGAGCTTCATATGCCTGGGCGGCGAGTCTGTGTTCGTGTATTTCAACTTCTAGGGAGGCAGCCGTGAGTTCAGTACAGAAACCGAGAAAACTGCTGGCGCTGTGGCTGGCCATCGTGCTTGTAGCGCTGTGTCTTATAGGGGCGTGGGTATACAGGCTCGACCCGTATTTCCATTACCACGAACCGGACACGGACAGGTATTTCTATACTCTGACCAACCAGCGCAGCCAGAACAACGGAATAATCAGAAGATTCGATTACGACGCCATGATAACCGGCACGTCGCTCATCGAGAATTTCCGCACTACTGAGATGGACGATCTTTTCGGAACGAATTCCGTCAAGCTGCCCTTCGCGGGCGCTACTTTCAGGGAGATAGACGAGAATATAAGGCTTGCCCTGGAGAGCAACCCGAGAATGAAGACAGTAGTCCGAAGCCTCGAGATGCAGAGATTCTACGATGACAAGGATGCAAAGCGCGACGATCTCGGCGAGTATCCCACGTATCTCTATGATTCAGATCCGTTCAACGACGTGAAGTACCTGTTCAACAGGGACGTCGTATTCGGGCTCGCGTACCAGATGTCATACGGCAGGAATCAGGAAGGGTTCGAACCGGGGATCACGTCTTTCGACGATTATTCGAGCTGGAGATACGCCCATTCCTACGGGGTGAGCAAGGTGTGCCCGGAGGGCGTGGTCAACAAACCCGGAAAGCCGGCGCCTTCTATGACCGAAGACGAGCTTGACGCGATAAGGGCGAACATCACGCAGAACGTGACGTCCCTTGCCGACGATTATCCGGACGTCCAGTTCTATTACTATTTTTCCCCGTACTGCGCCGTGTGGTGGAGCTATCTCAACACGGACGGGACCATACTGCGGCATATACAGGCGGAACAGTGCGTGATAGAGACGATACTCGGCCACGACAACATACATCTCTTCTCGTTCAACGACTGCCCGGAGCTGACGGCGGATCTGAACAATTACAAGGACACCGTTCACTACGGCACCTGGATAAACAGCCTTATCCTGAGGTGGATGCACGACGGAAAGCACCAGATCACTGAAGACAACTATCTCGATTACATCCAGCGGGTGAAAGATTTCTATACCACATTCGACTATTCGACGATGAACACGCAGGAGGACTATGAGTACAGCTTCTACGCGGCAGCCCTTGTGAACGAAGAGGTAACCGGGGCGAAGCCTGTGGACCTGCTGACCGCCGGCGCAGAGATCCGGGGCGCCGGTCAGACTGAAGACAGCAGCGGAGGACAGAACGGCATCCTTTGCGCGGGGACCCTGCAGCGCGGACCTGACGAAGGTGATTTGGCTGAATACCTTCTGAACTCGGAATTCATCGGCGTAAAGGCGGATATGGATCTTTCGGACGGCCACTGCTATCTGACTTTCTGCGGCAAAAGACTTGCCGGCGCCGGCCAGCCTTCAGTGTTCGTCTACGACAGCGGCGGGAATGTGATCAGAAGCTTCACCCTGCAGTCGTCGGGACTGGATTATGAGTGGCACAGATATGTAGTGAATCTTTACGGACTTGACGGGAAGTATAACGTTATACTGAACGGCGGAGCAGTTGACAGTTCACAGAAGGCTGACTCATCCTATGCTTTCAGCGATATCATTCTTTACTGATGATATCGGGACGGATCGTGTGAATGTCCGGCAGATAAGGTAGACGGACGGCAAAACACCGGAGGTACTGACGATGGTCACTAAACATGATATTTCAAAAGACGCCTGCATGCTCCGCGGAACTCTGAGAAAACGCGGATACGACTGGTGGTGGCATTCCTTTACGGCGCAGGACGCAGAGACAGGGGAGGACAAGCCCTTTTTCATCGAGTTCTTCGTCTGCAACCCCGCCCTTGCCGAAGATGAACCTGTGCTGGGTCAGCTGCCGGCGAACAAAGAGGCAGGAAAGAGGCCTTCATATCTGATGGTCAAGGCCGGATGCTGGGGAGAAGAACACTTCCAGCTCCACCGTTTCTTTGCGTGGAAGGACGTGGATATCCACATGGACGCCCCCTACAGCGTAGGGGCTGCGGACTGCCTCGCATCGGAGACAGAATTGCGCGGAAGCGTCAGCATAAGCCCTGAAGAGGCGGCGGAGCATCCCGAGTGGATGTGCGGTTCCGGAGAGATAAGCTGGGATCTCAAAGTGGACAAGCAGATCGCCTTCAACGTCGGTTACGGCGCCGGCAGGTTCCTCAGGTCCGCAGAGGCTTTCGCCATGTACTGGCACGCCGAGGGCATGAAGACTGCCTATTCCGGAAAGATAGTCTGCAACGGCAGGGAATATACTGTCAGCCCGGACAAGTGCTACGGATACGCCGACAAGAACTGGGGCCGCGACTTCACTACTCCCTGGGTCTGGCTGGCGTCCAGCTGCCTCAGGAGCAGGCTGATCGGTCGTACGCTGGAAAACAGCGCCTTCGACATCGGCGGAGGACGGCCGAAGATCTACTTCGTCCCGCTGGACCGCCGGCTTCTGGGCGCGTTCTGCTACGAGGGCAGGGAATATGACTTCAACTTCTCCCACTTCTGGCTCGCAGTAAAGACGGAGTTCTCCTTTGAAGAGGACGACGAGGAAGTCAGATGGCACGTCCGTCAGGAAAACAGATACGCCGCGATGGAGACGGATATAACGTGCATGAAGAGCGACATGCTGTTCGTGAATTATGAGGCTCCGGACGGTTCAAAGAGGCACAACCGTCTATGGAACGGCGGAAACGGTTTCGGTACCGTAAAGCTTTACGACAGAAAAGACGGAGCTTTCGCGCTCGTCGACGAGATCGAGGCGACACATGTCGGATGCGAATACGGAGAGTATGACCCGATATAAGATAAGGAGAGTTTAAATGAAGACGCTTGTCACTTATTTCAGTGCTGAAGGAAACACGGCAAGAGCCGGAAACGAGCTCGCGGAGCATCTCGGAGCTGATATCTTCGAGATAGTACCCGAGGTGCCCTATACCGCCGCGGATATCAAATGGACGAATCCGCTTGCAAGATGCAATAAGGAAAAGTTCGGCAGAAAAGACGTCCCCGTAGCGGGCAGGATCGAAAACTTCGAAGAATACGACACGGTATACATCGGATTCCCGATATGGTATTACTGCGCTCCCAACGTTATCAACACTTTCTGCAAGAATTACGACTGGACCGGGAAAAGGGTCATCCTGTTTGCAACGTCGGGAAGCAGCGGCCTCGGAAAGACAGTGGAGAAGCTGCAGCCCTATGTGAAAGGCGCCGTGATAAACGATGCGAAGCGCGTGAGCTGCGGTGCGGAGCTCGTGAGCTGGGCGGACACGCTGTGATCTGTATCATCCGTCACGGAAAGACGGCGCTCAACAACGCGAGGATCATGCAGGGCAGGATCGACTGCCCGCTGAACGAAGAGGGAACTGAACAGGCCTCCGTGGTCGCCCGGGCTCTGAAAGACAGCGGGATCGCGTTTTCGCGCGTCTATTCCAGCCCTCTGACCAGAGCTGTCCAGACTGCGGGGATAATAGCGGGCGGAAAAGATATCATCACTGACGAACGTCTTATGGAGATGGACTACGGCCCCTATGAAGGCACCGATCTCAACGACCTTCCGCCGGAGCTCGTCAGGTTCTTCGGCGATTTCGCGAACGAACCGGCTCCTGAAGGGATGGAGACTCTCGGTTCGGTGAAAGCCCGCATGGGCAGTTTCCTTGAGGAACTGCGCGCTTCACCGTCTGAAGGGAACATCCTGATTTCTACCCACGCGATAGCCATGAAGGGAGCGCTGGAGTATCTCACACCGGACTCCCGCGGAGCCTGGTGGTCCAGACTCGTACGCAACTGCGACCTGTACACTTTTGATATCGAAGAAGGCAGATTCACCGTGCCGGTACGTCTGCCTGTTTCAGAAAGAGAAGACTGATCCCGACGGGGCGAGACGGGATGCATCTGAACTATACGGAAGTGATCGAATGCACAGAGAATTCCTGATGGGTAACGAGGCGATAGCTCTCGGCGCGATAGCGTCCGGAGTCGACCTCGTCTGCGGATACCCGGGCACGCCGTCTACGGAAGTGCTCGAGACCGCTGCGAAATACAGGCCGGAGGGCACCTACGTTGAATGGTCCGTCAATGAGAAGACGGCCATGGAGGTCGCCGCCGGAGCCGCGTATGCCGGAGCCAGAGTGCTGGTGACGATGAAGCAGATGGGACTGAACGTCGCTTCCGATCCTCTCATGTGCGTCGAATACATCGGCGTAAAGGGAGGGATGGTCGTCCTCGTGGCCGACGACCCCGGTCCCATATCCTCACAGACCGAGCAGGATACGCGGACTTACGCGGGCTTTTCAAAAGTCCCGTGCTATGATCCCTCCACGGTCCAGGAGGCCTACGAAATGGTGCAGGAGGCCTTCCTTCTGTCTGAGAGATACGGCACGCCCGTTTTCCTCCGTTCGACCACCAGAGTATCACACTGCTATGCTTCCGTGGACGTGAAGGATGCAGGCGAGTATCTGGAGCATGCAGCCGAAGGGTTCGTAAAGGACAGCGGCCGCTGGGTGATCTTTCCGCGGCTGGCAAACGCCAATCACAAGAAGATCGTCGAACGGAACTCCGCGCTGAGCGACGTGTTTTCGGATGACCCGATCAATAAGGTCTACCCGGAGGAGAACGGCAGCCGGAAGGGTGTGGCGACAGGAGGAGTCAGCTTCGGTTACGCCATGGAGGCCAGAGAGCGGCTCGGCAG
The DNA here is from genome assembly GCA_017619535.1 of Oscillospiraceae bacterium. Taxonomy (GTDB): domain Bacteria; phylum Bacillota; class Clostridia; order Oscillospirales; family Oscillospiraceae; genus RGIG8048. The sequence continues at coordinate 52,174 of JAFZSD010000030.1, read as the reverse complement.
GATGAGGCTGTTCAAGGTATCGACGCCGTATCCGTTCCCGGAGAAAAAGGCTGTCGAATTCCTCAGGGGGCTCGACGAGGTCCTCTGCGTCGAAGAGCTCGATCCGGTGATCGAACAGGCTCTGGTCTATGTATGCGGCAAGTTCGGACTTAATGTAAGGATCAGGGGAAAACTCACCGGTGACGTCCGTACGGCAGGAGAAAATACCGTGGACAGCGTACTGGAGGATATCTCGGCGTTCATGGGAGAGCCCGTGAGCAGGAAGGCCGTTTCCGGACAGCCTGAACTTCCGGTGAGGCCGCCCGTGCTATGCGCGGGCTGTCCCCACAGAGCATCTTTCTACGCCGTAAAGACCGCCATGAAAGGCAAAAAGGCGGTTTTCTGCGGAGATATCGGCTGTTACACGCTGGGAAACGCGATGCCCCTGGACATGGTGGACACCTGTCTCTGCATGGGCGCGGGCCTGGGGATAGCGCAGGGGATCAACCGTATCGAACCCGATACTTCCTGCTTCGCGTTCGTGGGCGATTCGACTTTCTTCGCTTCAGCTATACCCGGTGTCGTGAACGCGGTATACAACAAAGCCGACATGACTCTCATAGTCCTCGATAATTCCACCACGGCGATGACGGGACACCAGCCGCATCCGGGGACCGGGATTACGATGATGGGCGGCAGCGGAACTGCCGTAAGCATCGAGAGCGTTCTGCGCGGGATCGGACTTGGATTCGTGGAGACGGTCGACCCCTTCGAACTGGACGCGGCCGTGGGTGCGGTCAGATGCGCCTCGGCGCTTCCGGGAGTCAAGGCGATCGTTTTCCGCTCCCCGTGCATCGCGGTCTCAAAGGGGAGAGGACCCGCTTCCGTCAGCCCGGAAAAATGCGTCGGATGCAGCAGATGCATAAAGGAACTCGGATGTCCCGCGATCTCTATGCCGGACGGTAAAGCCGTTATAGATACGGCTCAGTGCACAGGGTGCGGTCTCTGCAGCAGGGTGTGTCCCGCCGGAGCGATCGGAGGGGAAGAATAATGAGTACTGGCATCATACTGTGCGGCGTAGGCGGTCAGGGGACCGTTCTCGCGTCAAAACTTATATCCGCCTCCGCTATGGAGAGCGGGATCCCCGTAATGAGCGCCGAGACGATCGGTATGGCTCAGCGCGGAGGCAGCGTGACGAGTCATATTCGCATCGGCGAAGGCGTATATTCTCCGATGGTTCCCCTCGGAGGAGCTGACACAATCATCGGCTTCGAGCCGGGAGAAGCGGTGCGCATGCTTCCGTATCTGAAGGAAGACGGCGCCGCGGTCGTAAGTTCACGGGTCGTTATACCGGTGACAGAGGCTCTCGTCAGATCCGGATACTCCTCGGAAGTCATGATAGGGCACCTTCGTGAACACGTGGGAAGACTGACTGTCGTCGACACTGATGCTGCCGTTCGCGAGATCGGCACCGCAAAGGTCCTTAATATAATACTTCTTGGAGCGTCGATCGCAGCGGGAGCGCTGCCTGTAACGGCAGATATGCTGATGGAAATGATAGAACGCAGGGTTCCGAAAAAGTATGCAGAACTCAACAGAAGAGCTCTGGAGTACGGGCTTGACTGCGCACATAAATGAACTGGAAAAGGGGAAAGACTATGCAGATCTCGGAATTGCAGCTGAAACAGGTCAACGACCAGATCGACAGGCTGCGTCGGTCGGGAAGCTTTTACGGCAAAAAACTTGAAGCGGCAGGCATAACAGGCGTATCCACGCCTGAGGATTTCTCGAAGCTGCCGTTTTCGGAAAAGGCTGATCTCCGCAGCGCCTATCCGCTGGGACTGATGGCGGCGAAGGAGGAAGATATCGTACGTATCCACTCATCCTCCGGCACCACTGGCCTTCCCGTTATAATCCCCTATACGGCGAAGGATGTCGACGACTGGGCGATAATGTTCAAACGCTGCTACGAGACCGCGGGGATCACGAATAAGGATCGCATCCAGATCACTCCGGCCTACGGGCTCTGGACGGCCGGCATCGGGTTCCAGCTCGGCGCTGAAAAACTGGGCGCCATGGTCATACCCATGGGACCCGGCAACACGGAAAAGCAGCTCACGATGATGCAGGATCTCGGAAGCACGGTCATATGCTCGACCTCTTCCTACGCGCTGCTGCTGGCTGAGGAGATCGAGAAGAGGGGCATTAAGGACCGCATCAAGCTCAAGAAGGGAGTCATCGGATCGGAACGTTGGGGCGATAAGATGCGCCAGCGTATCTCCGAATCGCTGGGCATCGAGCTTTACGATATCTACGGCCTCACGGAGATCTACGGCCCCGGCATAGGCATCAACTGCAAGTACAATACGGGAATGCACTGCTGGGACGATTATATCTACATCGAGATCATAGATCCGGCGACGGGTGAGATACTTCCCGACGGCGAGTGGGGCGAGATAGTTATAACGACGCTCGTCAAGGAAGGCGCTCCGCTCATACGCTACCGCACCCACGACCTGTCCAGGATAATCCCCGGAGAGTGTCCCTGCGGAAGCAAGTATCCCAGGATAGACACGATAATGGGACGCACCGACGACATGGTCAAGATAAAGGGCGTGAACGTATTCCCGAGCCAGATCGAGGAAGTCCTGAAACAGTTCCCGGAGGTCTCGAGCGAGTATCAGATCCGCATATCGCATCTGGACGGAAAGGACACCATGCGTCTCTATGTCGAGACGAACGGTTCCGTGAATTTCGCGGATCTGGCGTCACGCATAGCTGCCACCGTCAAGAGCCGCATAGGATTCACTCCTCTCGTAAAAGTCGTCGAGCTAGGCCTGCTGCCTCGCAGCGAGAAGAAGACCAAACGCGTATACGACGAGCGTTACGAATGACGCGCACTTAGGGCCAAGGAGGCGGACCGCATGAGATTCACCATGGAACACGAAAACTACAACGTGCTGGACCTGGAGAGTTCTCTGGCCTTTTACGAGAAAGCACTGGGGCTGACTGAAAGATCCCGCAAGACGGCTCCCGACGGTTCCTTTACGATCGTGTATATAGGAAACGACAGCAGCGATTTCCTCCTTGAACTCACATGGCTGAGAGACCATACCGAGCCCTACGATCTCGGCGAAGAGGAGTTCCATCTCGCGTTCAGAACAGACGATTACGAAGCTGCGCATCGGCTCCACGAGGAGATGGGCTGCATCTGTTACGAGAATCCCGATATGGGGATCTATTTCATAAACGACCCCGACGGCTACTGGCTGGAGATTCTTCCGTCAGAATGAACGGATACGGACGGACATCTGTACATTCTGCGCATAATATTTCATAAAATTCAAAATATTGTGTTGACATCCAGAAAACACGGTTGTATAATCACCACAATGTTACAGCAATACAGCGCTTTGATAAAGCGCACGTTAGGAGAAACGCAATGAACAGAACGCTCGGCACCGCTTTTTACTGGTTCTGGTTTAGCTTTACCGATTCTTTTGGTAAGGTTGATTTGCGGTGCGACGAAGCGTGAGGTAACCTGAATCACGTAATCAGATGCGGCACAGATCAACTGTGCCGCATCTTTTGTTTATCAGGAAACATCGGAGGAAATAGAAATGTACCTGCTTACCAAGCGATGGCGACTCTGGCGCCACATCTGAGACCGACCGTATGAAAAAGGATTAATCGAATCAACTGAGAAAGGATGCTAAAAATGGAAAAGATCCCTTACAAAATCTATCTTACGGAAGACGAGATGCCGAAGGCATGGTACAATCTCCGCTCGGCCATGAAGAACAAGCCCGCTCCGCTCCTCAATCCCGGAACACACGAACCGATGAAGGCCGAGGAACTTGCCCCCGTATTCTGCGAAGAACTCATCAAGCAGGAGCTTGACAACGATACAGAGTATTTCCCGATCCCTCAGGAAGTATACGACTTCTACAAGATGTACAGACCGTCGCCGCTGGTCAGGGCATACTGCCTCGAGAAGGCGCTGGGCACCCCGGCGAAGATCTATTACAAGTTCGAGGGCAACAACACCAGCGGTTCCCACAAGCTTAACTCCGCGATCGCCCAGGCATATTACGCAAGGAGGCAGGGCCTGAAGGGCGTGACCACCGAGACCGGCGCCGGTCAGTGGGGAACGGCCCTCTCCATGGCTTGCTCCTACCTCGGACTCGACTGCAAGGTCTTCATGGTCAAGGTCTCCTACGAGCAGAAGCCCTTCCGCAGAGAGGTAATGAGGACTTACGGCGCCGACGTCACTCCGTCCCCGTCGATGACGACTGAGATCGGCAAGAAGATCCTTGCCGAGCATCCCGGTACCACCGGCAGCCTCGGCTGCGCCATCTCCGAGGCCGTGGAGGTCGCTGTTTCGACTCCCGGCTACAGATACGTTCTCGGCAGCGTGCTCAACCAGGTCCTCCTGCATCAGAGCATCATAGGCCTCGAGACCCAGGCGGCTCTGAACAAGTACGGTATAAAGCCCGACATGGTCATCGGCTGCGCCGGCGGCGGTTCCAACCTCGGCGGACTTATCGCCCCCTTCATGAGAGACAAGATAAACGGCGACCTCGACTGCCGGATCATCGCTGTCGAGCCCGCGTCCTGCCCAAGCTTTACCAGAGGCAAGTACGCATACGATTTCTGCGACACCGGCATGGTCTGCCCGCTCGCAAAGATGTACACTCTGGGCAGCGGTTTCATCCCGGCACCGAACCACGCGGGCGGTCTCCGCTACCACGGCATGAGCTCTATACTGTCCCAGCTGTACGACGACGGCCTTATGGAGGCCGTATCCGTCCCGCAGACGGAGGTCTTCAAGGCTGCAGAGCAGTTCGCAAGAGTAGAGGGCATACTGCCCGCTCCCGAGAGCTCGCACGCCATCAAAGTCGCCATAGACGAGGCCATGAAGTGCAAGGAAACGGGCGAGGAGAAGACGATAGTATTCGGACTCACCGGTACCGGCTATTTCGATCTCGTCGCTTACCAGAAGTTCCACGACGGAGAGATGGACGATTACATCCCCACCGACGAGGACCTTGCGAAGAGCATCGCGTCGCTTCCTCAGGTTGACTAAAGAGCAAACTAAAGGTTAAGATAACGCCCGGCGAAAACAGACGCCGGAAAAAACAGAAACGGCAAAGGAGAATTGTTCACATGAAAAACTATTACCAGAAGGAGATCGAGACAGCTCCGCGCGAGAAGATACTCGAGATCCAGAATGAAAAACTGAGAAAGCAGATCAGGCACGTATACGACAACGTCAAATACTACCGCGATCTCATGGATCAGAAAGGCGTAAAGCCCGAAGACATAAGGACCGTGGACGATATCAAGTTTCTGCCGTTTCTGTCTAAAGCCGATCTCCGCGACGCATATCCCTACGGTCTCCTCGGGACCGACCTTAAGAACTGCGTGAGGATACATTCCACTTCCGGTACTACCGGTAAGCGCGTCGTCGCATTCTATACGCAGAACGACATCGACATCTGGGAGGAGTGCTGCGCCCGCGCCATCGTGGCGGCCGGGGGAACGGCGGAGGACGTCTGCCAGGTCTGCTATGGTTACGGGCTGTTCACGGGTGGCTCGGGCCTCCACGGCGGCTCCCACAAGGTCGGATGCCTTACGCTCCCCATGTCTTCCGGCAACACCGAGAGACAGATCCAGTTCATGATGGATCTGGGTTCGACGATCATCTGCTGCACGCCGTCATACGCTGCCTACATCGGCGAGACGCTGGCCGAGATGGGTTACAAACCCGAGGACAACAAGCTCAAGGCCGGCATATTCGGCGCTGAGCCCTGGACCGAAGAGATGCGCAGGAGCATCGAAAAGAGCCTCGGCATCAAGGCCTACGACATCTACGGACTTACCGAGACCAGCGGACCGGGCGTTTCCTTCGAATGCGAGGAGCAGACCGGCATGCACATCAACGAGGACCACTTCTACGCCGAGATCATCGATCCCGATACAGGGGAAGTGCTGCCCGAAGGATCCAAGGGAGAACTCGTCTTCACCGCTCTTGACAAAGAGGCGTTCCCGCTCATAAGATACAGGACGAGAGATATCTGCACTCTCAGCCGCAAGGAATGCTCCTGCGGCAGGACCCATGTGAAGATGAGCAAGCCGATGGGCAGAAGCGACGACATGATGATAATCCGCGGCGTCAACGTGTTCCCGAGCCAGATCGAGACCGTCCTCCTAAAGGAGGGCTATACGCCGAACTATCAGATCGTCGTCGACAGGGAGAGAAACAACGATACCTTCGACGTCTATGTGGAGCTCAATCCGGACCAGTTCTCCGACAAGGTATCTGATATCCAGAACAGGGAACGCAGTCTCGAGGCTGCCATGAGAACGATGCTCGGCATCGGCCCCAAGATGCACCTCGTGGCGCCCAAGACGATCACAAGAAGCGAAGGCAAGGCGGTCAGAGTCATCGACAGGCGCAAGCTCCATGACTGACCCGGTCAACTGAAAGGAGATTATAAAATGGCTATTACGCAGCTGTCAGTATTTCTTGAAAACAGCCCCGGAAGGCTGGCCGAGGCAGTAAGGATCATCTCCGACGCCGGAGTCAACATCCGCGCGATGAGCCTTGCCGACACAAAGGATTTCGGCATACTCCGTCTTATTGTTTCCGACGCGGACAAGGCCAAAGAAACGCTGTCTTCCAACTACATCGTTATGGAGACAAAGGTCATCGCCGTCAAGATGGACGATCAGGCCGGAGCGCTCAACAACATCCTTCAGGCCCTTGAAAAGGCACAGATCAACGTGGAGTACATGTACGCGTTCACAGGCGCAGAGGCTCTGAGCGCTTACGTCATTCTCCGTGTGGACGACCTGGAGAATGCGGAGACCGTCCTAGCCGAAAGCGGCTTGCAGACGCTCACCGACGACAAGCTCAGGGCGATCCTCTGAGCGCGGAATCGATCTGTCAGACAGAGTAAACATGGAAACGGCTCTCACTGCACGTGAGGGCCGTTTTTGCCTGTGCGGATACGGTTCCTGAATATCCATATCATTCTGCATCATGGATCAACACATTAAAATAAAGAATTTATTGAGTTGACTTTTTCGAAAACTGCCTGTATAGTGACTTTGTATTTTATATGGTATAGCGGGAAAAATCCTTCTGATAGCATGAGAAACCGGCAGGATATGCCGCGGGGGGACATCGATGGAACGACTGACGAGCCGCCGGAACGACAGGATCGTACACATGAAAAAACTCGGCGCGGAGAGGGCCTACAGGCGTCTGTGCGGCGAGTTCATCTGCGACGGCTTCAAAATGCTCCGGGAGGCTATAGATCACGGAGCGGAGATAGTGACCGTTCTTACAGCCGGAGAACTGCCCAAAGGCATGCCGGCGGATGCGGACGTATTCGAAGTTCCCGGAGAGCTCCTTGATCATGTGTCGCCGCTGAAGACCGCCCGGGACGTCGTCTTTTCATGCCGGATACCGGGCGAGAGCCTGCCGCCGAAAGGTGACGGGATCATAATACTGGAGAGGATACAGGATCCGGGAAACGTAGGCACCGTCATAAGAACGGCCAACGCATTCGGTATCGGAACGGTGATCCTGACGGGCGGCTGCGCCGACATTTATAATCCGAAGACCGTCCGGGCTACGATGGGAGCCATATTCCGGCAGAGGATCATAGAGTCGGAGCTCGACGGTATCAGGTCGCTCAGGGATTCAGGTATCCGCATCCTTGGCGCTGCGCTGGGCAGTAACAGCCGTGATCTGCGAGCGGTTTCCCTTGCGGGTTCAGCAGTCGCGATCGGAAGCGAAGGGAGCGGTCTCTCCGATGAGATGCTCGCCATATGCGACGATCGGATAGTGATACCGATGTCGGAGGAATGCGAATCTCTCAACGCCGCCGTCGCCGCGTCGGTGATAATGTGGGAGATGTCAGGCAAAAACATGTAAAAGACGCGCCTGCGTGCGCTGACATATTTTATCCAAAGCTTTATTGAAACGGAGAAGAACAATGGCAAAGAAAAAAACGAATCTCGTTATCGTCGAGTCGCCGGCAAAGGCGAAAACTATCGGGAAATACCTCGGCAGCGACTATAAGGTCACTGCCTCGATGGGGCATCTCCGCGACCTGCCGAAAAACACGCTGGGAGTCGATATCGAGCACGGCTTCATTCCGGATTACCGCCCGGTAAAGGGACGTGAGGCGACGATAGAAGAGCTCAAGAAGGAATCAAAGGCCAGCAGCCGCGTCTTTCTCGCCACCGACCCTGACCGCGAAGGAGAGGCCATTTCCTGGCATCTCAAGGAGCTGCTGGGGCTGGCAGACGACGAGGTGTGCAGGGTCACGTTCAACGAGATAACCAAGAACGTCGTTCAGGACAGCATCAAAAACCCGCGGGCGATCAATCAGGATCTTGTCGACGCGCAGCAGGCGAGACGTATCCTTGACAGGATCGTCGGATACAAACTGAGCCCGCTGCTCTGGCGCAAGGTGAGGAGAGGCCTCTCGGCCGGGCGCGTGCAGTCTGTCGCGACGAGAATGGTCGTAGACCGCGAGAACGAGATCAGGGATTTCGTTCCCGAGGAGTACTGGCTCCTGGACGCGAAACTCTCGGGCAGAGAGCATAAAGGAACGTTCACGGCTCACTATTACGGCAAGGGCAGATCGAAGCAGGAGCTCAGGAGCAAAGAAGACGTGGACGCGGTCATAGCCGCCGTAAAGGATTCCGAATTCACGGTGACGGATATAAAGCGCGCTGACAGAAAAAAGAGCCCTGCGCCGCCGTTCATTACCTCCACGCTGCAGCAGGAGGCGTCAAGGCACCTCGGAATGACGCCGCGCAGGACGATGTCCATCGCGCAGCAGCTCTACGAAGGCGTGGACATCAAGGGACAGGGGACCATAGGTCTCATCACCTATATGAGAACGGACTCCCTCCGTATATCCGATGTCGCCCTTGCGGACGCGAAAAAACTCATTACCGAAAAGTACGGACAGCAGTTCCATCCCGGCAGAGCGCGCACGTTCCGGACAAAGAGCGGCGCCCAGGACGCCCACGAGGCCATACGCCCGAGCAACGTGTTCATACTGCCCGAGGATGTCCAGGGGAGCGTCACCAGCGATCAGTACAAGCTGTACAGACTCATCTGGAGCAGATTCATAGCGAGCCAGATGGCGGCTGCCGTCTACGACAGCGTTTCCGTGGACATAGGCTGCTCCGGCTACGTATTCCGCGCCGCGAGCTCCGTAATAAAGTTCCCCGGTTACACCGCTGTCTACGAAGAGTCACGCGACGACGAAAAAGAAGAAAAGGAGTCGCCGCTGCCGGATCTGGAGACCGGTGAGATACTCGACCTTCTGGATATCATCAGTTCGCAGAAGTTCACACAGCCGCCTTCCCGCTATACGGAAGCCACCCTCATACGCGAGATGGAGGAGACGGGCGTGGGCCGTCCCAGCACCTACGCTCCGACGATATCCATCATAACGGACAAGGAATACGTGATAAAAGACGGAAAGTTCCTCAAACCCACTCCGCTTGGAGAAGTGGTGACAGGGCTTATGAAAGAGCGCTTCTCGGATATAGTCGATCTCGGCTTTACCGCCCACATGGAAGAGGAACTGGACAGCGTCGAAAAGGGCGACGAAGGCTGGAAGGAAATGCTCGAGAAGTTTTACGGCGGATTCGAGAAGTCGATCGAAGAAGCCGAAAAGGCGCTGCAGGGCGAACGCATCAGAGTCCCGGACGAGGTCTCGGACGAGGTCTGCGATCTCTGCGGACGCAATCTCGTTGTGAAGAGCGGAAGATTCGGCAAATTCCTGGCGTGCCCAGGTTATCCGGAATGCAAGTTTACAAAACCGCTCGTCATCGAGATGCCCGGAAAGTGCCCAAAATGCGGCAGCCGACTGCTCAAACGCGTTTCCAAAAACGGATACACCTATTACGCCTGTGAAAAACTCAATAAGGGCTGCGATTTTATGACCTGGGACGTACCGGTCAAGGAGAACTGCCCCTCATGCGGACAGACCATGTTCAAACGTGCGGGGCGCGGATACAAGAAACCATTCTGCATCAACGAGAGCTGTCCGAATTTCCTGCCTGAGGACAAGCGCGGCTACAAGAAATCATCTGCCTCCGGAGAGCAGACTTCTGCACACGGAAAACAGAAAGCATCCTCGAAAAAGACCGCTTCCGTATCGAAGGCAAAAACTGCTGCAAAGACGAAGTCCGCTGCAAAAAAGACGACATCGGGAAAAGCGTCAAAATGACGGTCACGGTAGTCGGGGCCGGCCTTGCCGGCTGCGAGGCGGCATGGCAGCTCGCCCGAAGAGGGATAAAGGTCATGCTCATCGAGATGAAGCCCGCCAAGAAGACGCCGGCCCACTCATACGACGGCTTCGCGGAACTGGTGTGCTCCAACTCCCTCAGGGGCGACGACCTGTCGAACGCCGTAGGACTTCTTAAGGAAGAGTTAAGAAGACTGGACAGCCTCATCCTTAGCTGTGCGGACTCGGTACGGGTACCGGCGGGAGGAGCGCTCGCCGTCGACAGGTACGCGTTTTCTGACGCGGTCACTTCGAAGATTAAGAACGAGCCGCTTATAGAGACAGTGTCTGAAGAGGCGACGGAGATCCCGGAGGGCAGGGTCATAATAGCCACCGGACCGCTTACTTCCGACGCCCTCGCCGAAAAGATCAGATCGCTGTGTCCGGAAAGCTCGCCTCTCAGCTTTTACGACGCCGCGGCGCCGATAGTATCTTTTGACAGCATAGACATGAGCAGCGCGTTTTTTGCTTCGCGCTACGACAAGGGAACGCCTGATTATGTAAACTGCCCCATGACGCGTGAAGAATACTCCGGATTCCGAAGAGAGCTTGTGAACGCTGAAGAAGCGGAGGTCCACGGCTTTGACGACGGAGGAGTATTCGAGGGGTGCATGCCAATTGAGGTAATGGCGCGCAGAGGCGAGGACACGATGCGTTTCGGGCCGCTGAAACCCAGAGGGCTCCGGGATCCGTCCACGGGAAAAGAACCATACGCTGTAGTTCAGCTGCGGAAGGATAACGCCGAGGGCACGATGTACAATATCGTCGGGTTCCAGACGCACCTTAAGTTTCCGGAGCAGAGGCGCGTCTTCTCGATGATACCTGCGCTCAGGAACGCAGAGTTCCTCCGCTACGGTGTGATGCACCGGAACACCTATCTCGACTCGCCCCGTCTTCTGGACAGATACTACCGCCTCCGGACGGAGCCCCGCATATCCTTCGCGGGACAGATGACCGGGGTGGAGGGATATGTTGAATCCGCGGCTTCGGGCCTTTTATGCGGCATTGAGACCGCACGCGGGATGAAGGGGCTTGTGCCGGCGGATCTCCCGTCCGGGACCGCGACCGGAGCGCTTGCGCTTTATGTATCGACGGGTTCGGTCGGAGACTTCCAGCCAATGAACATAAACTTCGGTATCATAGATCCTCTTGACGTCCGCGTCAAGGGCAAACGAAACAAGAACGTGATGATCTCCGAGCGGGCGCTCGGAATAATAGACAGATACATATCGGAGGACAGAATATGAAGATCGTCGTAGACGCCATGGGCGGAGACAACGCTCCTCTTGAGATCGTGAAAGGCGCAATAATGGCGGCGCCTGATTTCGGCGCGGATATAGCTCTGGTCGGACGCGGCGAGGACATCCTGAGATCTCTGGAGACTTTGGGAGTTAGCGAACTTCCGACGAACGTCGAGATCGTCAACGCTACCGAGGTCATCGACATGGAGGATGATCCCGCTCTCGCATGCAGACGCAAAAAAGACGCATCCATGACAGTAGCGCTCCGCATGGTCCGGGACGGACTCGGAGACGCCGTCATTTCGGCAGGCAGCACCGGCGCGCTTCTGGCGGGAGCGACGCTCATAGTGAAGCGCGTCCACGGTATAAGAAGAGCGGCCCTCGCGCCTGTTATCCCGACCGGCGAGGGCGGAGTGATGATTATCGACTGCGGCGCCAACACCGATTGCACGCCGGAATACCTGCTTCAGTTCGCTTATATGGGTTCCTTCTATATGGAGAAGATCGCGGGCGTAGATTCCCCGCGGATAGGCCTTCTCAACAACGGCGCGGAGAGCACGAAGGGGACACAGCTGCAGGTCGAGACCTATAAGCTCCTTTCAGAGAACAGAGAAGGGAAAAAGATCAACTTCATAGGCAACGTGGAGGCCAAGGACGTTATGCGCGGCGCCTGCGACGTCCTCGTGTGCGACGGCTTTTCCGGAAACGTTCTCATAAAGTGCATAGAAGGAACGAGCGCCTATCTTCTTTCCGAACTGAAAGGCGCGTTCTACGCGAACGCCAAAACGAAGCTCGGCGCTCTGCTATGCAAGAAAGAAGTCTACAGGCTCAAGGACAAGTTCGACGCCGACGCTTTCGGCGGCACGGCCCTTCTCGGGATAACCAAACCTGTTATAAAAGCTCACGGTTCTTCGAACGCAAAAGCGATATACAACGCGGTGCGGCAGGCGGTCACGGCGGTGGATGCGGGCATCGCGGAGCTCATCGCCGAGAACATAGATTACATGAAAGTACAGCTGCCCGAAGAGGTTAATTGAGGGCGGAAAAAACTTAACAAAAAAACAGTTGACAATTATTTGCGGGAAAGTTACACTTTCCCCGAAGGGCGGAATAATCCGCATATGCTGATACGAGGTGATTTACAGTGCTTTTTGAAAGACTTCGCGGTCTGATCGCAAAACAGTTCTCCGTCAGCGAAGAATCCATAACGCTGGAGACTTCGTTCGCGGACGATCTCGGAGCGGATTCGCTCGACGTAGTTGAGATGACAATGGCTCTTGAAGAGGAGTTTGACATCCCCGAAACTGACGACGAGGTTCTTGTCAAGCTCGTGACTGTCGGAGATGTTCTCCGGTACATTCAAAGCAAAGTCGAAGAATAAATGAGATCGGGGGCGGGTTTGCAATACCCGCCCTCAGTTATGATATATGTTATTTCACAGGTGATCCGGATGCATGAACTTGAGAGAAAACTCGGTTACGAATTCAAAAACAAAGATCTGCTCGCGACTGCGCTGACGCACAGTTCCTATGCGAACGAAAACAGAAAGAGCGGCGCGGAATCCAACGAAAGGCTGGAGTTCCTGGGGGACTCTGTCCTCGGGATGATAGTGGCTTCGTATCTGTACAACAAGTATCCCGACCTTCCAGAGGGACGGATGACGCGTTTCCGTGCGGAGCTCGTATGCGAGCGGAGCCTCTACGGCGTCGCCGAAGAGCTGGGGCTCGGAGAATATATGAGTTTCGGAAAAGGCGAGGAACTCGGAGGCGGAAGGACCCGCCCGTCGATCCTTGCTGACGCGGTGGAAGCGGTCCTTGCCGCGGTATTCATAGACGGAGGCTTCGTCGCCGCCAAAGACATGGTCGACAGGTTCATACTCTCACGCGCCGCGACCGTCGAATCGGGAAGCGCCGATTACAAGACGCGTCTCCAGGAATACCTCCAGAGGGAGGGGACCCAGGAGATAACCTACCGCATGGCCGGCGAGAGCGGCCCTGACCACCAGAAGACGTTCACCGCTGAGGTATGTCTGAACGGAAAAGTCCTAGGGTCCGGAGACGGTCACAGCAAGAAGGAAGCGGAGCAGGCTGCTGCGCGCTCAGCGATAGAGGCATTGGGAATATGACGCCGAAAAGAGTAATCATACCCGTTTTCGTACCGCACGCGGGATGTCCCAACGACTGCGTATTCTGCAACCAGCGAAGGATATCCGGCGCGCTGCGTCCTGCAAACGAAAAGGACGTCAGAGAGGCAATAGAATCGGCCAGAGGCAAGCTCCGTCCGGGCACGCCGGCAGAGCTTGCTTTTTACGGCGGCAGTTTTACGGCAATACCGTCCGGGGAACAGGAGAGTCTCCTCAGGGCGGCGTTGCCGTTCGTGCGTTCTGGTGAGATATCCTCCATAAGGCTGTCGACGCGTCCGGACTGCGTCGATGAAGAGACGGCGGAGCGGCTCCGATCCTTCGGAGTCACGACAGTGGAACTCGGTGCGCAGTCCATGTGCCCCGAGGTGCTTGAGGCGTCAAACCGCGGACACACCCCGGACGATACGCGGAGAGCGGCGAATCTTCTCAAAAAGGAAGGATTCTCACTGGTCCTGCAGATGATGACCGGACTTCCTGAAGACACGCCGGAGCGGTCGAAATATACGGCAAGGGAACTGATCGCTCTTGCCCCCGACGGCGTGAGGATATATCCGACGGTGATCGTGCGGGACACCGAACTCTACGATATGTGGAAACGTGGCGAGTACAGGGAGCACACAGTCAGGGACGCGGTGGAGCTTTGCGCGGAACTTGTGCCCATGTTCTCGTCAGCCGGGATACCGATCATCAGGCTGGGCCTCAATCCGACGGACGACCTGTCGGGAGGGGAAGCGGCCGCCGGCGCGTACCATCCTGCGTTCGGTGAACTTGTATATTCTGAGATCTACCGCCGGAAGGCTGCTGCGCTTCTGGAAGGAACAGCACCGGGTTCCGATGTCGTTCTGGGCGTCGCGAAGGGCAGGATCCCGCTTATGGTGGGTCAGAAAAGAATCAATATAACTTCGCTTGCCGGGCAGTTCGGCCTCGGATCGCTGAAGGTGCGTGAGACGGACCTGCCGGACGGCGATGTACGCGTTTTAAGCATTGATAAAAGCAGAGAAATATAATATAATAAACTGAATAAACACAGGCTGCCATACGTAGTCGGAAGCTCCGGCCGGACGGCAGTCAAGGATGGTGAACGGATTGTATTTGCGCGCACTGGAGATACAGGGCTTCAAGTCTTTCCCGGACAAAGTGAGGCTGACATTCGAGAAACCGGTCACGTGCATCGTAGGCCCCAACGGCAGCGGCAAGTCGAACATCTCCGACGCGATCCTGTGGGTCACAGGCGAGCAGTCAACGAAGGCTCTGCGCGGCGGCAAGATGGAAGACGTCATATTCGGCGGCACACAGAAACGGAACCAGATGGGTTTCGCCGAAGTGTCGCTTATACTCGACAATACCGACGGCGCGTTCAATATGGACAGCAGCGAGGTAATGATAACACGCCGCTACTACCGAAGCGGTGAGAGCGAGTACTATATCAACAGGCGTCTGGTCCGTTTGAAGGACATAACCGAGCTCCTCATGGATACCGGCATGGGACATGAGGGCTACAGCATAATCGGACAGGGCAGGATCGACGAGATCCTGTCCGCCAAGTCGACCGACCGCAGGGATATCTTCGAAGAGGCTGCGGGCATTTCCCGTTACCGCCACAGAAAAGAGGAATCAGAGCGGAAACTCCAGCGCACAGACGAGAACCTGCTTCGCGTCAACGACAAGATCTCCGAACTGGAACTGCAGGTCGAGCCTCTCCGCGGCCAGGCTGAGACTGCGAAAAAATACCTGCTGCTGCGCGACGAGCTCCGCGGGATCGAGATCTCTGTATGGGCCGATACCCTCGAGAAGCTTGCCGAGAGCGCGGAAAAGCTTGAGGAGAGCCACGCTTCCGCGGCCGAACACCTCGAAAGAGTGCGCGCGGAGGTCGACGCGTTCTACGCTGAGAACGAGCAGTTCTCCGAGCAGATGCGCGACAAGGATATCGAGGCCGACGCAGTCAGGGAAAGCATCGCTGAGGCTGAAGGACGCTGCGCCGAGGCCGACAGCGCGATAGCGGTTCTCAGAGCGAATCTGGAGAGCAACGTTTCCGAGACTGAACGCGTGCGTTTCGAGCTTTCCGAACAGGAAGACCGCGACAGCGGCATCGTACGGCAGATAGAGGACCGGCAGAACAGGCTCGCAGAGATATCCGCAGAGCGGGAAAAACTCGACTCGGAGACAGAGACTGTTCTGAAAAGGTCGGACGAACTGGCCAGATCTGCAGGTGAAGCGGCCGATGAACTGAGTTCGCTCCTACGGGAAGAAAACGAAGCGGCGTCGACAGCCGCTGACCGGAAGGCGCACCTGTCGGCGCTGGCGTCCGCGCTGCAGGAGATGGACGACCGCGAGAACGTTCTCATACAGGATGTCAGTTCGGCCGGCGAAAAGCTCGCTGAACTGAAGAAAGACGCAGAAGCCTGCGGAAAAGCTCTTTCAGAAGCAAAAGAGAAGACGGCGTCTCTTAAAAACGTAATAAACGGCTACAGGCTGCGTGTGGACACGCGCCGGAACCGGGCGGAAGAGAGCAGGGCGGTGCATATGCGGCTGACGATGGACGCCAACGCGCTCACGTCACGCATAAATCTTCTCCGGGAGATGGAAAAGGAATACCAGGGTTACTCCAAGGCGACGAAGACCGTGATGCAGGAGTCCGAACGGGGCATCCTGAAAAACATCCACGGTACGGTCGGCGGACTGATCCGCGCAGACAAACGGTATGCCGTGGCTATAGAGACCGCTCTCGGCGGAAGGATGCAGCACATAATCGTAGGCACGGCCGAGGACGGCAAAGCCGGTATAGAGCTCCTCAAACGACGCGACGCAGGACGTACGACTTTCTGGCCGGTCGCGACGATAAAGGGCTCGCGCCTGAACGAGAAAGGCCTCGAACAGGAAAAGGGATTCGAGGGTCTGGCCATAGATCTCGCCGAATTTGACAAGAGATTCGACGGCGTATACTCATATATGATAGGCAGGGTGGCGGTAGTCCAGACACTGGATGACGCCATCAGGATAGGCCGCAAATTCGGACACCGGTTCAATCTGGTCACACTTGACGGACAGGTCGTCAACGCCGGCGGTTCCATGACGGGCGGCTCCGGAGGAAAGAACGCCGGAATACTCTCACGCGCTAATGAACTCAAAGAGCTCGAAGCGCGTTCGGAAGAGCTTGCAGGCGAACTGAATTCCGCCGAAAAAGCCATGAGATCCGCCGAGAGCGAGCTTGCAGACGCTGAACATGAACTCTCCGTCACTTCCGACGAACTGCGCACTGCAGAGACAGAGGAGCTCAGGCTGTCGGGAGACAGCGGCCACTTCTCGGAACTTGTCGCGGCGGCGGAAGCCGCGATAGGCGCGTTGAACGATGAAAGAGAGCAGCTCCGCGCAAGGATAGCCCAGTATACCGACGATATATCAGTTGCCAGAGGGGAGATCTCCGAAGCGGAGAAGCAGGCGTCAGACCTGCAGAGCAGGATAGACGAACTGACGGAAGGCCGGGAGGCTCTTCTCTCAGCCAGAGAGGAGATAACGTCTTCGCTCTCCGAGCTCCGCGCAAGAAGCGCTTCCCTCGAGGCGGAAGAGACTGCAGCCAGGGCGGCGGTCGCCGAGCTTACTTCGATACGCGAGGGACTCTCGGGCGGCAGAGCGCAGCAGCAGGAATACATCTCCGGACTTGAATCGAGATATGAGAGCATAAGAGAGGAGATCGCCGAAAAGGAGCGCGCCAGAGCGGATATGACCGCCGGCATCGAGCGCCTGCGCGAGAAACTCTCAGGAATAACCGACGAAAGACTCGCCATAGAAGCCCGCCGCACCCAGCACGGCCGCGACATGCAGGATCGGAACAACCTGCTTCTGAACCTTGAGCGCGAATGCGCCGGCCTGGAACAGAAGAAGCTTGCGGCGGCCATGGAGGAGAAACAGATCGTCGACAAACTCTGGGATACATATGAGCTGACGAGAAACGACGCATTTGAGATGCGCAGGGAGCTTGAAGACATGCCTGCCGCGAAACAGCGCATAGGCGAGCTCAGACGCGAGATATCCAAGCTCGGGACACCGAACATCGGTGCGATAGACGAGTTCGAGCGGGTTAACACAAGATATCAGTATCTTACCGAACAGCGCGACGATATCGAGAAGGCCAAAAACGAACTGACGGATATCATCACAGACATCACGGACGAGATGAGAGTCATCTTCGAACGTGAATTCAAGCGGATAAACGAACACTTCCAGGAGACTTTCCTAGAGCTCTTCGGAGGCGGCCGCGCTTCTCTCGAACTAGAGGACGAATCGGATATACTGAACTGCGGTATCGAGATAAAGGTCCAGCCGCCTGGAAAATCCCTGAAGACCATCACGCTCCTGTCCGGCGGAGAAAAGGCTTTCGTTGCTATCGCGATCTATTTCGCGGTCCTCAAGATCCGCCCGGCTCCGTTTATCGTAATGGACGAGATCGAATCGGCGCTGGACGAGGCAAACGTCCTTCGCTTTGCCGAATACATGCGCCGGATGTCTGACAAGACCCAGATGCTCGTGATCACCCACAGACGCGGGACCATGGAGGAGGCCGACGTCCTCTACGGCGTCACTATGCAGGAACAGGGCGTTTCGCGCATAATCAACATCGACCTCGACGAGGCGGAGCGTACTATTCTCAATTGACCGGAGGCAGATACCGAAATGGGTTTCTTTGAAAAGATCAAGAATGGACTTCTCAGGACCAAAAAGAGCGTGGGCGCTCAGCTGAACGGCATGTTCGCGGCGTTTACAGGCGCAAACGAGGAGTTCTTTGAGGAGCTGGAGGAAACGCTTATCCTTGCGGATATCGGTGTCGAAACGACCGAGCAGGTTGTCGATGAGCTCAGAGAAGTGACACGCAGGGAAGGGTACAGGAAAGGCGAGGAGATCAAAAACGCCCTGGCTGAGATACTTGAAAAACATCTCGACACAGGCGATACGGCGCTGTCTCTTTCAACAAAACCTTCAGTTATCCTGGTGGTCGGAGTCAACGGCGTAGGCAAGACGACGACGATAGGAAAACTGGCCGCGTTTCTCGGCGGAGAGGGCAAAAAGGTCCTGCTCTGCGCGGGAGACACGTTCAGAGCAGCCGCAGCGGAACAGCTCTCCGTATGGGCTGAACGCGCGGGATGCGATATAGTTCGTCATGAGGAAGGCTCCGATCCCGCGGCCGTCGTATTCGACGGAATCGCCGCGGCAAAGGCCCGCGGAGCGGACGTTGTTATCTGCGACACGGCCGGACGCCTTCACAACAAGTCGAATCTCATGAACGAACTCAGCAAGATCAGCAGGGTCATCGACCGCGAGCTGCCCGGAGCGGACAGGGAGACTCTCCTTGTCATCGACGCCACGACCGGACAGAACGGCCTTATCCAGGCCAAACAGTTCAAGGAATCCTCCGGTATATCCGGCATCGTCCTGACAAAACTCGACGGCACGGCAAAAGGCGGCATAGTGCTGGCCATATGCGACCAGCTCGGCGTGCCCGTCAAGTTCATAGGCGTAGGAGAACAGACGGACGACCTCCTGCCGTTCGACGGGCATGAATTCGTGGAGGCGCTGCTGTCATGAAGTTCGTCCTAGCAAGCAACAACGGAAAAAAGCTTATCGAGATGAGAGATATCCTTTCCGAACTCGGGATAGAGGTCATTTCTCTCTCAGAAGCCGGAGTGAGCGGATCCCCGGAGGAGACCGGCGTGACTTTCGCCGAGAACGCGCTCATCAAGGCGGACGCCGCGTGCGCCGCCACGGGAATGCCCAGCATCGCCGATGATTCCGGACTCGTAGTCGATGCGCTCGGCGGAGCTCCGGGAGTCTACTCGGCGCGCTACGGCGGGCCGGGTCTCAGCGACGAGCAGAGATACTTGCTTCTCCTTAAAAACATGGAGGGCAAGGAACAAAGAGACGCAAGATTCGTCTCATCCATAGCGTGCAGATTCCCGGACGGTACGCTGATAACGGCCGAGGGCGTATGTCCCGGAACGATCATGCTTGCACCGTCCGGCTCAGGCGGCTTCGGATACGATCCGGTGTTCCGCGTCGAGGAGACCGGGAGAGGTATGGCCGAAATGACCGCCGAAGAAAAAAACGCTATCTCTCACAGGGGCAGGGCGCTCAGAACGTTCTGCGGCAAACTGAGAGAACATCTTCTGGAGGTAAACGATGCTTAACAGCAGACAGCGCGCGCAGCTTCGCGGTCTTGCGAACACCGCCGACACTATACTGATAATCGGAAAGGGAGGCGTAACGGAGAACGTTGCGGCTCAGGCCGACAGTGCGCTGACAGCCAGGGAACTGGTGAAGGGACGCGTTCTGGAAAACTCCATGCTCACGGCCAGAGAGGCATGCACAGAGCTCTGCAGCATCTGTTCGGCCGAACCTGTGCAGGTCATCGGTTCGAAGTTCGTGATCTACAGGGAAAACAGGAAGCTGGATAAAAGGATCGTACTTGTAAAATGAGGATAGGCATTTTCGGCGGAACGTTCAATCCGCCTCACGTCGGACACCGCGCGGCAGCCGAGACGGCCGCAAGAGCGCTGAGGCTCGACAGGCTTTTCGTTATCCCGGCTGCGATACCTCCGCATAAAGCGCTTCCGGAGAATACGGCGCAGCCAGCTGACAGACTCGTCATGACGAAAGCGGCTTTTTCAGGCATGGAACGCACGGAAGTGCTGGATATCGAACTTAAAAGGGGCGGCAGCAGCTATACCGTCGATACCGTAGACGAGCTGAGGTCAGCATATCCGGACGCGGAGATATTCCTCCTGATGGGTACGGATATGTTCGTCACTCTGAAAAACTGGCGTGAGGCTGACAGACTGATCGGAATGGTAACGCCGGCCGTTTTTTCGCGCGGCGAGAACGACGACGCAGAGATAGCCGAATATGCAGCCGAACTCAGAAAAAGCCACGGCGTTTCCGCCAGGATCGTGCGGAACGACGTTATAGAGATATCGTCGACGGAGCTCCGCTCAGAACTTGCCGACCGAGGAGGTATCGAGTATCTGGACGGCGTGGTCTATTCTTACATCATCTCGCACCGTCTGTACGGTTCAAGACCCGACTTCCGCTGGCTCAGAGAACAGGCCTATTCGATGCTCAAGCCGAAACGCGTGGCTCACGTCCGCGGGTGCGAGAAGGAGGCTGTCCGGCTTGCAGCAAGATGGGGAGCGGATGAAGATAATGCCCGTGAAGCAGCCATCCTCCACGATATAACGAAGAAGCTCACGATGGACGAGCAGTTGCGTTTGTGCGAAAAATATGGTATTATAAACGATAACGTCGAACTCGCCAACCTTAAGCTTCTGCATGCAAAAACGGGTGCCGCTGTGGCTAGAGACATGTTCGGAGTGCCGGATGAGGTCTATGACGCTATCCGCTGGCACACTACCGGCCGCGCCGGTATGGCGCTTCTGGAGAAAGTTGTCTATCTTGCTGATTATATAGAGCCCACGCGTGATTTCGAAGGTCTCGACGCGCTGCGCCGGCTCTGTTACGAAAGTATCGACGATGCGATGATCCTCGGACTCAGAATGAGCGTTGACGACATTAAGTCATACGGAGAGGAGCCGCACAAGCGTACGCTCGAAGCGATGGAATATCTGCTGAGAGCAAAGGAAGGATCTTAACATGAAACTGTTCGGCAACAGCCGCAAAAGCAAACATACAGGCGCACATGTCCGTGAAGCGCAGCCGGCAGTCAGCGAAAACCGGAATGCAAAACGCAAAAACCGCGGACTGAGAGCTCTGATAATAATCCTGGCTGTTATACTCGTGATCCTGCTTGCCATACTGGCCTGGATCAAATTCGGCGTAAAACCGCCGGATATAGTCGACAACCGGCCCAATCAGTCGACCGTCCCAGCCGAAACGATCGGCGACGACGAGGAGAAACCGGAAACCGTAAAGCCGGAAAAGAAAAATGAGAGCGGTACCGCCTCCCGCCCGGATGAAAAGTATACGTTCCTCATCCTCGGATCAGATGACGGAAACGGCAATACCGACACCATAATGGTCGCGAATTTCGACGTGACCAACCATACGCTCAATGTCGTCAGCATCCCCAGGGATACGATGGTAAACGTCTCCTGGGCGGTCAAAAAAGTGAACACTCTCTACGCCTATTCAGGTGTCGACGGAATGATGGACCATTTCGCGGATATCCTCGGATTCAGGCCGGACTTCTATATCAACGTCGATCTGCTGGCGTTCTCCAAACTGGTTGACGCCGTCGGAGGCATCGACTATTACGTGCCTCAGCGCATGTATTACGAAGACCCGTATCAGGATCTGTATATCGACTTCGCCGAAGGCATGCAGCATCTCGACGGCGCTGACGCGCTGAAGGTGGTCAGGTTCAGAAGCGGATACGCGAACGCGGACATAGGCCGTATAGCGACCCAGCAGGATTTCCTGAAAACGGCTGCGGAACAGATAATCGCCAACAAGGATTCCATCAAGATCACTTCTCTTGCCGAGATATTCATAAAATACGTAAACACGGATCTTACCAGCGGCAACGTCGTGTGGTTCGCGAAGGAACTCCTGAAGGTAGACCCGGAGAATATTGTTTTCCACCAGCTCCCGGGCAACACGGAAGCGTATGTATATCAGGGCGGCGAGTACGTATCATATGTGACCATCTATCCGTACGAATGGCTGGACATGATAAACGAGTACCTCAACCCTTACGCTGAGGACATCGAAATGGAGGAACTCAGCATCCTTACTAAGGATTCGAGCGGGTACGTATATTCCACGAACGGCGTCTATCAGGGTAACAGTTCCTGGGGCAATTATTCTCCTTCCTCATACAGCGGCGGCAGCTCCTCCTACAGCGGATATGATCCGGATCCACCGTATAACCCGGGCGGCGGAGATGAACCGGATCCGCCCGATGAGCCGGGCGGCGGAGACGAGCCGGGCGGCGGAGACGAACCCGGCGGCGGAGACGAACCGGTCGGCGGAGACGAGCCGGGCGGCGGAGACGAGCCGGGCGGAGGAGACGAACCGGTTGGCGATGACGAGCCGGATGACGGCGGCTCCGGAGAGTCCGCACCGTGGTCTGAAGAGTAAACGATCATTATTATTTGCAGTTTCACAATCTTTTTATAAAGGAAGATGCTAATGCTCACACCTAAAGAAATAGCCGTAGCAGCCGTTAAGGCGCTAGACTCCAAGAAAGCGATGGACATCAAGGTGCTTGAGACCAAGGATCTCACCGTGCTGGCGGATTATTTCGTCATATGCACTGCGGGATCCACCACTCAGATCAAGACGCTGTCCGACGAGGTGGAAAAGCAGCTTGCAGAGCTCGGCGAGCCCGCTATCAGGCGGGAGGGCTACCGCGCCGGCGGATGGGTGCTCGTCGATTTCGGCTGCGTTATCGTCCATCTGTTCCTGAAAGAGATCAGAGAATTCTATTCCCTCGAGAGGCTATGGGGCGATGCCGCAGAGCTGGATATCAGCGATATAGTGACAGAGTAAATGTAAAGAAGGTCAGTAAATGAAGTACGAGTATTCACGTATAGAGAAAAAATGGCAGCAGATCTGGGACGAGAAAAAGGTCTATGCCGCTAAAAACGGCGACGACAGGCCGAAGTTCTACGGCCTGATCGAGTTCCCGTACCCCTCGGGAGACGGTCTGCACGTGGGCCATCCCAGGCCTTATACGGCTATGGATATCATAACCAGGAAGAAGAGGATGGAGGGCTACAACGTCCTTTTCCCGATTGGATTCGACGCCTTCGGACTGCCGACCGAAAACTATGCCATCAAGAACCATATGCATCCTGCTGAGGTCACGAAGCGCAACATCGCGCGCTTCACGGAACAGCTAAAGATGCTCGGTTACGGCTTCGACTGGGACCGCTGCATAGACACGACCGATCCGGATTACTATAAGTGGACCCAGTGGATATTCCTTCAGTTCTTCAAACACGGACTTGCGTACAAGATGGGCATGCCCGTGAACTGGTGCACCTCCTGCAAGGTAGTGCTTGCAAACGAGGAGGTCGTCAACGGAGTCTGCGAACGCTGCGGCGCTCCGGTCATAAAGAAGGAAAAGAGCCAGTGGATGCTCGCAATCACCAAGTACGCCCAGAGGCTGATCGACGATCTTGACGATGTGGATTTCATCGAGCGCGTAAAGACCCAGCAGCGCAACTGGATCGGACGTTCGGTCGGCGCGGAAGTGGACTTCTCCACGACCGCAGGCGACAAGCTCCGGGTATTTACGACTCGTGCCGACACATTGTTCGGCGTAACGTACATGGTCATGTCGCCGGAACACCGTTTCCTCGAAAAATGGGAGCCGCTCATCGAAAACCTCGACGAGGTGCGTGGCTATCAGGCCGAGGCCGCTAAAAAGTCCGACTTCGAACGCACCGAGCTCCAGAAGGACAAGACAGGCGTGCAGCTGAAGGGAGTCAGGGCTATAAACCCCGTTACCGGCGGTGAGATCCCGATATTCATCTCCGACTATGTTCTTGCCACATACGGTACCGGAGCCATCATGGCCGTTCCCGGACATGACACCCGCGACTGGGAGTTCGCCCGCAAATTCGGGCTGCCGATAATAGAAGTCGTCTCCGGCGGAGACGTTGAAAAAGAAGCGTACGTCGACTGCGAGACCGGTACTCTCGTCAACTCCGGATTCCTCAACGGGCTGCCCGTCGAGGAGGCAAAGAAAAAGATAATCGAGTGGCTCACCGAGCACGGCCTCGGCGAGCAGAAGATAAACTACAAACTCCGCGACTGGGTTTTCTCGCGTCAGCGTTACTGGGGCGAGCCGATCCCGATCATCAAGTGCCCCAAGTGCGGATGGGTCCCGATGGACGAACAGGATCTGCCGCTGCTCCTGCCTGACGTAAAGAGCTATGAGCCGACCGACACGGGAGAGAGCCCCCTCGCTCACATGCGCGAGTGGGTCGAGTGCACGTGCCCGAAATGCGGAGGCCCCGCCGAGCACGAGACCGATACCATGCCCAACTGGGCGGGTTCAAGCTGGTACTTCCTGCGTTATATGGACCCCGACAACAGCGAGGCTCTCGCTTCGAAAGAAGCTCTCGATTACTGGACGCCCGTAGACTGGTATAACGGAGGCATGGAGCATACCACGCTCCACCTGCTGTATTCCCGTTTCTGGCATAAATTCCTGTACGACATCGGCGTGGTCCCCACGAAGGAACCCTACATGAAGCGCACCAGCCACGGCATGATCCTCGGCCTCAATCCCCACAACTTCGACAACCTCTCCGATGAAGAGAAGGCGAGCCTTGTCGAACAGTGCGGCAGCGAGAAAGAGGCAAAGAAGTACCTGGTGGAAAAATACGGTGAGATGGCCAATCAGAACATAGTCAAGATGAGCAAATCTCTTGGCAACGTGGTCAATCCCGACGACGTCATCAAGGAGTTCGGAGCGGATACGCTCAGACTCTACGTCATGTTCCTCGGCGACTTTGAGAAGGCTGCGCCCTGGTCTCCGACCGCTGTAAAGGGATGCAAGCGTTTCCTCGACAGAGTTTGGAACCTCGCCGAGAACAGGATCGAAGGCGACGAAAGCTATTCCGCTGCGAATGAAGCCGCCGTTCACCGCGCCATCAAAAAAGTCGGCGACGATATCGACAGCATGAAGTTCAACACCGCCATTGCCGTCCTCATGTCTCTCGTCAACGACTTCTATTCCAACGCCCCGTCGAGAGGGGATATCAAAGCCCTTCTCACGCTACTCTCGCCGTTCGCTCCCCACATATGTGACGAGCTCTGGGAGCTCCAGGGGTTCGAAGGACTCTGCTGCCAGCAGAAGTGGCCTGAATACGATGAGAGCAAGACGGTGGAGAGCATCAAGGAGATAGCCGTCCAGGTCGGCGGACAACTGAAGACGACCGTCAAGGTGCCGCTTGATTCCCCGGACGACGTCGTGCTCGAAGCCGCTAAGGCCGACGAGAAGATAGCTCGTCTCATCGAGGGCAAGCAGATCGTGCGCACCATAGTAGTCAAAAACAAGCTGATCAACCTCATAGTCAAGTGATAAAGAAAAACACTATTGACAATATTGCGGTAAACACTTATAATATCCGTGCTAATGCACTTAAAGCCATTGATCATGGCCCTTAAAGCGTGCCGCTGCACGTATTTGGAGGGAGGGAAATAAATGTCGGAAGTCCGCGTAAAGGAAAATGAGTCTCTGGACAGCGCACTGAGAAGGTTCAAGCGCAACTGCGCCAAGGATGGTGTTCTTGCTGATCTCAGAAAGAAGGAATACTATCAGAGCCCCAGCGTCAAGCGCCGCAAGAAATCCGAGGCCGCCAGAAAGAACAAGAACAAGAGATATTATTGATCGAAGGACAGCCGGACCGATTGAAGGTCCGGCTGCTTTTTGCTGTCATATATCTGTAAACCGATGAAAAAATGTAAATTATCTGTAAAACAGGGTTCTGCGGTGTGGAAATAGCAGAGCCCCGTAATTATACTTATATGTGTGTTAAATAAATCCCGTCAGGAGCTCGTATAATGCTTTCACTCAAGAACATCACAAAAGATTATATCTCCGGAGATTCCACGGTATCGGCGCTGAAAGGGATCAGTATAGATTTCAGGAAGAGCGAGTTCGTATCGGTGCTCGGGCCGTCCGGATGCGGAAAGACGACTCTGCTCAATATCATAGGCGGTCTCGATCAGTACACCAGCGGAGACCTGGTCATAAACGGCCGTTCCACAAAAGAATACGTGGACAGCGACTGGGATGCGTACAGGAACAGGTCGGTGGGATTCGTTTTCCAGAACTATAACCTTATCCCGCACCAGTCGGTGCTTTCAAATGTTGAACTCGCCCTGACTCTGTCCGGAGTATCCAAGTCCGAACGCAGAAGGAGGGCGGTCGAAGCCCTTGAAAAGGTCGGACTCGGCGATCAGATACGGAAACGCCCCAACCAGATGTCCGGCGGCCAGATGCAGCGCGTCGCGATAGCCCGCGCTCTCGTCAACGATCCGGATATCCTTCTTGCCGACGAACCTACAGGCGCTCTCGATACGGAGACCAGCATACAGGTTCTGGATATACTAAAAGAAGTGGCGAAGGACCGTCTCGTCATTATGGTCACTCACAACCCCGACCTTGCCGAGCGCTACTCAACGCGTATAGTCCGTCTGCTCGACGGACGCATCACAGACGACAGCGATCCGTACGCAGGCGGGGACGAGACGGCAGACGACTCGCCTGAAAGAACTAAAAAGGTCTCGATGTCATTCGGCACGGCCCTGAGTCTTTCTCTTAACAATCTGCTGACAAAAAAGACGCGCACCATACTGACTGCCTTTGCCGGCAGCATCGGGATAATAGGCATAGCGCTGATACTGTCCCTGTCCAACGGGATACAGAACTACATCGATAAGGTGCAGGAGGATACGCTGTCGGCATATCCGCTGGAGATAACGGCCGAGTCCATGGACATCGGGGGGCTCCTTTCCAGCATCGTCAGCGCAAGGGACAAGTCTGAAGAACACGGGGACGACGCCGTATATTCGAGCACCGTAATGTCCGACATGCTCGACTCCATGGTCAGCATGACGCGCCAGAAGAACAACCTGTCCGCGTTCAAGGAATATCTTGAAAGCGGGGAGAGCGGGATCGGTCAATACGTGAGCGAGATCCGTTACGGCTACGGGACGACTCTCAACATATACTCCGCTGATACGATCGACGGAGTGACGCGCATAAACCCGACTTCCATATTCGACGGACTCTACGACAGCTTTACAACGACGGACGACATGATGTCATCGGCCGTTTCTGTCTCCTATTCGATGTACAGCATGGATATATGGGAAGAGCTCCTTGAAAACCGGGAACTGCTTGACTCCCAGTATGACGTCGTTGCCGGCAGATGGCCGCAGCAGTACGATGAAGTCGTTCTGGTGATCGATGAGAATAACGAGATAAACGACGTGTTCCTTTACGCGCTCGGTCTCAAGGACCCGGACGAGATAAAGGAGATGCTGGGCAAACTCCTGAACGGAGAGACCATATCGGCGGAAACGGAGAGCTGGACCTACGACGAACTGCTGGATCTCGAATTCAGGCTCGTCCTCCCGACGGATTACTACCGTTACAATGAGACGGAAGGCTTCTGGGAAGACATGACCGAGAATGAGACGTATATGACATACGTCATCGACAACGCCGAAGCGATAAAGGTCGTCGGGATAATAAGACCTAACGGAGAGGCTGTCACGACAGCCATGCACGGCGCAGTCGGATATACGAAAGAACTCGGAGATTATGTTGCTGCCGCAGTCGACGCATCGGAGATAGTAAAGCAGCAGACAGAGGATAAAGAGACAGACGTCTTCACAGGACTGAAATTCGATGACGGCAGTCTCGACGACATAACGGACGCCGAAAAAGCCGATATGATCAAAGGATGGTTCTCATCGCTGACCGAGGTTGAGAAGGCGGCGCTGTATACGCAGCTGGCCCTGTCGCTCACGGACGATGAGCTCGAAACGCGTGCGCAGGCAGCGGCTTCCGCGATGGACAGGACCGCCATGGAGCAGATGCTGGCTCCGGCAATGGCGGAGCAGACCGGAATGGATTCTCAGACCGTAGCGAATTATCTCGCGGGAATGAAGGATGAAGAGCTCGCAAACTACGTCATGCAGGCTCTCAGGCAGTCGATATCGGAAAGCTATGCCGCTGAGACGGAGGCGAAACTCGCCGATATGACCAGCGGTGAGATCGCGGCGCTGGCAGACGCGTGGATGGCGGGTCTGGACGAGGCTTATCTGTCGGACATGTACGACGATTACATGCCGGCTACGATGTCGGATTCGAACTACGATGACAACATTGAAAAGCTCGGCGTGATCGACCCCGAGTCACCGTCCTCGATCAGCATCTTCGCATCCACGTTCGAGAACAAGGACAGTATCATAGAAATAGTCAACAGCTATAACAAGAAAGTGACTGACGAAGGACACGAAGAGAACATAATAGCCTATACGGATTACGTCGGCATAATCATGAAGTCCGTGAGCAGGATAATCAATATAATATCCTACGTGCTCATCGCGTTCGTTTCCATTTCGCTCATCGTATCATCGATAATGATCGGCATCATCACTTACATCTCCGTTCTGGAACGCACAAAAGAGATAGGGATCCTGCGCAGTATCGGCGCTTCCAAGCGGGACGTGTCCAGCGTATTCAATGCGGAGACGCTCATCGTGGGCTTCGCGTCCGGTCTATTCGGTATAATCATAACCGTGCTTCTGTGCATTCCGGCATCCGCTATAGTTAAAAACCTTGCCGGTATATCCAACATAGCCAGGCTGCCGGCCGGCGCTGCCGTGATACTTGTTCTCATAAGCATGGCGCTCACGTTCATATCCGGACTGATCCCTGCGCGGATAGCCGCGAAGAAAGATCCGGTCGAAGCCCTTAGAACGGAGTAGTTCCTTTACTGTTGCGACATATAGATTTAACCGGCGGGATCGTCTGATCCCGCCGGCAGTCTGTTAAGGAGATTGTTATTTGAGCGCTGATACGCCACCGGAGGTCACGGCCGGTATCACAGATCGATCCAGATCCCCTCGTCGTGGATCGACGCGCCGCGAACCGATCTGTAGAACCTCTGAGCTTCGCTGTTCTGAGCCATTAGCGCCACGAGAAGGGAGACGTTTCTCGACTTGAGCTCTGTGCGCAGCTTCTCCAGAAGGGATTGCGCGACCATACGGTGACGCTCGCTTTTAAGCACGCATATCCAGTCCAGATATGCGGATGTACACGCCGGATCGTTTCTGGACGCGATGAGCACCGCGTCGATCCTGCCAATGATCCTGCCGTCCTTAACGGCTATCAGTGACACGGAATTATTGAATCTGTCGTCCAAGAAGGAACTCTCCAGAGCATTAACGTACTCCTCGTCAGGCTCCCAGAAATACGTATCCGGTTCCTGCCGGCGAAGCTCTTTTTCGAAATCCAGAACCAGCGGGACGTGCTCCTTCTCGAGAGGGATAATCTGATAGTTTTCCACAGCGTTGCCTCCGAAGCGGTACTAAGACTGTTTGGCTGACGGGCAGTACTCTCTGATGCAGCACTTTTCACAGTGCGCAGCCCGAGCCGTGCAGACGGCACGGCCGTGAAGTACGAGACGGTGGCAGAAATCGTTCGACTTGTCCGGAGGAAGGATCGCCCTGAGAGCGGTCTCGATCTTCTCGGGGTCCTTTGTGTCGACGAGCCCGAGCCGGTTGGATATTCTGATGCAGTGTGTGTCGACTACTACCGAGGAAGGCTTCTTGTATATATCTCCCAGAAGAAGATTGGCGGTCTTCCGTCCGACGCCGGGGAGCTTAAGAAGCTCCTCCATAGTGTCGGGCACTTTTCCGCCGTAATCCGATATGATCATTCTGGCGGCTCCGACGATGTCCCGCGCCTTGGCCCGGAAGAAACCGCAGGAGCGGATGTACGGCTCGATGTCCTCAGGCTCGGCGTCCGCGATAGACTCAAGGGTGGGGTATGCCTTGAAAAGAGCAGGCGTGACCATATTGACCCGCTCGTCGGTACATTGTGCCGACAGCCTTACCGCGATCAGCAGTTCATAGTCCCTGGGATAATCAAGCGAGCATACCGAATCGGGATAATCCAGTTCCAGCAGCCTTACTATCTCGTCAATATTTGCAGAAGGATCCATCATGCAGTCACCTCACTGTTCACATCTGGTATTATATCAACAGGCGATGTCTGTTGCAAACGGAAACGAGTGAGGATATAATATTCTTTAATGATAAAACAGCAAAACGGAGGTGAGAGCGATGTACAGACCGCTGGCCGACGAGCTGCGTCCCGAGAGTCTTGACGACGTGGTGGGACAGGAGCATATACTCGGAGAGAACGGACTGCTCAGGAGGATAGTGGAGAGCGGTCAGATCCCCAACATGATATTCTACGGGCCCTCCGGTTCCGGCAAGACGACGGTCGCGAACATCATCGCCAGGACCTCCGGACGTGTCCTTCGCCGTCTAAACGCGACCACCGCGGGGATCTCTGATATAAAGGATGTGATAGCGGACGTCGACACGCTTCTCGCGCCGGACGGCGTTCTGCTGTACCTCGACGAGATCCAGTATTTCAACAAGAAGCAGCAGCAGTCGCTCCTCGAGTTCATAGAAAACGGCAAAGTAACGCTCATAGCCTCCACTACTGAGAATCCGTATTTCTACGTGTATAACGCCATACTCAGCCGCAGCACTGTGTTCGAATTCAAACCGGTACCGGCGGAAGATGTAAAGCGCGCCGTGAAGCGTGCGGCCGAAATGATGGAGGAAAAGCTCGGCGCCGGGGTCGAATTCGAGGACGGAGCCGCCGAGCACATCGCCCAGGGGTGCGGAGGAGACGTAAGGAAGGCGTTGAACGCCCTGGAACTGCTTCTGAACGCTTCGCCTGTAAAGAACGGCACCGTGCGCGTAACGCTAAGCGACGCGCAGTCAGCGGTCCAGAAGAGCGCCATGAGGTATGACAGAGCCGGTGACGAACACTACGATATCCTTTCCGCACTGCACAAATCCGTCAGAGGTTCGGATACGGACGCCGCGCTCCATTATCTGGCGCGCCTTCTCGAAGCGGGAGACATCCTGTCTCCGTGCAGGAGACTGCTCTGCATCGCGACGGAGGATATAGGGCTTGCCTATCCTCAGGCAATACCCATCGTCAAGGCGTGCGTCGACAGCGCCGTTCAGCTCGGCCTCCCGGAAGCTAGGCTCCCGCTTGCTGACGCTGTGATACTTCTGTCGACGGCTCCAAAATCAAATTCAGGCGTCATCGCTATCGACAGGGCGAT
This sequence comes from Oscillospiraceae bacterium, assembly GCA_017619535.1. GTDB lineage: Bacteria > Bacillota > Clostridia > Oscillospirales > Oscillospiraceae > RGIG8048. The sequence continues at coordinate 20,643 of JAFZSD010000030.1, read as the reverse complement.
GGCCGACGTCAGGGCGGGAAAGACAGGCCCCATACCTCGCGAGCTCCAGAACGTCCATGCCGACGGCACCGGTTTTGAGCGCGAACAGGGGTATAAGTATCCGCACAGTTTTGAAAACCACTGGGTAAAGCAGCAGTATCTGCCGGACGTTTTGAAAGATGCCAGATACTACGAGTATGGAGATAACAAGACGGAGCAGGCGGCGAAGAAGTACTGGGACTCCATAAAAAAGTGAACTCGGAGGTCAGTAATGGATATACATGTCGGTGATGTGCTAACGATGAAAAAGAAGCACCCCTGCGGCAGCTGCCGTTGGGAAGTGCTCCGCATCGGCGCTGATTTCAAGATGCGCTGTCTAGGATGCGGAAGAGAGATCATGAATCCCAGAAGCAAGATCGAGAAGGGGATCAAAAAGGTAGAACGCGTACAGACCGAAACGGCACAGCCGTGACAAACACTAGTATCGTTTTCAGGATATATAAAGGAAGCAGGTAATCGTTTATGAACAACTTCAGAAAGATCATGGCGGCCGTCGCCGCGGCTGAAATAGATGCGCTCATGCTTGAGAGCCCGGTAAACCGGCAGTATGCCTCCGGCTTCGACGCTTCCGACGGCGCTGCGATCATAACAGCTGAAAAAGCATGGTTTTTCACCGATTCCAGATATATAGAGGCAGCGGAGAACACCATTACAGACGCCGAGGTTCTGATGGTCACCCGCGAGTATCCATACAGCAAAAGGATTAATGACGTCATTGCTTCCGAGAACATCAGGAAGCTCGGCTTCGAGGAATACTCCACCTCGTATCACGCCTATGAACAGTGGCGAGAGAAGCTTAACGCCGAACTTGTCCCGGCACAGAAGATCGTCACCGACCTCCGGGCTGTGAAGACGGCCGAGGAACTGAGCTTTCTCATCGACTCTCAGCGTACGGCTGAGAAGTCTTTCAACGAGATCCTGCCGCTTATCTCCACCGAAATTACGGAGAGGGAACTCGCAGCAGAGCTCCTTTACAGGTTCCAGAAGAACGGAGCGGAGGACAAGTCCTTCGACAGCATCATAGTCTCCGGTCCTCATTCCAGCATGCCCCACGGCGTGCCTTCCGACGGTAAGATAGGAAAGGGGTTCCTTACGATAGATTTCGGAGTCCGCAAGAACGGATGGTGCTCGGACACGACCAGGACGCTCTGTGTCGGCGAACCGACCGACGAGATGAGAAAGGTATATGAGATCGTACTGGAGGCGCAGCTGGCTGGCATAGCTGCGGCGCACGAGGGGGCGACCGGCAGCGATATAGACGGAGCCGCAAGAGCCGTCATCGAAAAGGCCGGATACGGCGAAGAGTTCGGTCACGGCTTCGGACACGGAGTCGGACTGGAGGTACATGAGGCGCCGTACGCGTCTCCTTCAGGTGTCGATCCGATTCCTGCAGGTGCCGTGATATCCGCAGAGCCGGGCATATATCTTCCCGGAAGATTCGGCGTGAGGATCGAGGACGTCATATATATCACGGAAACCGGATGCGTGGATATCACAGAATTGCCCAAAGAGCTCATAATACTGTAATTTAAACTTGCAAAAGTCTCCGATATGGGGTAAAATCAAGTGTCAAAGAAATCAGCATAACAGGAGGATTATCATATGATCACAGCAGGCGATTTCAGAAACGGCGTGACATTTGAACTGGACGGCAAAGTAATGCAGGTCGTGGAGTTCCAGCACGTTAAACCCGGCAAGGGCGCGGCGTTCGTGCGCACCAAGATGAAGAACGTCATCACCGGTGCTGTCACGGAGACTTCGTTCAACCCCACCGACAAGTTTGAGAACGCAACAGTTGAGCGCCGTACCATGGAATACAGCTACAACGACGGTAACCTCTACTATTTCATGGATATGGAGACCTACGAGCTTGAGCCCATCGACGCCAGCATGCTCGGCGACAACTTCAAGTTCGTCAAGGAGAACATGGAGTGCACGCTCTATTCCTACAAGGGAAAGGTATTCAACGTAGAGCCTCCCACGTTCGTGGATCTCGTCGTTACCCAGACCGATCCCGGCTTTGCGGGAAACACCGCTACGAACGTTACGAAACCCGCGACTCTTGAGACCGGCGCCGAGGTCAAAGTGCCTCTCTTCATCAACGAGGGCGACAAGGTCCGCATAGACACAAGAGTCGGAGAATATCTCGAGCGTTCAAAGAGCTGACAACGTATACCGCGCACTGTGAGCGATAATGATAATAACAACGTAAAGGAGGATACTATCATGACTGTCTCTGAAAAAGTTGCGTACATCAAGGGCCTTGCCGAGGGGCTCGGCATCGACGGCGAATCCAAGCAGGGAAAGCTCTTCAAGGCTATAATCGACGTGCTCGAGGATATCGCCTTTGAGCTTGAGGATATCAATGAAAGCGTAGAAGAGGTCGGCGAAGGTCTCGACGCAGTTTCCGACGATCTCTCCGACGTCGAGGAATTCGTATTCGGTCCCGATGAATTTGACGAAGACGAGTGCTGCTGCGACGATGAGGACGAAGACGAGGACGAGGATGCCGAGTACGGCGTTACCTGCCCCGCCTGCGGTGCCGAGATCGAAGTGTCTGACGACGACGTGGCTGCCGGCGAGATGGACTGCCCGGCATGCGGCGAGCACCTCGAGTTCGAGTTCGATGACGATGACGAGGAAGAGGAAGAAGACGAAGACGAAGAGGAATGATCTTCGAAAAGTCTGAATGATACGCTAAAATGGGCCGGCAGATCATCTGATCTGCCGGCCCTGAAATATTGAGAAACGGAAACGCCCCGCTTTCTGAAGCGGGGCGTTCCTGCAGCTGTCCGGAGACAGCGGATGTATGACTTTAGTCCGAATCAATCTTCTGCCTTCTGCGTTGCCTTGATGATGAAGAGCACAAGGACAGTGAGCACTATGCCGGCGAGTATCGAGATCCAGTACGGTGCAAACCCCGCGATTATGAAGCAGACGAAGGAAACGGCCGCGACAGTTATCGCGTAGGGCAGCTGAGTGGAAACGTGGTTCACGTGATCGCACTGTGCGCCTGCGGAGGACATTATAGTCGTATCGGAGATCGGAGAGCAGTGGTCGCCGCAGACGGCGCCCGCGAGGCAGGCGGAGATGCCGATAATCATCAGGGGGCTCGTAGCCGGGAAGATAGCGGTGACTATCGGAATCAGGATGCCGAAGGTGCCCCAGGACGTACCGGTCGCGAATGCAAGCACGCAGGCGACCAGGAAGATGACGGCGGGAAGCATGTTGACGAGGCTCTGAGAGGCGCTCTCCATGAGGCCGTAGACGTATTCGCTGGCGCCGAGAAGACCGGTGACGGATTTAAGGGCGATTGCGCAGGAGAGTATGAGCAGCGCAGGGACCATGGCGATAAAGCCCTTGGGCAGGCAGGCCATTGCTTCCTTGAAGGTAATGAGCTTGCGGCAGATAAGGTAGATGACCGTTATGATCAGGGCTACGAGAGTGCCCCAGGGAAGACCGACAGAGGCGTCTGTCGCGCCGAAAGCATCGACGAAGGTCTCACCGGAGAAGTAGCCGCCCACATAGACCATGCCGATGATGCAGAATACGACGAGGAGGATGATCGGAATGAGCAGATCGAAGACCCTGCCGTTGGGATGTCCTTCGAGAGCTTCGGTATCCTCGTGTTTCTCGCCGGAGAACAGGTCGCCGTTCTTGGCGTTGAACTCATGCTTGCGCATCGGGCCGTAATCGAATTTCATGAGTATGAGAGCGATTATGAAAACGAACGTGAGCAGGGAATAGAAGTTATAAGGAATAGCACGGACGAAGAGCTCGATGCCGGTATACTCGGCTTCGTCCACCATGCCGGAGACCGCCGCCGCCCAGGATGAGATCGGGGCGATCATGCAGACGGGAGCCGCGGTGGCGTCGATGATATATGCGAGCTTTGAGCGTGAGATCTGGTGACGGTCGGTCACGGGACGCATAACGCTGCCGACGGTGAGGCAGTTGAAATAGTCGTCGATGAAGATGAGGATGCCGAGTATAAAGGTCGCGAAAAGTGCGCCGGCCTTGGTTTTGATGTTCTGTTCCGCCCATCTTCCGAAAGCCTGGGAGCCTCCAGCCTTGTTGATGAGCGCCACCATGGTGCCGAGCAGGATGAGGAACATGAAGATACCGATGTTCCAGGCGTCCGCCAGACCTCCCAGGAAGCCGTCGTTGATGATCGTATCGAGCGTTCTGACTACGTTGAAGTTCGAATAGAACAGAGCGCCGACGAGGATGCCTACAAAGAGCGCGGAATAGACTTCCTTTGTGATGAGCGCGAGGACTATCGCGATGATCGGAGGAACGAGAGCCCAGAACGTAGAGTACATGTTGCTGGTGTACTCTTCGCCGTCATCAGCCGCGAACGCGGTCACTGTGAACAGCGCGCATACAAGCACTGCAACAGCGAAAAAGATGACAAGTTTTTTCTTGCGTGACATAAAAACACCCCTCATAAAAATTGCCTGCGGCATATCCATGAACGCGGATGTACCATAGGCATTTTCTGCAAGGGATGTTACCGATGATAGCTCTCCACGCATGTGACAGACGGCTGCATATTCTGCAGACGGCCAGGTGCATGACTCGCAGGCAGAGTCATGCCCTTCGGCGGTCAGCCCTTTCACGCGGGACGGCTGCCTGGCTTTGTCCCGCGGTACTGATGATGACCGCGCCTCTATCATGTTCTTCGATGAACGAAAACCACGATATTTAATTAATGACACTTTAGCACAATAACGCAAATGTGTCAATAAGTCAGACGCAGGCCCCGAAGCGGCGTGCGCTGATTGAAATGAGACCGCTACTGTGGTATCATCCAAATTGAGATTAGGGAAAAGGAGATGAGCGCATGGACGAACTTGACAGCCTGAACGTTCGATATATAAAAGGCGTAGGTGAAGCGCGGGCAAAGTCTTTTGAGAAGCTCGGCGTCAGGACGCTCCGCGACCTTGTCTCGTATTTCCCGCGCACATATGAAGACCGGACAGTCTTTAAAGATATCGGGAGCCTGATCGTCGGTGAAAACGCGTGCGTATGCGCAGTAGTGGCAACGCAGCCCAGACTATCCCACATTCGCAAGGGAATGGACCTGCTGAAGTTCAAAGCGGTCGACGGGGCGGATTCGCTGGACGTGACCTTCTTCAATCAGCCGTACAAACGTGATTCCATTCATATAGGAGAGACGTATGTGTTCTACGGCCGTGTCGGCGGCAGGATAGGGCGCCCGGAGATGGTAAACCCGGTAATGGAGCGGGAACAGGATTCAGGAAGAACGACTGGACGCATCATGCCGATATATCGCCTGACGTCCGGCCTCACGCAGAATTTCGTCGCCAAAGCAGTCCGCAGCGGCCTTGACGCCTGCAGAGAGCAGTATCCGGATATCCTTCCGGCCAGGGTCAGAGAGGAGAGCAACCTCTGCTCGGCGGGCTTCGCCTATGAGAACGTGCATTTTCCGAAGGATACGGGATCCCTGGAGATAGCCAGACGCAGGCTAGTTTTCGAGGAACTGTTCGCACTCTCGGCGGCGATGAGGCTGATGCGCGGCAGAAGAATGGAACAGAGCGGCATCATGCTGCCGGAATGCGATATGGGACCGTTCTTCAGATCGCTTCCTTTCGAGCTCACAGGAGCCCAGAGACGCGCTGTGGACGAAGCAGTGTCTGATATGACCAAAGGCGAAAGACCGATGAGCCGGCTGCTGCAGGGCGATGTCGGCTCCGGCAAGACGGTGGTCGCGGCCGCCTGCTGCTACGCTGCGTGGAGGGCAGGAAGACAGTCCGCTTTCATGGCTCCCACGGAGATCCTTGCTGACCAGCATCTGAGGTCTCTCACATCCATGCTCGGTGCTCTCGGCATGAACGTGGATATACTCAAGGGAAGCATGACGGCGAAGCAGAAAAGAGAAGCCCGCGCCCGTCTCTCGTCCGGTGAGACCGATCTGGTCATAGGGACGCACGCTCTCATATCTGAAGATGTGGAGTTCTCGGATCTCGCTCTCGTCATCACCGACGAACAGCACCGTTTTGGCGTGGACCAGCGTTCGGAGCTGACCAAAAAAGGCGACCGTCCTCACGTCCTCGTTATGTCGGCGACACCGATACCGAGAACGCTTGCGCTTATTATATACGGTGATCTGGACGTTTCGATCATTGACGAACTGCCCCCCGGAAGGCAGAAGGTTGACACTTTCGCCGTCGGCGAGGATATGCGTGAACGCATAAACAATTTCATCAGGAAGCTTGTGGCCGAGGGACGTCAGGTGTATATCGTCTGTCCGATGGTCGGGGAAGCGGACACCGAACAGGCGCCCGATGCGCCGGAAAATCTCAAAGCTGCCGAGGAATATGCTAAGAAGCTGCGTGATGAAGTCTTCCCGGATCTGCGCGTGGCAATAATCCACGGTAAAATGAAACCGTTGGCCAAGGATGAGACGATGAAGGCGTTTGCTGCGGGAGAATCGGACATACTTGTGGCGACTACGGTCATTGAAGTAGGCGTCGACGTTCCGAACGCAGCGCTTATGGTAGTTGAGAACGCAGACCGTTTCGGCCTTTCTCAGCTTCATCAGCTCCGGGGCCGTGTCGGCAGGGGAAAACACAAATCATACTGTGTGCTGTTCGAGGGCAGCGGAGGCGATACCGCAAAGGAGAGGCTCAAAGTCATGTGCGAGACAAACGACGGGTTCAAGATCGCCGAAGAGGATCTCCGCCTTCGCGGTCCCGGAGATTTCTTCGGTTCACGGCAGCACGGACTGCCCGAAATGCACATAGCCGACATAGCCGGAGATATGGACGTTCTAAAACAGGCGCAGGAAGCGGCAAAGAGGGTCCTTGAAGAAGATCCGGAACTCACCGATCCCGAGAATTCCAAACTGAGCCAACATGTGGAAAGAATGTTCAGCGGCCTTGCGTCACGGCTCAACTGATACAGATATTTAAGCGGCGGCTGCCTACAAAGCAGCCGCCGCTGTTATAACCATCTATTATCAGCCTTTTACAAGAGGGTCGAGGAAATCGAATATTATGCTAGTATATGGTTCGGCGTCGTATTTCGTGTCCGCGTGTTCGGTGTCCGGACTGATCACGAGCTTTACTTTGTCAGGACCTGCTATCTCGCGGATCCTTTCAGCAAGACGTACGGACTGCTGATAAGGGACTTTAGAGTCGTACTGGCCGTGGAGGATGAGTACGGGAGGGATATCCTTGTGTACGCTGTAGATGGGGCTCGCGAATGCAAACATGCGAAGAGAATCATCCACGTTGAACCCCATGAGAGCGTTGGCAGGTCCCGGAGCTCCGGGCTTCAGTTTGTCTGCTCGGTCGTATCCGGACTCGTCATAGTCACGTCTCATGTTTCGGAAATCCGTGGGCGCGAACTGATCTACGACAGCACGTATATTGCAGGTCGGGCCTAAAGGGGCTCCTTCAAAAGCGGGGACGCCCTGTGTGAAAACTGCCATGAGCATGAGCTGAGCTCCTGCAGAAGCGCCGGTGCACGCTACGCGGTCGTTATCGAGGGAATACTCGCTGCCGTGTTCAGCACACCAGCGCAGAGCAGCCTTGACGTCAAACAGGTTCTCCGGATAATGAACGTCCGGGAGAAGACGGTAACCGACGCTGACGACAGCGTATCCGCGGTCAAGACCGGGAATGAACGTGTTGATCTGAGAGTCCGACTTGTCGCCGACGGACCAGGCTCCGCCGTGTACGTAAATTATGGTGGGGAAGGGACCTTCTCCTTCATTCGGCAGATAGATGTTAAGAGCCTGCATGCAGTCGCTGCCGTAGGGCACGTCCATGTATTTGCGCTTCATCCCTGAAGTATCGAGCAGTCGGCCTTTCTGTATTGTTTCATGAAGCATCTGTTCGGCGCGGTTCATCGTTCAGCCTCATTTCTTATGTATATGCGGATATTCAGATCCGAATTGTTTTTTGTGGATCTCTACGAATGAGATTATATCATCATTTTTAACATAATGCTCTACAGATTTTCAAGGGTAAACGAGTTCGTTTTTTGCTATTTTTACTCCGGCATACCTGAATCTCGATTTCATTTTGTTTCATCTTTAGATCCGGAAATGACAGAGTTAAAACTTAATAGAGTAAAGTAATTATGGACAAGTCTTTGGTGCGGTGGTAAAATCGACTGAAAACTTTCCGGGGGCAAATTATGGAAGCGGCAGTATTAATCATTTTTGCGGCTGCGCTGATTGCTTGCGTTGCGGCGGACATATCGGTGCTCTATGCGATGATAGCAGGTTATATCCTGTTCTTTGCATACGGCCTTATAAAAAAGCACAGCGTACGGGATATGCTCCGCATGTCGCTCAAAGGCATGGATACCGTGAAGAACATCCTGGTCGTCTTCCTGCTCATAGGAGTTCTGACCGCTACATGGAGATCTTCAGGTACTATCCCGATGATTATTTGCAGCGCCGCAGGGATAGTCAGACCTGCATTTCTGCTCCCCGCGGTCTTCCTTATAAACTGTCTCGTCTCGCTTCTTATAGGAACGTCGTTCGGTACAGCCGCTACCGTCGGTACGATATGCATGGCCATCGGACGCACCGCCGGGATCAGTCCGACGCTGCTGGGCGGCGCCATACTGGCCGGCGCTTTCTTCGGAGACCGCTGCTCGCCCATGTCGACCAGCGCCCACCTCGTATGCGAACTGACCGGAACTGATATATATGATAATATAAGGAACATGCTCAGAAGCGCCGTTTTGCCGTTTTTGATCTCATGCGCTCTTTACGCGGCGATCGGCATGAGCTACAAAAACGCACAGTTTTCCACAGAGGCGCTTGAAATACTCCGGAGCGGTTTTACGATGCACTGGATTCTGCTGGTGCCTGCGGCTCTCATAATCATAATGTCGCTTTGCAGGATAAACATCAGGTGGGTCATGCTTACCAGTATCGTTGTTTCGGCAGCGCTCAGCATAGTTATCCAGGACGTGTCGATAAGAGATATGGTCTCTTTTATGATAACAGGCTACCATGCTCCGACCCGGGAGCTTGCCGCCATTCTTGACGGCGGAGGACTCGTGTCCATGGTAACGGTCTCGCTCATCGTGCTTATCTCCGCGTCATATTCCGGCATATTCGACGGAACCGGTATGATCGACGGGCTGAAAGCCAGGACCGCGGCAATAGCCGGAAGAGCGTCCAGTTTCGCGGCGACGTTTGCAGCTGCAGTTCTCGCTGCGATCATAAGCAGCAATCAGACGCTTGCGATAATAATGACGAAACAGCTGTGTTCGGACAACTACAGAAACAAGCCCGAACTCGCTCTTGACATAGAGGACACGGCCGTAGTCATGTCTCCGCTGGTGCCCTGGTCCATAGCGTCTGCCGTTCCGCTTTCAGTAGTGGGAGCGCCGGCCGGCGCTGTGACGGCGGCATTCTATCTGTATCTGCTGCCTCTCATAAGACTGCTTCGGACTCTGATGAGCAAAAATCATGATCCTATGTCCAAAAAATGACGTATTAGTAACTGTAAATCGACATTACTACTTGAAATCGGCAGACTTAGGATATATATTTGTTATATGTTAAAGTAGTTTCGAAACAGCATGAAGCAATTCTTTATATTTACAGGAGGAAAAGACATGGGAACGTTTCTTATCAAGAAGACCAAGACCGGCATAAAGTTCGATCTTAAGGCCGGCAACGGCGAAGTCATTGCTACATCGGAGGTCTATTCCTCCGCTGCTTCCTGCAAGAACGGTATTGCCAGCGTTCAGAAGAATGCGCCTATAGCTGCCGTAGAGGATCAGACAAAGGAAGGTTACGCCGTTGAGAAGCATCCGAAGTTCGAGATCTATCTCGACAAGGCCGGCGAGTACCGCTTCCGCCTGAAGGCCACGAACGGCCAGATCATTGCCGTCAGCGAAGGCTATAAGGCGATGGCAGGCTGCACCAACGGCATCGAGTCTGTAAAGAAGAATGCCGCTGACTCCAAGATAGTCATCCAGGAGTAACCGACAAGTAAAACGGAAATACTTAACCGCCCTGTATGTAACAAACATACAGGGCGGTAATTTTTTGCCAGGATGTTACCGGTCAGCGGTCTGTTCTGCGCCCTCTTCAATCAGAAGCTTCTTTTTGGCGGCTGAGAGCATGAGCATGATACGGTTGAGCTGGTTTACTTCGCTTGCTCCCGGATCGTAGTCCACAGCTACGATGTTCGCGTCGGCATAGTGTTTCCTGAGCATCTTTATTACACCTTTTCCGACGATGTGATTTGGAAGACAGGCAAAGGGCTGGGCACATACGATATTCGGGACTCCGGAATTCAGAAGCTCAGCCATCTCTCCCGCGAGGAACCAGCCCTCGCCGTACTGGTTGCAAATCGAGAGAAACGGCTCAGCCAGCTCTGCGACCCTCTCGATGGGCATGGGCGCTTCAAACCGGCGACTCCTTTCCAGAGCCTTCAGTGCCGGAGACCGCAGTTTTCTTACGGCAGGGACCGCGATCCGGGGGATCACCTCGGAGGTCAGCCCGGCGCCCAGATATCTGTAGCGGTATCGCTTTTCATAGATACAAGAATTAATATAGTCCATCAGATCGGGTACTGCGGCCTCTCCGCCTTCTTTTTCGATGAGGTCCACAAGATGGTTGTTCGCAAGAGGAAGATACTTGACCAGTATCTCGCCGACGACGCCGACTCGCGGTTTCCTCATGTCCTCATGGATCGGAAGATTGTCGAAATCCTCGACGATGCCCCTGCAGTTCTCTGCGTATGTTGAACCGCCGGACACGAGTGAATCTACGCATATCCGTGTCCACTTTTTTCTGAGGACGTCAGCAGATCCTGGTTCGACTTCATATGGCCGGACTCTGTAGAGGCAGCGCATGATCAGGTCGCCGTATACGATGCTGCGCAGTGCGGTCATCAGGAGACCCGGAGACAGACTGAATCCGGGGTTTTTCTCCATGCCGTTAACGTTGAGCGAGATGACGGGTATGTGGGACAGCCCGGCTTTTACCAGCGCTCTTCTGATAAACCCTATATAGTTGCTTGCGCGGCAGCAACCGCCGGTCTGGGACATTATTATGGCGAGCCTGTCAGTGTCGTATTCACCTGACAGAACGGCATCCATGATCTGTCCTATCGTTGTGATCGACGGGAAACAAGCGTCGTTGTTGACATATCTTAGACCTGTATCGATCGCATGCCTGTTGTCGTTGTCGAGGACTACGATGTTGTAGCCGTATTTTCTGAATACAGGTTCGAGAATATCGAAATGGATCGGACTCATCTGAGGAGCTATGATCGTATAGCCCTGATCTTTCATCTCACCGGTGAATCTGCTCCGGTCGAAAACAAGAGACGTTTCTCTGTCTGAAACGGGGTTTTCACCGCGGAGCCTTGAAGCGGCGAGGAGACTGCGTATACGTATCCGCGCGGCGCCGAGATTGTTCACCTCGTCTATCTTGAGAACGGTATACGCCCGTCCGCGTTTCTCCAGTATCTCGCACGCCTGATCCGTGGTTATCGCGTCAAGACCGCATCCGAATGAATTCAGCTGTACGAGTTCAAGATCGCCGCGTCCGGTGACGAACTCCGCCGCTGTATAGAGACGCGAATGGAAGACCCACTGATCGTTGACACGCAGAGGCCGCTGAGGTATGAAACCGACGGGCAGACTGTCCTCGCTGAGGACAGCAAGTCCGTATGACGATATCATATCGGGAATGCCGTGATTGATCTCCGGGTCGACGTGATACGGACGCCCGGCAAGCACAATGCCTTTCCTGCCGTTCTCTTCCATCCAGCCGAGCACGCGCCGGCCTTCCGCGCGTATATCGTCTTTTGCTTTTCTCTGTTCGATCCACGCCATCCGGGCGGCGGCGCGGGTCTCTGACGCAGGGATGTTCCATTCCTCCGCACAGAGCTCAACGAGCCGTTTTTCGGCAGTCTTCTCACTGCTGAACGCAATGAAAGGGTGTATGAACCTGACTGCGCCGTCAGTAATGGATTCGACGTTGTTTTTCAGGTTTTCAGGATAACCGACTACTATGGGGCAGTTGTATGTATTCTGAGCGCCGGGAGTTTCGCGGAACTCATAGTAGACGCTGGGATAGAAGATCGTTTTGACGCCGCTGTCTATTAGCCACTGGATATGTCCGTGAGCCAGCTTGGCCGGATAACACTCCGACTCGGAAGGGATCGATTCCATTCCGAGCTCATATATGCTCCTGCCCGACGGGGGTGAGAGAACGACCGAAAAGCCCAGCTCGCGGAAGAAGGTTGCCCAGTAGGGATAGTTCTCATAGATATTGAGTACGCGCGGTATTCCCAAAACGCCGCGGGGCGCTTCATCCTCACTCAGGGGATCATATCCGAATATCCTTGAGAACTTATAGTCATAAAGGTTGGGCGCTTTTTCGCCGGCGCTCTCGCTGCCGAGGCCTTTTTCGCATCGGTTCCCGGATATGTGGCGTCTGCCGCCGGGGAATCTGTTGACCGTAAGCAGGCAGTTGTTCTGGCAGCGGCCGCAGCGTATCGTCGTCGAGGTGTAACTGAGAGAGCATATCTCGTCCAGCGGCATCATGACCGTTTCCTGGCCCTCATATGAGTTTCGGGCAATGAGAGCGGCCCCGAATGCGCCCATCAGACCGGATATGTCCGGACATACCGCATCCGCTCCTGAGATCTGCTCAAAGGCTCTCAGGACAGCATGACTGCAGAATGTGCCGCCCTGTACGACGACATGGTTTCCGAGCTCTCTGGCGTCAGTCAGTTTGATGACTTTGAACAGAGCGTTCTTTATGACAGAACATGCAAGACCGGCCGATATGTCTTCGACCGAGGCTCCTTCTTTCTGTGCCTGTTTGATGCTGGAATTCATGAAAACGGTGCATCGCGTTCCGAGGTCGACAGGGTTTTTTGCAAAGAGCGCCAGCCTTGAGAACTCGGGAGCGCTGTAACCGAGGGAAGAAGCGAAGTTCTCGATGAAAGATCCGCATCCGGAGGAACAGGCTTCGTTCAGCATAACGGCGTCGACGATCCTGTTCTTGAGCTTTATGCATTTCATGTCCTGACCGCCTATATCGAGAACGCAGTCGACCTCCGGATCGAAGAAAGAGGCGGCGGTACAGTGGGCGATAGTCTCGACTTCGCCCTCGTCGAGACTGAAGGCTGATTTCAAAAGAGCCTCGCCGTAACCGGTCGAACAGGAACGAGCTATACGGGCAGAAGGGGGTAGGATCTCCCTGAGCTGTGATACGGCGCTGATCGCTGTCTTTATTGGGTCGCCGTGGTTATTGTCATAATAAGAGTATAGCAGTTCGCCGTCCGTGTTTATGACCGCGAGCTTGGTGGTGGTGGAACCGGCGTCTATACCGAGGAAACAGTCTCCCGAATAGGCGGAGAGATCGGCCCTGTTTACTCTGGCTCTACTGTGACGTTCCACGAATTCGGAATAATCTGCTTCTGATGAAAACAGAGGAGGGAGACGTTTTATCTCGAATTCCATCTTTACTCCTGCCCGGAGCTTTTTGCTTATCTCGCCAAGCGAGACCTCCGTTTCTCCGTCAGCCTCGAGTGCGGCTCCCATAGCGGCGAACAGATGAGAGTTCTCGGGATCGACGATATTCTCGGGAGAGAGGCGCAGCGTTTCGATAAATGATTTCTTAAGCTCAGGAAGAAAGTGCAGAGGACCGCCCAGAAACGCCACACAGCCTCGGATCGGTTTTCCGCAGGCAAGTCCGGATATCGTCTGATTCACTACGGCGCGGAAGATAGACGCAGCCAGGTCGGATCTCCTGGCGCCTTCGTTTATAAGGGGCTGTATGTCGCTCTTTGCGAAAACTCCGCATCTGGCGGCTATCGGGTATATCTCTGATGCTTCGGAGGCGGCCTCGTTGAGACCGGCGGCGTCGGTCTGCAGAAGAGACGCCATCTGATCGATGAACGAACCGGTACCGCCGGCGCAGACTCCGTTCATGCGCTCTTCAAGGCCTCCGGTGAAATAGATTATCTTCGCGTCCTCGCCGCCCAGTTCGATGGCGACGTCGGTCTGAGGAGCAGTACGCTGCAGCGCTGCAGCTACTGCAACGACCTCCTGTACGAACCCGACGCCCAGTGATCTGGCGAGATTGATGGAACCTGATCCAGTCAGTTTTACACGTACGGGGACGTGCTTTATTGCAGTGTCGGCCGCTTCAAGAAGTTCTGCAAGAGAGACCTGGGTGTGTGAAAGATGCCTTCTGTAGTTTCCGTATATTATATTTTTATCCTCATCCAGTACGACAAGTTTTACGGTCGTGGAACCGATGTCGATACCTGCGGAATATATGCCCATTAAACGAGTCCTCCGGGAAAACGGTTTAAAACTATCAATCTGTTCTACTAGATTATAACACATAGAGGACACAACAGATAATCTTTTTTACCATATTAGAGTAATAATGTTCTGCGATTGTTTATATACGGACATTTGGTGCTGCTCTATTGATTTTGATGCAAAACAGTGGTATTATCTACGCGATTGAGGGAGTAGATGGCTCAAAGAGAGCGGTAAGTCAACAATCCCGGAGCAGATATGATGCTTCTGGCTTGCCTTAATTATTGAGACTCAAGTACGGCTGTGCTGTGCTTGAAGTATTTGCAGGCGCATGGCGCCTGATTTTTTATGGAAAAAGGAAAGTGAGTTTATGGACGGGATCATATGGAGCTGGGTGCTGTTTGCAGTCGGTATCGCGCTGGTCATCAAAGGCGGAGACTGGTTCGTCGACGCGGCAAGCTGGATAGCGAAAGCTCTTCATGTTCCGACTTTTATAATCGGCGCTACGATCGTGAGCATCGCAACGACGCTTCCCGAGATAATAGTATCGGTCTTGGCCGCGATCGAAGGCAAGACGGAAATGGCGGTGGGCAACGCCGTGGGTTCCGTAACAGCAAACACTGCGCTGATACTTGCCATAGCGATGGTAGCCATGGAGATCGTATGCACACGCAGGAAACACCTGGCGCAGATAATACTGCTGATAGCCTCAGCTTCCGTGCTGCTCGTGTCCAGCCTGAGCGGCAGACTGAGCATTCCCGGAAGCATAGTTCTGGCCGCTATTTTCGTTGCATTCATGCTTCTCAACCTTATTTCGGCAAGAGAAGAAGAGGAGGAGGCAGCCGACCAGACACACTTCAACAGAAAGAAGATGAGGAAACACGTGCTGCTGTTCATCATCGGCGCTGCGGCTATAGTCGGAGGCAGCCAGCTCATGGTGAATTACGGCAGCAAGATAGCATATCATCTGGGAGTTCCGGAACGCATAATAGCCGTTACTCTTATCGCGGTGGGAACGTCTCTTCCGGAACTCGTCACGATGCTTACCGCAATAGCCAAGAAGGAATCTGGCCTTTCGGTCGGAAACATCATCGGCGCTAACGTTATAGATCTTTCGCTCATACTTCCGGTATGTTCTCTGGTATCCGGCGAACGTCTGCCAGTATCGGCACAGAGCATATCCGTGGATATACCCGTATGTCTCGCTTTCACGCTGCTGGCCATGGTCCCGATGATGATCAGGCAGAAAGCGCACAGGCTCCAGGGCATACTGCTTCTGATGGGCTATGCCGTATATGTATATTTCGTAGTAGCCAGATGACTCAATGCCGGCAGGGGAGGATGATCGGTCTTGCGCACCAAACACGTTGTCGTAGTCAGGTATGATCAGCGCTGGAAACAGTGGTTTGAAGATCTGAAAGAGAGACTCGTATCTTTTCTCGGAGATACCGCGCTGCGCATCGAGCATGTGGGAAGCACATCTGTCGAAGGCATGTCCGCCAAACCTATTATAGATATCGACGTCGTTATAAAAGACGCGGCGCACCTGGCTGAAGCTGTAAGAAAATTGTCGGATGCAGGATACGTGCATGAAGGCGATCTGGGCATCGAAGGCAGGGAAGCGTTCTGCTACGTCGGAGATACGCAGCTTCCGCTGCATCATCTCTACGTATGTCCTGAGGATTCTCCGGAGCTCAAAAGGCACATAGCGTTCCGTGAATGGCTCCGGAGCCATCCGGAGGAAGCGGAGGAGTATTCCAGAGTCAAAGAACGCGGGGCGAGGATGTTCCCGTACAATATCGACGGATATATTGAATACAAATCGCCTTTCATAGAAGACGCTTACGCTCAAATAAAGGCGGAAGAGCCAGACACTGCTCTGACGGTAGTGCCGGATTATGTAGAAAACTCTGAAAAGGAGGATCAGCAGCATGCTTAAAACAGGTGATAAAGCTCCTGATTTCGCGCTCCAGGATAAAGACGGCAATACGGTGAGACTGTCCGATTATCTCGGCAGGAAGGTCGTCCTGTATTTTTACCCGAAGGACAACACTCCCGGCTGCACACGACAGGCATGCGCTTTTGCCGGAGCATATGATCAGTTCAAGAACAAAAATGTGGCAGTCATCGGAATTAGTAAAGACTCCGTCGCTTCGCATCTGAAGTTCGCAGAAAAGCACGGTCTGCCTTTTGTTCTGCTCTCAGATCCCGACCGTCAGGCTATCGAGGCTTACGGGGTATGGCAGGAAAAGAAGAACTACGGAAAGGTAAGCATGGGTGTGGTCAGGACCACCTTCATCATCGACGAGAAAGGCAACATTGAAAAGATAATGCCTAAAGTCAAGCCGGACACAAATGCTTCCGAGATCCTGGAGTATCTGGACGCCTGACCGAGGGGTAAGGGTTAAATGCTGAAGCTCTACAGACCGTTGTTGGATGAACTGTGGTTCAGGGAGAAACTGCTGAGCGATCCCGCTACGATGGAGTATAACCGAGCGTGGGGAGGCTCTGTGCCTTTCCCGAGTGATAACTGGGAAAAATGGTATAGACTCTGGCTTGGGAGCGAAGACCGGTTTTACCGCTATCTGCTTGACGATGATACAGGAAGATTCGTCGGAGAATGCGCATTCCGTTTTGACAGTGACAGACAGATATATCTTGCGGACATTATAGTCTTGGCCGAAGAACGGGGCAAAGGTTTCGGAAGACAGGGGCTGCGTCTTCTCTGCAGTGAAGCGAAGAGACAGGGACTAACGTTTCTCTATGACGATATAGCGGCAGATAACACTTCGACCTCACTGTTTCTAAGCGAAGGATTTGAAGAAGTCAGCAGGACAGAGTCCAATGTTACCCTTAGACTAGATCTGCGTTCAAAGACCGATATTGCTGATTAGCTGTAAGCGGTCGAGAAACACCGCTGTGTTCAGGTGTACTTGACATTTTTTGCGATTTGTTGTTTACTGACACCAATCAAACGGAAGAGGGCTGCTGTTATGTATATTACATGTCTTGACCTTGAAGGCGTTCTCGTGCCTGAGATCTGGATCGCATTTTCAGAGAAGAGCGGGATACCGGAACTCCGCCGAACGACAAGAGACGAACCGGATTACAATAAGCTTATGCGCTGGCGTCTCGGCATACTGAAAGAACACGGACTCGGCCTCAAAGAGATCCAGGAAGTAATAGCCGCTATCGATCCCATGCCCGGTGCAAAAGAGTTTCTCGACGAACTCCGGTCGATAACGCAGGCTGTGATACTAAGCGATACGTTCACGCAGTTTGCCCAGCCGCTGATGAAGAAACTCGGCTGGCCTACGATATTCTGCAACGAACTCGTGGTAGCCGATGACGGAAGCATCAGCGATTACAGGCTCCGCTGCGAAAACACGAAGCTGACGACCGTCCGAGCCCTCCAGTCAGCCGGTTTCGAAACAATAGCAGCGGGCGACAGCTTTAACGACCTGGCCATGATCCGCGCCAGCAAAGCCGGTATCCTGTTCCGCAGTACCGACAGTATAAAGGCTGACAATCCTGATCTTCCGGCATGCGAAGAATACTCGGAGCTGTTGACGCTCATAAAAAACGCAATGGACTGAATTTGAATTCTGAAATGAAAAGCTGACTGAACCGAATGATCAGTCAGCTTTTCGTCAAATGTCTTGTATTCGCAATGAAAGATTATGCCAGGTAGGGGTAAGCATGCATAAGCATCTGTTTCTGACAGGAGAAAAGCAGGTAGGGAAGTCAACGGCGATACGCAAGTTTCTGGATGCGTCGGGGCTCAAAACAGGAGGTTTTTATACCGTACGCACAAACGGCGTATTTCCAGATACTATGACCGTGCATATCCTGCGGGCTGACGGAAGCGACAGACCTGATCCAGATAACTTGCTGTTTCGGTGTCATGATAAAGATACGTATGATGTTGCAGAGCGCTTTGATTCCCTTGGACGTGCAGCGCTTGAGGACTTTGATGACGCGGAAATCGTATTGATGGATGAGCTGGGCCCGCGTGAATCAAACGCAACCGGTTTTCAGGAAGCGGTACGGCGTGCATTGAGGGCGGATGTCCCCGTGCTGGGTGTGCTCCAGCTAAACAGTTCTTGGTTTACGGATGAGCTTCTAGGATCACACCTGCTCTACTGTATCGATGTTACAAAAGAGAACAGAGAGTTTATTCCAGAGCGAATCATGGACTGGTATCGTCAGGAATGGGGCGAATCGTCTTTAAGAAACGAGCGCGAGGACTCATACGGAGCGGTAGTGTTTTCAAGAGACAACAAGGGAACTTATGTCCTTATGGTAAAAAGCAAGCCCGGCTGGTCGTTTCCCAAAGGGCACAGCCTTTACGGTGAAAAACCCGAAGTTACCGCTGTGCGTGAGATTTATGAAGAGACCGGCATAACGGCCAGGATAGATAATTGTTTCCGCCGTACGGTCCCCAGCATTCGAACTAACGAGAACCGAAGCGTTACGTTCTTCTGCGGATACAGCGATGAGAAATACAGACCTCCGATCCCGTTGGAGGTAGCTGACGCGGGCTGGATACCTCTGGATGAGGCTGAGCGACTTATCGTTATCGAATCTGACAGAGAGACATTCCTGCTTGCAAAAGAATACTTTGAACGGTGCAACGCAGAAAGAAGCTGATGCTCCATATTATACTACGGATGTAAGCAAAGATAAAAGAAGCCCTGCGCAGAAATCAGAACTGCGCAGGGCGATTTGCTGATTATGGAGTTAAATGAAAATACTATTACTTTGTGTACCTGCACTTGATATTGCATTTATAACGGCCGGGGAGGGTGACAGACATCGGCATTCTGGCGTCGTCAAGCTGTTCCTGAGTAAATCCGAATCGAGCGGTGTTGTACTCGTCGATCGCCTGCCAGAGGCCTTCGTATGCGTCGATAAACAGGGAGCCAGGACCGCCCTGGGTGATGCAGGGGATGAACCCTTCGTTAGTTCCGACTGATTCACACGCATCCTTGACAGCCTTGACACAGTCGTCGTAAGTGGCCGTATCAAAGTCGACGAATTTGTTGTCGATCTCGCCCATGAAGGTGATCTGTTTGCCGTACTGCTTCACAAGCTCGGGCACGTTGTTCGTATGCATCGGCCCCTGCCACACATCGATGCCCATTTCTATCATGTATGGGACGATGGTGGCGCCAAAGCTGTCTGAGTGATGTGCAATCACTTCTACACCGTGATCATGATAATACTTGTATATTTCCTTATAATTCTCAAGGAAGTAATCTTCAAACATGGAAGGAGGCAGGAAGGTGTTCTGCTCACTGCCCCAGTCGTCGTGATGAAGTATGGCATCGGGGTGAAGCTTTGAGCATATGAGCTCAGCGTACTGGAGTTCCCAGTCTTTCAGGTATTTGAGAAGATCGCCCATCTCGTCTTCGTACATCATGTAGTTTACGAGAGCCTCATCCATTCCGCAGAGGTGGTGGGTCTGCTCGAAAAGGCCGGGAGCGACTATGGTGCAGGCATAAGACTTGGTACGGTCGATGGCGTCGTACAGCGACTTGGCCTTATCCCACTCCTCTTCAGGATAATCCAGAGAAGGAGCCTTTACGTATTCCTGCCACTCTTCAAAGTCTTTTATAACGACTTTGTCAGGGGTGTGGACGGGGAAGGCGGAAGGAGAATTTTCCGGGTAAGCATTAGTAACGCCCCACGCATTGACGACTTCAGGCCCGCCCTTTTCGGGTCTGGGGTTGTGGAACATCATAAATGGCGTGGGCAGGATCTGAAGAGCTTCGTACTGGTTTACGAAGCGATCCGGCTTGTCGTTGGCTATGCATCTGCGCATGTTTTCTCTCGCTGTGTACATAGTATTCCTCCTTGATGCTGTATTTGCAGATCATAATTGAAAACAATCAGTTGCTTATGAATAACTAAAGTAAATATAACATAGGATAGATCCTATTTCAACAATTATGAAAGCCTACTATTACTTTTTTTGTAAGAGACATAATAGATAAGAAAATTACTCTTTATATCATAAATATACTATCACCGGAATACTGGAGTATATGCAAATATTTGATCGGACTATTTAATATAGTGATCGGTTGAACGAAACAGATAAATAGTGCGCTGCAGGAAGTTAGACCTTCCTGCAGCGCAGCATTTTGTTTTGTCCGTTAATATGGCTTATGTATTACTCCCACTCGACAGGACTTAACTGATTCCGTTTAGGAAATATTGTTCGTCCGGTTCGTGGTTCCTTTGATTATTTGATCTATCCATATTATCCAGCCTATCACCCCTTCTGTTATCATTTTGTTATCAGCGTTGATA